>JBOGPP010000250.1:0-31149 GCA_050748485.1 Nitrososphaeraceae archaeon | reverse complement strand
AAGTGATAGGTAAACATATTCTCGGAGATGGCGAGCAGTACCACTATGTGTGGGGACCAGGAAGGATTGCTGAAGCTGCAGAAAACGAAGAAGTAAAATCAGCATATACGGCAAGAGGAGAACAGATAGTACCTATAGGTGTACATGGAACTATGGTAGCAATAGACTGGGATTCATGCGTGGCCGATGGAGCATGCATAGAGGCTTGTCCAGTACAAGTTTTCCAGTGGTACAGAACTGAGGATGATGTACCTGCTACTGAGGTGGCTAATGCTACTAGCAATGGAACAGGAAACAGCGAAAAGGAAGAACGGAAGGATTATACTGACAAAGCTGACCCAATTAGGGAACATGACTGCATTTGGTGCATGGCATGTGTCTCTGTTTGTCCTCCTCAAGCAGTAAAAGTAGATCAATCCAATTTAGAATTTCATGAGAAGGCATCAGGAACGTTTAATGAATCCCTTTCTAAAGGTAGTGCGCCACCGCCACACGCTCATTAAGAGGCTGAGAACTTTTACTTTAACGAGAATCTATCGAGAGATGTTTATAGCTATAATAAGATTTCCACCAATAAATCGGTCCTGTTAACTTAGGGATATTTCCACCTCCTTAGATTATCAAATTTAGTACTGGATTTGACAACGGTATTATGCATGAAGACAAACAGAATTAGCCATTTGTGAACGTGTCCAAGATTGCATAAGCCAGCTCTCATACATGGATAGTAATCATCAAATGCTTCAGTTCTATCCTTTAGATATTCTATGGTTCTTTCAACTATGCTCTTTTCATACGGTGAATGAAGTAGGTGTTTAAGACTAAGGTAAGAACATGCTTCTGGATACCATGTTCCACCATCTGAATATACAGTATGTTTTCCATAAATCTTGATTAATGATCTTAGGAATGATTCAGCAACTAGCATATTCCTATGTCTTGAGACATAAACTCCAAGGATTTGTCTGTGTATTGGTTCTGCTGCAATCCATAACCAGGCTTGATCGGAACCAATCTGCAACATAGTTTCATCAATTAGAAAAGCAGATACTCTTTTACAACGGTAAATATGTCTAGGATTAAATCTCTGAACCCATTTCCATACAGCTACATGACTCCTTCCCCCATCTTCTCCAAATAGTTGTATTGCTCTAGATGTATTTCTGGAACTCAGTCCTAGAAAATATAAGTACAACGCATACAGTATTGTCTCTGCGGATGTTCTCTCACGTTCAGATAAGCTCATAGAATATGAGAGAATATTCGTAGCTATAGCTTTATCGCTAAGTTAACAGGACCAGCCAGCATTCGGAGCTATTAATATAGAAGACATTGAATCTCCAAAAGTGCTTGAAATAGTAGATAGGTTACAAGAAACGTGATCTATTCCAGTTTTTCATGATGACCAACATGGCACTTCTATCATTACATTAGCTGCATTATTTAACGCTCTTAAACTTGTCAATAAAGAAAAGAAAATGGATCGTCTAAAGGTAGTCATAGCAGGTGCAGGGTCTGCCGGATATGGGATATTTAGGATACTAACTGAGGTTGGGTGTTCTAACATCATAGTAACCGATAGTAAGGGACCACTTCACCGTGATAGAGTTGATTTGTCCACTTCAAGTAAATACAAGATAGAAATGGCTAACCATTCAAATGTAAAACACCCAAAAGGAGAAAGTATTTCTTCCGTCATTCAAGGGGCAGATGTATTTATCGGAGTGTCAGGAAAGGCAAATTTGATTGACGAGAGGATGGTAAGATCCATGAATAAGAATCCTATAGTATTTGCATTAAGCAATCCTCATCCTGAAATTGTCCCTCCTGCGGCGCTACCAGCCGGTGCGGAGATTGTTGCCACGGGTCGGTTAGATTTTGCCAATCAAATAAACAATGCTGCAGTATTTCCATCCGTGCTTCGTGCGTTGTTAGACCTTTGAGTATGCACCATTACTGAAGATCTGATGATAGCCGTTGCAAGGTCTATTTCTGAGCTGGTAGACGAAGAGCATTTAAGAACGGATTATATATTACCAGCCATAGACGATCCTAGAATTCTGCCAGTTGTCTCTAATAGTGTAAAGGATTCTATGAAAAAACATATTCAAGCTTCAACACAGCAAAATTGATCAATTTTAAACTTACAACATTCCGATTTAGCTGAGTTAATTTCATGAATTCTGCCATAGTATTGGTATGAGACGAATTTTTACAAAATCTCTTGAATAGGATTTGGGTGATTTGTAAGTCATGTTATTAGGATAATGTATGTAAATGTGCTTTGTGGATCCCGTACTCTGCAGACCGAACATAAAATAATAGAACCCTAGCGATTAGCAAACTCGAAGTTTAATAACTCACGTCGTGACAATGACAGATGATGTTTTAGAGGAAAATATGTCTGTATATTAATCATTTATAAGAGGATATCTCAAATGGAGGACTAGTGGCTTGTAAGGGAATCTGTGTCAATCATAAAGCACAGAAACTTGCAAGGATAGGCATAAGCAGATATGCAGAAGGACAGAAAAGATGTCAGATTTGTACTCTGTTTGTCAGATGCAAAGTCTCCTACACGAAAGTATTCAGAATGTTGCCTGTACTAATGGGTATGATTGCATCCGATTGCACTGCAAACCTACTCGCTTATTTATCTTAATACCTCAGAATTTTGCCATGATACCTTCTAGATCACTTAACCATTGTGTGGGAATATCAATCATCACCTTTGTATTTTCCAGTTATATCTTGGGCCTATCATTTTGGGCTTTTGCATCTCCAAAACCCTCTTCAAACCAAACCAGTGACCAACAAATTATGTCATCGTCACCTTCGCTTCACGAGATTAAGATGGCTGCCGTGGAGTTACCAGATGGACAAACTGCATATAAAATGTTGGAATACAAGATGATCGATACAGAAAATCGCACTACGGATATTACGTCACGGTATAGCGAACTTCCGACAATCCCCGGTCCCACCCTTGTGATGACAGAAGGCGATACGGCAAGGTTGACCTTGGTCAATGAAATCGGTCGTGGAATGGTGAGCCTTCATACACATGGGGCTCATTACACAATCACAAACGACGGTACATTGAAAATGACTAACAAAGTAGTAGATCAAGGGGCAACTCCTCAAAAATCATATACGTATGTTTGGAGTGCTGCATATGGAACAAGAGGATCATGGCCTTGGCATGTTCATACATTTGGAAAAGGTCAATCTGGAATAAATATGAACGGCGTAGAAATAAATGGACTTTTCTCTACCGTCATTATCAATCCTGCTAATGGGAAAGTAAATGCTTTGATAAATGGGGTTCCCAAAGAAGTAGATATTCAGGATATAAAGAAAGATTTTGTCTTATTTGTTACCGATGATGCTTTCTGGGGTGATGAGATAGATAATGCTAATAATATGAAACATACACCGCTATGGGTAGATCCTACACTTGTAGCAGCTAAAGGTGATCTAGTTAGATTCCATATTCAGTCAGTTGGTACTGATTTTCACCATTTTGCTCTCGATGGTTATAAATGGTTAAAACCCGGAACCAATCAAACAACTAGTTTTGAGAATATAGGACCGCTAGAAAATCATGTGTTTACCATTAGCGCTGATAATAGTACTTCTTATTATGATAAAATGCCGATACACTTGCTTTCAGGAATGAAAGGAACATTTGAAGTAAGTGCAGAAGGTAATGCTACTACAAACATCCCAAGTATTCCAGGGCCATCTCCAAAGATGCAACAAACTGACAATAGTAGTGTCAATGGGGAGATATCACTAGTAGTGGGAGGTAGGTGAAAAAATGATAAACAAAAGTTCAAATAAAAAGTTCAATGTGAAATATGCTTCAGTACAATCTAAGGTTTTCCTAGCGTTCTCTATGATATTGATACTAGTTATTAGTCCTACGTCGGCAGTTCTTCCTTTCACTGACAAAACCTATGCAGAAGAACAGGAACAAATATCAGAAAAACACAATGTTAACTCACAGACAAACAATCAAAAAATTATTAAAGATATCAAGAGGGATGTTTTTTATAGTTTAGTCTCTATAAATTCATCATCATCAACGGATAATACTTCTACTACGTTATCATCTACTACTACTAATAATAATAATAATAAAACTAGCAATAATGCCCTACACAAGATTGAGATGGAAGTAATATCCTTACCCACTGGAATGCCTGCTTATAAAGTGCTAAGTCATGTTAAAATCAATGGTTCTTCTTCAACCGCTGCTGCTAATGACGATAATAATACAATAGACCTGACGCCTAGATACAGTAAATTGGCGACTATTCCTGGTCCAACTTTGGTTGTTAATGAGGGGGATGGGGTCGAGGTAAATATCAATGACAAAGGTGGTAATATTCGATCTAACGAGCAATTTATAGCGTCTGAACCAGGAACTTTTCTATACAAGGATGATAGTAAAGAAGGAGAGACTGGTCTATTTGGTGCCGTAATTGTTAATCCAGAGGATAAACTTACTACAGGGTTGATAGAGGGCAAAATTCAGGAATTATCTCTTGACGAAATCGATAAAGACATAATTTTGTTCATGGTTGGTTCCACATTTTGGGGTATGGAAATTGACAATCATGATAAGAATAGACAGATCCCATTGTGGACAAATCCCAATATAGGCGGAGTAATGGAGCAGAAATTCCGCTTTCATGTATTAGGAGTAGGTCATGCAGGAAATCCAGCTGGACACCAGCATACATTCCATCTTCATGCACATAGATGGGTTATCCCTGGAACTAATAATATCATAGATGTCAAGCAAATAATGCCAGGTAAAACTCACTCTTTTGTAATTGATGTAGGAGATGGCGTAGGTCCAGGACAATGGACATATCACTGTCATGTATTTGCGCATATGGAAGCAGGTATGATGGGAGGATTTAAAGTAGTATCCGGTGATCCAACAGTAGGCATACCCAGCGAGCCAGGCGCTTCACCCTACAAGAATTTTGCTGCGTTTGAACTCACGGATGAGCCTGCTAAATGGTTTACAAATCTCGCTGGAGATATAACAAATACAGGTACAGAATCTCTTGCAGTGATTAACAAGACAGGTACTGTCAACTTCATGATGTCAGACGTCAGCGGAGTGCATACAGTTACAAGTTTTGTCTATCCGAAAGGTGCCGTGAACATGCCATTTGACGAGGTTACGGCGTATGCTGGTGGAGCAATAGTGAAACTTGATGATCCAGGGTTATACGTGTTTGGTTGTAAATTACACCCATTTATGTTAGGTGCCGTAATAGCAGATGATCCATCTACTGAAGGCCTTGATCTTGGAGATGAGATTACCTTGGTAAATGGTATTACGGTTCCGACAAGCAGTGATCTTGCCACAAGGCTCTTAAAGATATTCTTTACGATTACTGCTACAAATAATTGGCAGAACTATACTTCATCTTCACCATGGTCACCACCATCACCACCATCATCCGCTGTACCTTGGCATATATCTTACCCTGACGTAGATATTAGAATTGCAAATGGCACAGTAGTGAATCTAAGAGATACTCTAGAAAATAGATACGGTCAGAATTTGACTTTAGATGAACTGAACAAACCTGATAGTGCAGGAATAGGAGAAGTTTGGGTAGATACACAATTTGAAAAGACAGCAAGCAAGACAAAACCTGGTACTGCCAGCGCAGTTAACGCTACTACATGGGAAATAACAAAAAAAGTTGCATTGCCAGAGATAAATATGAACAATGCTCATAACATGTGGACTGACAAAGATCAAAACCTGATATATGCAACGCAGTGGTTTGATAACAAGACATCAGTATTTGATAGAAACACTGGAAAACTTGTCAAAAATATTGCGGTTGGAGATGATCCATCACATGTAATGACAAGTACCAAAACAGACGAACTTATGGTAGTATTACATGGAGAACAAGGAGTTGCTGTTCTTAGTCCAAAAGGCGAGTCTCTAAAAAAAGTTATACCAATGCAATTTCCTGGACAAGACCCATCTCATCCACATGGACATTGGATGAGTGCAGATGATCGATATATGGTAACACCAGACGAGTTTACCGGTACGGCTACAATTTATGATATGATGGAAGACAAAATTCTAGGGAAAGTAAAGACAGGCCATAGTCCAATTGCCGTAGGAATGACCCCCGATGGAAATAAATCCTATGTTGCAGACTTCTTTGATAGCACGATTAGCGTAGTAGATACCGCCAAGGGTACATTGATAAAGAAAATAGACTTATTGGAAAATTATGATCCAATTTCTGGGAATGTTAGTGGACCAATTGGTTTCCTACCAATACAAACCCCGGTCAGCCCAGATGGACAATACGTGGTAACCGCTAACACAGGAAGTGCAACAATAACAATTGTTGATGCAGAAACTGATGAATTGATCAGAGATTTACCATGCGGTGCAGGATGTCATGGAGTAAACTTTGGTGCAAAGAAGGATGGTGGATATTATGCATATGTGTCCAGCTCTTTTTCAAATGACCTAGTAATAGTTGATGGAGACCCTAATAATGATGGTGATCCAGAAGACGCTGAGATAGCAGGACGAATTAGTTTAGTAGGTTCACCAGAGACACAGACAGATGATAAGGTTACTGCATTAGCAGGCATGGGAGGTATGGGTGTACTACCTATACCAGTTGTTTATAATGGGTGGGTTCAAAACCTCCCAGAGGATTGGAAAACTAAATTAACAGTGGAACAGCAAAATCCATCATCATAAGCATATTCTCAATTCAAATCTTTGAAGATAATGCAATTTGTGGTTTAACCCAAGCTGTTCCTGGTATCATCCTTGTTATAACTTTACCAACACTAGCTATTACTGTCTTTTATGTTACAAAGAATAAAGAATATGAAGTCTTAAAGCTTGGATGGTAATAATAATAGCTTTTCTGGCCAGTTGGAGCTATCGTATGTTTTTCTAGCCTTCCTGTATGCTCAAGAAACAACCATAGTATTGTATGCATGAACTTTTCAAAAGAAAGTCCTTATAAAAGGATGAAGGGTTTTACGTTAAGTAAATTTTACCCCTCTTCCATTTCTATATCCATTCCCTTCATCCATCTGGTTGTTAGTGAAATAGATGCCAGATGAGGTAGAACAATGGTTTATGTCAATATTCTCTTATCATTTAGTCATAGAAGTTAAACTCCAATTATCGATTGCTTAATAACATGCGCCTGCAGGTTCTGGACCTACATGTCAATAGGTGGCCAGCATGAGCTACTAACAGTTGATGTAAATCTGACCACCTATAGGTTAACACACTTCTGCTTGACTAAGTGCATATTGATTTAGAAAATAAAATTATTAAGCATTCTTACAAAATGATAGTTCAAATAATACTAAAGATTCAAGGCGGATGTAATCACTTCTTCATCGTTTGAACTCAAATATTTGCCAGGTAGTTGACAATAGAAGCAAGCTTGGTCCGTGTGGACAGGGATGCTTTAATGATCCTGGACTGAGATTTTCAATATAAACGAGCATTCCTATGTTGTAGGACGAATGAAGAGGAGATTGGCATGGAGCTGTCGAGCTTAACTCCAAGCAATACTCAATTGTGTGAAGTCTATGGCTGCTCGACTAACATATTATCACAACACTTTCTAATTAATATGGAGGAAGAGTAATGGCTATTAGCTGCTATCTTGTATATTAAAATTACTAATGTTAAGAAATGCTAATTAAGTAAATCGAAAACAATGATAATGACAGTTGAAGCATACAAGTATGATTGTAAAAAGACTTTCCATACACATCTTAATTCCTTCAACAATTGCATTAGCACATGTATTTTTTTGTTCGAATAGCATAGATCCATAGCCAACGAATAAGTCAGTAGTGCTCTAACACTAATGACTTTCAATATAATGCCAATAGAGCCATTATTATTCTGTTTATTTTCAGCTTACAATACCAAGGGAATACGGAATTCATACTTAAATTCAATCTTCTAAAGTGTATTCATTAATTCCAATGGAATATGCATATTACTTAGAATAGTGCAATGTTATTCTACAAGAAATTGATCCCATTTTCAATGCTTTTTATTTAGAATATTTTAGCCCTGCCTCTAACTTGCGAATTTTATTGATTATATTAGGATGATCCGCTTGTACTTCTGTAGTCACATATAAAAGATAGTCATCTCCAAATGGCATAGTAATGCGCTTGATCTTTTCGTATTCTGCTACGACGTACTTTCCTTTTCCAATTTTGTGTGAAAGTTCGCTTCGTACTTTCCATCCAGTCATAGCCATCTCAAGTGATTTTTTGCTCTCCTCTAGGGTAAGTAAATTTACTACACCCTGTCGATGACGGGAGTAAATGTTCCTACCATCTGAATCACAAATGGTAACTAGTCTGATATTTGGATCGATATTAACGATATCATTGTAGTGTTGCTTTATTCTAAAAAGTCTGATTCTTAGCAGAGAGCTAATTATGTATCCAAAAATTGCACCCCATATTAAATGAAAAGCAATTGCAATTAGTGTAATATTTCTAATGGATGAATTAATATCTTCAGATATTACTGCTCGCTGTGATTCTACTGCTAACATAGTAGTAATAGAATTGATAGCTGGTTGAACTAATAATGTGGTTATTGGAAGAAACAATACTAACCACACCAAGACACCTGCGCCCATGCCAATCAATAAGCTCTTAAATAGATTGAGCATACGCACCTTTTTCCATCTAATTCCAACGACGCCAACCACCGCTCCTATCAAAGTACCAACTAGAAGGTGAAGACCAAAAGCTACAGATATAGCAGTCGTGATATTATTATCTATGCCTAGGCTAATTCCCATAATCGAGTAAAATGTACCTATATTCAGTCCGAGCAATAATTCAGTTAAGACAATCACTGAAGATATAGACCAAGTTGCAATAAAGCCAGCAAAGGCTCCGTACTTTACCCCTTTGAAGGTTACCATCAATTGGGTCTTATTTCTACTTCTGTTTCTATTTCTATTTTTTATGGAAAAGAACAACTTTTAATACCCCATTTCAAAAAGTTCTATTCTGTAAATAAAATGCTTGGTTCTCATTACTTTGACCAGAGAAAACTTCATCATTATCTTTCTATGCCGTTTTCAATAAAAATATATAAAAACTCTTACTGTCTCTTAGTAGATTGATTTTGAATTGATGATAGTGCTGATGTCCACGCGTTTGCGATATTAGAGCCATATTCTACAGTTGTCTTAGCCAATCTTCTGTTATTTTTTAGATTTTCCTTTGTTGCATTTAAGGCATTAATTACAAACTGGCTGTTTATCTCCGTTATCTTGACCATATTGTTGGTGAAATCATTTGATTGATTTACTAGTTGCTGAACAAACTGTGATGATGTTGTAGTAGGATTAACGGCATTACTAATCCTGCCAATACTGTTGTTATTGCTGTTGCTTATAAACAGTTTTTGAACTGACGTTCCTATTTTTATACTGTCCTTTGCTGCATCTAGATATTCTTGCTGCAAATTGGAGACTGCTTGTGCGTATTCTGGTTGAGCTTTCGAAAATTCATTTACGAATTTGGTTAAATTCTCATCTGCTGCATCAAATAGCTGTGCTAAATTGAAGGTTGTTGTTGCTGCTACTGTTGTTGCTTCCGGAGCAGACGTCGCTGCTTCTTCCGTGTTCCTGTCTCTTGATTTTTTACTTTCTGATGACATATTTGGATAGGAAGATTTCATGGCACCCTATATATTCGTTGGTATTATATGGCGCTTGTTGCCGTTAATATCCATCAATACAAGTACCAATTATACTCTTCAATACAATTACACAAGAAAAATGAAAGACGGTTGGGAGTACCACTCATTGGCTAGAAGCCGGTGACTTGAATAATCAATCCTATTATACGTATAATCAGTAATCATCATGACATTATGATTAGCAAAATTTTACGTTGGAACTTTCTTCGTACTATTGCATATATTACATAGACCGTGATAAAATGGATTGCCACAAACAATAGTCTTACGAGCCACCTCACAGCTGAATATTACTCCACACCTGGTACACTGATGATAACATATACCACATAAATTGTCCTTCACACCGAACGGGTAATCTAACATTTGAACTTCAGTCATAGTTACGTCGCATGGGAGAGATTAGTTGACAGCCTATTTCAACAATAGGCAATAAAGTTACTCTAAATTCATAAACAATATTAACCTGTTCAATTTTGTGAATATGACAGTTACATTATTTGAATTTAGAATTTAGAATTTAGAGAAAAACTTAGAGGTAAATTATCTGTACAATAACTTTCTCTTGTCTCGGAAAGGAAAAACGTGTGTTATAAATGGAAATATATCTATCTTGCCATAAAATTAGCTCAGACCACACTTTGGTCATAGTTGGAACAGACGATGCTTTGCTGCAAGCTCATTAATGCTAGCAATAGAATCCCAGGGTCATGGGATATTCGGATAAGAGATGCCGGACATGGACTAATGTACCAACATCCTAGTGAGTTTAACAGGGCAGTATTGGCATTCTTACAGAATAGTCATGGATATAAAGAGATTTAACATACAATAATCTTCATTAACTTGGCATATCTAGGTCTGATAAATAGGTACTCCCCTTATTCACATAGATGACTGAAATCCATGCCAATTAAATATTTAAAACTATGAAAAATGTGTCTCATTATCAACAATATCGTATACTGATAATTCTTGATAGCCACAATGATCCTCACACATTTGCTCTAAAGATATAGTAAATCCTACATGAGAACAATCATCTAAATTGCAATATCTACAAAATGGAACGCCTTCTTTAATTTCAACATTTATCTCAAATTCTAGATTCTTATCATATAATATTGTAAGTTTATCCTTAATAAATTCTCTTAAAATGATGGATATATGTAAAGAATCATTAGGTTGATGCTGCTTATTCATTGACTCCAACCACAGCATGAATGCATTAGTTCCGTCATCTAATTTACCAATCCATCTTGCTGCCGAACCCCTGCTAGAGTTACTATCGCTAATATCGTCAGCACTGTTGCTATCATTATCCTTTTCAGAATTATTGATATGGCTGTTCTCATCATCATAATCATCATTGCCGTAGCCCTTTCTCATAGCGATGTCTCCTTTTCCTTGAGTGAATTATTACTACTAAACGATATATTTGTATATAACTCCACGTATCAGACAAATAACAATACTCTTAGAAATAATTAGAGATCTTATGACAGCAAAGTTTAATCAATTGCTGGCTAAATTTATATTCATATAGCTAAATGCATAGAAGAATATACAATACATTATACGATAGTTTTTTATTTTGTTTGATTTCATAATAATATATTGAGAACAGACAAGAAAAGAGCGGATAGTAAAAGTCATTATGATGACCAGACAATTGAAAATCTAAAGAACTACTATATGGTAAAAGACCATCATTCCAATGATTTATTAAGATTTATAAAAACATATGGAACACGTCATGACTCCGATGATGAGAAGAAAGATCAAAAGTATGTTTAGAAATATTAAAGCTAGATAATACTGGAGTAAAACAAGCTTGCCGTCTGCGATTGCTGTATTTCAAACATGTAAAACGATCTAGTTCTTGTACTCAGTGAATGTTCGTTAAGTGGAACCGGGCCTGATAGTGATCCTGTTAATTTTGCTGCCACGGCCACAGATGTCCTACATCAACGATCAGGTGCTATACGGCATGCTATCATAGACAATCTCTAGGGAAAGACTAACAATTGAATCTCATTAACTCAATATCTAATTCGATTGATACAATAGTCTTATCATGGTTGATCGATAATCAGAAAATATTAATATATCTAAATTGTCCTCTATTTCTGCGAATACCTTAAACTATCGCGCTCCTTTTGAGGTTATTTCGTAATTTCTATATAGTTCATCGCCCTGCGAAATAACTTCCCTCTTCACAGAACTAATATGAATGCACGGTAAACCTAGAGTATTTTAATACATCTTTTATTTTTATTCAAAATAAGCATGTCTGCAGCTCCAATTAGAAAGGGGGTAGTAACGGGGGGTGCTAGGATATATTGCGAGTATAGGGGCAGAGGTCCTCTTTTGCTGTTGATTACAGGTGCAATGGGCGACGCAGGATTTTATACTTCTACAGCTGACAACCTTGCCAACGGATTTACAATTGTATCGTATGATAGGCGTTGCAACTCTCGGAGCACTGGCGATCGAACAACTGATATGACTGTGGCTCAGCAGTCCCGTGACGCTGCCGCTATTATCAAGGCAATGGGGTATGACAAAGCATTTGTATTTGGAAGTAGTGGTGGTGGAATCATAAGTCTTGAGCTCGCAGCAACCAGGCCTGAGGTGATTGACTTTTTGATAGTCCATGAAGTTCCAGTAACTGAGATATTACCTGCACCACTCGCAGAAAAGTGGCGTTCATTTCACGATGGTATCTATGCAAAAAGCCAACGTGAAGGCTGGCAGGCAGCTATAGCCGATTTTATGGCCGCACTCGTAGGTATGTCTGACAACCCCTTTCCACCTGATCTAAATGAACGAATCTCAGGGAACATCGATTTCTTCTTCAAGCATGAGTACAAACCTTTCGTTCGGTATCATCCAGACGTTGAACGGATTAGGAACAATAATGTGAGTATTCTGGCGGCTGTGGGAAGAGATAGCGATGACGCGTACTATGTGCAGTCCACAAGAATGTTAGCCAATAAACTTGGCTGCGAAATTCATGAGTATCCTGGTCATCATGGTGCGTCACTGTATATGCCAGAAGAATTCTCAAAGGCTATTCGAAAGACGTTAGAAGGTCATAGACGAAACGCGACGACAAGGCAGAAGTAAACAGTCCAGTGAACTGACGTCTTTGACGTTTTCCTATGTGTCTAATGCCAAAAACTACATCTCATTTTCTAGACTGAAAATCGTAACCATGGATATAAGTCCTGATGCCAAAATTAATAACCGGAGACAGCGTTTTCCAGGAGAATTTGGGGGCCATGCATGCGTGTATATCGCCCACCATCATAAAACGCTTCTTCGAATTGGTCGACCTACTCTTTGGCCTGTGTGTGGGACTTCCGGCACACACATAACCACTTGTCTCAAGCAATAGATTTAATATGAAAGACTCTGTCCCCCGCACAAATTCCTGGTACTGCAACTTTCTTGAATACGTGGGAAGATGAAATAATGTTAACAGGATACTCCGAGAGTTTGGTTGGGAAATCAGGGTTTTCATATTGTTGTTTTATAGCGGCTGTAGACTCATAAACATGGTAGGACACAAAGACACGACGACCAGCAATTCCCCCGATGAAGCTGTGCTGAAATGACTGCCGAGGTTTTCTTTGAGATTTCCGTCGCTTCAGTCCATATCTTTACGAACCGATCTTCACCATCAGGGTTCACAATGAAAGTAATAATGAGAACGACTCCACCATTGACGACATCTGCTTTCAACTGTGTGCCGAATATTACCTTCTCTGGAGTGTTGGATGTCACAGTAAGGAATAGATGCCAAGAGCTGGAAAACAAGAGACTAGATTTAATGCCTTAAATGCAGTGTGAAGAAGAGTCCGGAATCGTCAATTGTTGACAAGGTTTAGATTCAAAGAGCTCAATGAGTTTTGGTTTTTATTTTTATTTTACATCATCCCTAGGATATCAAAATCTGATGGTGTCAACTTAACAAACTAAGAATTTCAAAAATCCGTAATTCTGTTGATCATAACGATAGGGGATCGAATTTTGTCTTAAGTTGTAACTTTCTAGTAGAATTGTGATTATTCTATTCTACCTTTTCTAATTCAGTATATAATTGTAAAAACTTAATTCCTTTTGGAGTGATATTATAGGTTCGTGTATGAAAATCATAAGCTAAAAGTTCTTTGTCCAATATCTCTTTGAGATATTCCTTCAATTGTTCATATGACAAGTAAGCAGTGAACATAATTTTCGTCTTGCTAGCACCACCACCTTTAGTAGCCTCTAATACTGAAGCAATTATTTCAGTTCGATCTCTATATTTTGCTTTCAACTCCAGCGAGCCCTCTCCGAATCCTAATCAGCCCCTGGGAAACCAATCCTGCAATATACGACATTTGTCTCTAGCAATTCTCATTCTTTTAGCCATAAATTAGCTATTACTACATGCAGGAGTCAACGGGTTGCTTGCCTTTTTGTACACAATACAGTATAATACGTCTTGTCCTTCCAATCACTCACTTAATTTTTCCGTTCATGATCAACCCCCCACTTTTCTAGACAAGATTAGTAGAATGTTTAGTTTATCGAAATATGAAACTAATTAATTCAATCCAAGGAATAGCTAAGGAGCATACTATATGTGTCTGACTTGGCATTCCTTTAAAAATAACAAAGTAGAATTTAGATACCTTAGAATTTGCTATTGTATGCTTCTCTATGTATTGTGTGGATAACTATAAAAAAAGAATCTGTGTAAACTAAGTCTACTTATTATTATCAACACGGCTCCCCCTTGACAATGATGGTTGATACTTTGGAGAAAAATATGCACATCGATATTGTATTCTTATTCATTGTAAGTATTTCCTAAATAGGAAAATCTATCGTTTATATGAGGATTTCTCGGATGGAAAGCTAGTGGCTTGTAAGGGCGTCTGTATTAATCATAAAGCACAGAAGCCTGCAAGAATGAGCTTAAGTAGATATGTTCAAGGACAGAAAAGATGTCAGATTTGTTGTATGTTTATCAAATGGAATGGGTTACGCTGCCCTTGTTGTGGGACTAGGCTTAGGCTAAAACCAAGAGTTACGCGGCTAAAGCAGAAACCAGTTCGTAAATCTCATGAACGCAATTTGCAGTATGAGCAGTCACCGTTATGATATGAATTTAGGTAGAATGATTGATAATAACCATCTAATATCTCAGTTATATTCCTCGCATCTTGTTATTTTGTGGATCATCTGCAAAATGGGAATTCGGTACATATTTCAATTAACCCAATTTATCTATTCTTTTGAGGTGTTAACATTCACTCCTAAATTAGTTACGGTGCCATGATTGCTAGTATTCTATTTTATAGCAGCTATCAATTCATCGAGCAGTATCAGAATTTATACTTCTAAAAATAGAACTACGTGTTAGTTGTGATACTTTACTCCCCTTCACTTTGCTTCAATGAGACAGCAATATCTATATTCTTATATTTGTAGACTAACTACACATTTTACAAGATTTGCTTTTTGACACTGACAGCAGATTCAAAAACCCCAACAAATAACATCGAAGAAGAAGAAAAGACGGTGCTGAGAACATTGTCAAAAGGACTTTTGAAGACTTGCCAAATATAAAGGAAAGATTTGACAATTGTACTGATTTCACAGGTTCATCTGTCTTCATTGAAACCCCCTATATGGGAAGAATATCGTAAAATGAAAGACCGGGGTGTAAATCTAAGGTTCATCACCGAAATTACTCTCGATAATATACATTACTGCAGAGTGCTGGCTAAGATTGCCGATTTACGCCATTTGGATGGAGTCAAGGGAAATTTCGGAATAGCTGACGGAAGAAATTATGGGGGAGGTGCAAGTGTACTTGAAGCCCATATACCAACTCAATTAATACGCAGTAATGTCAAAGCATTTGTAGATCAACAGCAGTATTTCTTTGAGACTTTATGGAGTAGGGCAATCCCGGCTGAACAGAAAATAAAGGAAATTGAAGATGGTATAATACCAATCAGAACTAAACTGTTAAAAAATCATGAAGAAATAATTAAAGAGATTACACGCAAAAACAACACTGCTAAGAAGTTATCAATTTGCACATCACTTGGCGGCATGCAGATGAGTTACAACTATCTATTTGACTCATACAAAAATGTAGTGGACAAACACAAGAGTGGAGAGAGCAAAGAGGGTATGAGGTGGCTTATGAATATAGAAGATAAAGGAGGAAAAGATGGCATAAACTTGGTCAAGAAATTTCTGAACTCAGGAATACAAATACGGCATATCAAGAATATGCCACCTCTAAGTTTTGGTGTTTCAGATAAAGAAGTAGCTATTACCATAGAACAGATGGAAGGAGGAGAGATGAGCCAGAGTTTTTTGATCAGTAACGAGCCACTCTAGGTGAGTCATTTTAATGCTCTATTCGACGAGTTATGGAAAAAAGGAGTTGATGCTACAGAAAGAATAAAGACAATTGAAGCAGGAATCGAGTCAACAAACATAGAGATTATAGAAAATCCGGTAGAATCATTGAAACTATCCTATGATATAGTAAGATCGGCAAGAAATAAGTATTAAGAATATATCCTTCAATTAATGCATTTCATCATCAAGTACGAGCGGCTGATGGTAATATGATACAGTTGTTTAAAGATTTGCTTGAACGTAACATAAAAGTTAAAATATTAGTACCTGCTGATCCTGAACACATCACTCAAATAACAAAGGAAATATTATCAACTCTCCCAGGGCTAGACATCAGAATCATCGATAAAAGTCAACAAACTAGTATAGGTATTATAATTGTTGATAAAGAAGAATGCCTGATCATCGAGTCAAGAGAGAGTACAGAAGATAATCATTTCGATGATGCAATTGGATTAGCTGCATATTCTAACAGTAAGCCTATTGCAGTATCATATACGTCTATTTTTGAAAGTCTTTGGAAACAAGGAGAATTATACGAAAAACTAAAAGAAGTAAATGCACAGCTAAAAGCGCAAGATAAAATGCAGAGAGAGTTTATTAACATTGCAGCACATGAGCTGCGAACCCCTGTACAACCAATACTTGGCTTGTCCGAAGTTGCGCTCTCCAAAATTAAAAATGAAGATATAGAATTAGGACAATTATTAGCTGTTATCTCAAGAAACGCAAAAAGACTGCAGAGACTTACAGAAGACATATTGGATGTCACAAAAATTGAAAGCCAGTCATTAACACTCAACATACAAACTTTCAAATTAAATGATACAATAATGAATGCTCTTGCAGATTATGAAAAGGAAGTAAAAGTTGTTACTCATCGTAGAAAAGTAAGATTACTCTTTTCAGATCACGATCAGGATACTATTATAGAAGGAGATCAGGAAAGACTCTTACGAGTCATTTCCAATCTTTTGAGTAATGCGATCAAGTTTACAGATGAAGGAGAAATTATAGTTAACATCGAAAGAGACAATGTTGCTCAGCAGATTATTGTTAACGTGCGAGACAGCGGTCAAAGTATAGAACCTGACATATTGCCAAGGCTGTTTACAAAATTTGCTACCAGATCCTTCTCAGGTACGGGATTGGGATTATATATCTCCAAGAGTATCATAGAAGCACATGGTGGAAAGATATGGGCTAAGAACAATCCTAATAGACGGAAAGGAGCAACATTTTCCTTTAGCTTGCCGACCAGTTAGTAAAACAATAATAACGATACTCACAGATTACACAGAAGAGAATGATTAATAGAAATAAGTGATATGTCTTACTATTTTTCAACAATTTTTCTGTCACATATTATACTGTGTTCCAAATTTGTATAAATCGGTAAAGGGTATTCCGCATATTATATCTCAACATCAAAATAAAAAATCTCGATATAGTAATTGTCATCAGGAGCGATGAAGAGGATATAACATGATGTGGTGGTGTTTTACAGCATTGTTATTTGTGTTGCTCTCAACAAAACAATTTTCCTCTTTACATCGGTAAAGAGTCTCCTCTTGACCTTAGCAAAGATCTTAACAGATATTAAGTAACAAGATGAATTTGAAGCCAAACGTTAAATCTTGTTATAAAAAACTTTATATAATACAAATCAGATGTATACCAGTAAGATGATTGAAGATCTGAATTTGCTAGCATATATAGCTCTTGGCTTTGTTATTAGCTACTTGGCTCTTGAAGGAGGGTGGCATTTTACAGCCTGCAAAATCAAAGACAAATCAATACCACCATGTGTATTCAAACAGGTTAAAGCACTGCTCATCTCAAGTAGCTGAAGTGTCTAAATACATAAAGCAAGCAAGTTAGAATGAGAAATGAACATTACCTAGAATCTATTCTCAATGAGAGAAACATCAAATTATCGAGGGTCAAACTAATAAAAACAAATTTCGAATCTGTATCTATGAGAGAAACGGTTAGAATTATTCTACGAAATGGCTTTCAATACTTTGCATCAAAATGACTTTAAAGTACGATATCGCTATAAAATTAACTAACAATGACAATGATTTGATATAAACAGAAGTATTATGTCATGCAGAAATATTTGCATCGAGTACAAAGCAAAGAAGCCATATCACGATACGAATTATGAGAATGGCGTAAGACGCTGTACCGAATGTGAGATTTTTATAAGATGGAATAAGATAAGGTGTCCTTGTTGTGGAACATGTTTGAGAATAAAAACACATGATGCAAAGTTAAGAAGAAGGCTCTTAAGTAAAACAAAGTTCATTTCTTGATATTATAAAAATCTGAAGCATTCATCTAAATGGGTGACTTGTAGAAACACATGAGGGAATGTTACAGATTACAGATTACAGAAATCGAGATTTATCTAAATGAGAAATATCGAATGACTGTTCTCTTATTGCATAATTGCATCTGTTAGAATAATTTCTATGTGAGATTAAATTATTTGACAAGATGTAGGATTTCGCAAATCGATCAGAAAATTTGTGAGAAAAAAGGATTGCTAGATAGTATAGGAAACAAGAAATACAAAATAGAGTTGATACGATGACAAAGCGAACCAAAAATACTATGTTGAAGAAACTGGAATTTATACATCTCTTAGTAATGATGAGGTTGAGAGCTACCTAGAAGATTTACTAGAGGAAGTAAAGAAAAAGGAAAAATGAACATGCAACAACGTGTCCTTCTTACTTAAGTTTAACATCAAGACTCAATTGTTCTTTCAATGATACTTTTTTCGAAAGATGTATGAAGTAGGTGTTTAAGACTAAGGTAAGAACATGCTTCTGGATACCATGTTCCACCATCTGAATATACACCATGTTTACCATAGACCTCGATTAACGTTTTCAGAAATGACTCAGCAACTAACATATTTCTGTGCCTTGAGACGTATACTCCAAGAACTTGCTGTCATTGACTGCGCTAGCATTGAAGCAACTGTTTTTCTTCGATATTCAATTTTGAATTTATTCTTATGCACAGCCAACCTAACAATGTGCATTAATAAATACGCAGGAGATTGATTTATGCATTATTACTATGTGTGTAGAAAGTTGTATCCACTTATTGTTTTCTTATTAATCGGAATTAACTATCATACAAGGCCAATCCAAGATTCTTAATATAAAATCTTAAGTAATATGCCTACCATCCTTTCTACGGTTGAATTAGAAAATATGAGTTCAGATGATATTGAGCCATATGACTGGTATAGAAGATTCTTTGGTCGAGGCAGAGGAGGGAGTTTCTTTGACGATATGTTTAGAGGGTTTGATCAAATGAGGAGAGAAATGGAACGGGAGTTCGAAGACATTGAGAAATCAGTACCAAAAGATCTGGTGAGAGAGCATGAGACCCCTCAAGGAGGTAAAGTTAGAGAAGTTGGACCATTAGTCTACGGATATTCAATGACTGTTGGGCCTGACGGCAAACCAAGGGTAAAAGAATTCGGTAACGTGAAACCATCAAGAAGGTTTGGATTCGGTGGTGACGGTATGAGCGGTGGCAGACCTGAAATTAGTGGTGAAATGGAACCATTAGCAGATGTAACGTCAACTGATAAGGATATTAGGGTTGTGATAGAAATGCCAGGACTGAATAAAGACAAAATTAAGGTAAATGCTTATGAAGACAAAGTCGAAGTCAAGAGTGATGATCCTCAACGGAAATATCACAAAATAGTAGAGTTACCACCAGAAGCAAATATCGAAACTGCCAGATGTGCTTATATTAATGGAATACTTGAAATAACCTTTAACAAAAAAGAGCAAGAGAAGACGAAAGGAAAGTCAGTAAAGATAGATTAATCGCAATGATGATTATTGACAAGATATCAATAGAGATCAAGACGTTGTAGTTCGATGGAGAAGAAGAAGGGTTGGCAATAAATGACTATCGACCCTTGGCCTGAGCTACCCCTAGCAGAGTGGAATGACACTCTTGCTACACTGCATATGTGGACTCAAATCGTCGGCAAGATCCGGCTCAAACTCAGTCCACTTGAGAATCATTGGTGGAATGTACCTCTTTACGTCACAGCTCGTGGTCTTACGACCTCAGCCATTCCCTACAATGATCGGCTCTTTCAAATTGACGTTGATTTCATTGATCACCTGCTCCTCATCGAGACCACTGACGGTTCTAAAAGGACAATCGCTCTGCAGCCGCAATCAGTGGCTGAATTTTATCAAAAAACTATGGCTACCTTAGAGTCTCTAAAGATACCTGTGACTATCTGGACTACACCAGTAGAAGTGCCAGATCGAATCCCGTTTGAACAAGATCAGAGACATACGGCCTATGATCCGGAATATGCTCAGAGGTGTTGGCGGATTCTAGTCCAGTCCAGCCGCATACTTACAAAGTTTCGCTCTCGTTTCACCGGTAAGGTGAGTCCGGTACACTTTTTCTGGGGAGCCTTTGATATGGCTGTCACCCGCTTCTCGGGACGTCCTGCGCCTCGGCACCCAGGCGTACCAAACTGCGGTATTTTTGTGATGCAGGAAGCCTATTCGCATGAAGTAAGTAGTTGCGGTTTCTGGCCCGGTGGTGGTCTAGTCAATGAACCATCGTTCTATGCATATGCTTATCCCGAACCTCATGGCTTCAAAGAATACCCTATCAAACCGTCTGAAGCGTTTTACGATAAGGGAATAAGTGAATTCCTGTTGCCCTATGATGCGGTTCGTCGTACCTCGAGTTCACATGATGAGATATTGCTGGATTTTCTACAGAGCACTTATGAAGCTGCTGCTACAAATGCCAGTTGGAATCGCCGAGCATTAGAACGTCAATAAGTAAACCGCGGTATCAACTTGCCAACGTTTTTTAGGTTTGAGTAAGTACGGGGTAATTAATGAAAAATCAGCATTTGAATTATACTTCAAAAACGAAGAACTCTAATCTAGTTTCGGAGTATCTGTTGCAGAAATTAGAATGCCTTGTCTGATATTCATTAAGTTTCATGTTGTATTTTCGGTAAGTTTTTGCATACTACGTATAGTTGCACTTACCAACTAAGTTAGTTCTTGCTACTTCATATAAATAATTTGAATGCGTATTTAGAGTATGGCAAGAAATGACAATATGGTTTTAGGGAAAGATACCAATAATGATAAAGAAAAACAACAGCAAGAATCACAAACCATTTCAGAC
Organism: Nitrososphaeraceae archaeon; assembly: GCA_050748485.1. Taxonomy (GTDB): domain Archaea; phylum Thermoproteota; class Nitrososphaeria; order Nitrososphaerales; family Nitrososphaeraceae; genus TH5896. The sequence goes on along the minus strand of JBOGPP010000250.1, from coordinate 9,731 downwards.
AGTGAAAGGTCTAGTAGTCGATCTGTATCACGTGTCATTGACAGTGTCCAAACTCTTGAAGGTGAAGGATTTCTTGTTCACAGAGCCTTTCCTTCTAAGTTCATCGAAGACTTTGACCCATTTTTATTATTGGATGAATTTGGCCCTATTAATCTAGCACCTGGTGAAGCGAAAGGAGCACCAGATCATCCTCATCGAGGCTTCGAGACTGTTACATACATGTTAGATGGACAGTTTGAACATAAAGACTCTCAAGGTAATAAAGGAAAACTAAATCCTGGAGACGTGCAATGGATGACTGCAGGTGCAGGAGTAATACACTCAGAGATGCCAAGTGAGGAACTTACCAATAACGGAGGTAATTTTCACGGACTACAATTATGGGTTAATCTGCCTAAAAAAGACAAGATGATAAAGCCAAGATATCAAGACATTTCATCATCAAGGATACCGATGGCAAAGAATGAAAACCAAAATGTTCAAGTAAAGGTGATTGCAGGTGAGGCATTGGGAGCAGATGCAGTAATTGATACGAGAACTCCCATAATGTACCTTCATTATACTTTAAAACCAGGTTCAGAAATAGCACAACCCGTTCCTAAAGAGTACAATGTGTTCGCATATGTTATCAATGGAAGAGGCACTTTTGGAAAGGACAATAAAGTATCAGCTGGAAGGGGCCAAATGGTGATCTTCAAAAATGATGCTGACCAGGTATTCATAGGACGAGGAGTGAATGAAGATAGTAATAGGTCATCATCATCAGCAGAAGAGCCAGAATATCTTGATGTTCTATTAGTTGGAGGATTGCCATTGGATGAGTCTGTTGCAAGATATGGACCATTTGTTATGAATACGAAAGCGGAAGTCTATCAGGCAGTGTCTGATTTCCAAAACGGAAGAATGGGACGAATCAAATAACCTTTTTTTAAATGAAGTAATACTAATAAAGAAACTGATAGTTAGTCTATCTTCTTTCTATGGAACCTTTGCTTAGACATTTTTTCAAATAAATGAATCTTAATATTACTATTAATATAGGTTTTATTTAAAATTTCAAGTATTAACCATCAACAGTATAATTATCCGTAATGGAAAGAGTCTTACATGGACCTCGATCCAATACAGATATAAGAATTTGTTTGTCATCTATTCATACTATAGTTAAGACAAGATTTTGATAACACTGAATCTCAAGTAATACCACTAATAGTACGCGAATCACAATATAATGCACGAAAATTGAGATATGCGTGAATATCTGACATATTATACACGAAGACTCTTTTTAGTATTTATCCTGCTGACTTATTATTAACCTGGCTAATTAGGCCTCTCATCTGTTCCTCAATTTGTGGAGTTAAATCTTCATGTCTTAGATCATGTTCTTTCCGTGCGTGGTCGATCGTTTTTTTATAAAGTTCTTCTTCCGTACTGGATTTTGTAGCTGCAATTATTATTAGATCCGATAATCACTTCATGACATCGCAACAATCTTCTTTTCATATTTCGTTTAGATAATGTGTATTGGCACATTATTTAAGTTCTGATTTGCTTCTTGCAATTTTAACTAATTAAAATACTTTCCAATAAGGACTAATTCAGAGTACCATCAGAATAGTATTTCCTACAGTCCTTACTTAACACTCAAGCTTTAAATATTAAATTTATTATCATGACTTTAAGATGTAATATTAAATCTGATTCATTCAGTTAAGAGCGGTTCTATTTTATTGAACTATTTTGTTTGTCCGACTTCTATTAGATACCCATCTGGATCACGCATATAGCAACGAATCTCCAGCTCGTGTTCTTTTGGTTCGGTGATGAATTCAGCCCTTTTATCTCGCCACTCTTCATAGCAGGACCAGATATCTGCTACTCTTATGATCATGAAGTTACTTGCTTCATTTAACTTTGAAGGTGTGTGAAGAGTTATGGTTGGCTTATCATCGGTTGGACCCCCCACCTTGGTTTAAAACTATCCAACTATTTGCAATTTGGATAATGGTTGGATCCCTAGTACGAATTACCTTTCCTTCGAAAACTCGAAGATAAAACTCTTCAGATCGTTTCTGATCTGCTACGGTCAAGAAATGTGTTAGTACGAATCCTTCCTTAGGATAGTAGGCATTGCTCATGTCTTTGCTCATGTTAAGCCTATCTCCTTGTTATTATTATTTTTTTATTTGCAGATAGGCAGCGTGCTTCAATTGTTAGAATAAGGTTGGCCAGTTAAGCGAATTGCCGGTCCATCTATCCATCCGGATGGATGGATAGATGGACAAAATCTAATAGAGTTGATTAATAAACTATAGACGATAAGAGTCTGAAGCTACTGGTCAGCTTCTTAAGCATGGTCCGATTCCGCGAACTAGAATGCAAAGAATAATTCGATCGGTTAGTGAACAGCAACTGCAGTAATTAGAAGAGTACAAGATGATCGTCTTAAAGACGGAGTGGTGTATAGTTGAGCCTTGCGAGAATAACTTTGTTACAGGCAACACGAATATCAATATGATTAAATCTGCTCAAACCAATAAATACCTAATTCACATTGAGTGCTGTTAAATTTTAGTGTCGGAGAAATAATTACTGGTAGTACTTTCCTTCTAAAGCGCTTTATTTATTCATGATTTTTTTAGTAAATTCAGCTATCCTTTTGCCTAGCGCCCTTTGTAGACCCTTGAATATGATCCCTTGATTCGTCTACGGGCAAAGTTAGTTTTGTGTTTTCTTCCTTGCTATTGCTCATGTTTACCCATCTTATACATGTCTTTTAAGAATTTAAGGCGACCCACATCGACTATGGAATGTCATACATAAGCGATTCCAGACCTACTGGGGGAATTTAATGTAAATAGTTGATTGTATCGATAGGTCTCAGCTGAGACTAATTATTATACAAAGCATGCCGAAAACTCGCAGTACTCCTAATTCTATGTGCTGCTATGGTCCTGTATGATAACGTCGCTTGCCTTCTCGCTTATAATGTAGACTGCCATAGCAATAAAGAAACCAGGAATATACGGGAAAACCGATGCATCGACCACGCGCAACCCTCGGATACCGCGTACGCGAAAGGCGCTGTCAAGAACAGCGTTTGGATCGTCTTGCGCACCAATTTTGCAGGTACACGAGGCATGGTGACCCCATGCCTCAGCACGTACAAATTCTCGCAGGTCATTGCGGGATTGTAGAGAAGAGCCAGGAAGTAGCTCATGCAAGACGAGGCCACTAAGGCGACTGGCTATTTTGCGGGCGAGCTCAATGCCATCAATGACGGCTTCGAGATCGTCTCCAGCACTGTCATTTCCTTCATCGAAGTACGAGAAATCAATTATCGGTCGTTCACACGGGTTATTAGATCGCAACAGCACGCGTCCGGCGTGATTATTTGTATGGGCTTTTAAGATAACCCAAGTTAGTACATTGTGATAAGCCGCTGCTTCAGCCGAATAGCCAGGGTAATAGCCGCGAAAATATGTGGGAAGTGCGAACACGAACAGATCAGGTTCGTCACCGGCAACGCTAGATCGCTTCACGAAAGCCGCTAGCGACCATTAGTACTGTAAGGGCCACTTCGACCACGCTGCCATTCCCTGAATAGAGGATCACCTTCTACCTTCGGCAATGGCACGTTGAGTGTCGCTCCCTCGAACAGCCCATAGTCAGAAATGAGTTGATCTACTACGGTCACCTCATATCTGTCCTGAAGATTCTCGCCGACGCCTGGTGAATCTATAACGACGGGAATACCTAATGCCTCCAGCTCTTTGCGTGGACCAACGCCTGAAAGTTTGAGGATCTGAGGAGTGTTAAAGGCGCCGCCGGCCAGGATGACTTCGCGATCGGCGAAGACTTTCTGTATTTCACCGGTTGTTTTGCTTCTGTCTGAGCTGGGATCGGCTGCATAGAGATGAGAGCCATTCATATATTCTACGCCAACTGCTCGATCTTTATCGAATAGAATCCGTGTCGCGAGAGCATTCAATCGGATTATTAAATGGTCAGGATGGGCATTCTGCGCGGCTAAGATGCGCTCGCGCCCCCCATTTTGCATACCCTCATCAATAGCCACAGGGATGAATGACATCCCCTCACGATGATCTCTGACGAACCGCCAGTCGTTGGGATCGTTTGGAAGAGTTGATTCTTTGGATGTCTTAAGGAGATCCCGACTGGTCTGTTCGATCGCATTGATGATTTGTAGGAAATATGGCTCGCGCCCTGCCAAATTCGGGTCAGCTCTGCGAACTTTAAGCCATCCTGCAAAGCCATGTCGAGATTCATCGCCTTCAAGAGCAGGAGTAGCCTGATTGGCATCCGGGCCCTGCCAATGCTCAATCCGCTCTAAATATCGCCTCATCTGATCTGCTTCCCAACTGTTGTCTGCTATCACCTCAGCAATCTTGTTCCAGTCGCTATTGTGCGGATAGACAGTAACGAGTGCACTGATTGCCGTGCTACCACCAAGTGTCGCGCCACGCGGATAGAGGACACCATTCTCGGTCTCAACGAACTTGCTGTCATGACGCTGGGATTCATCTGCAGCATAGTGACGGACAAAAAAATCCCACCTCATTTCGCTATCCTCACTTGCACGAGCTTGCATGAGCGGTACTTCGTAATAGGGGCATTGATGATCAGCTCCAGCTTCGAGCAACAGTGCACGGAAGCCCGCCTCGGCCAGATTTGCCGCGAGAGGCCCGCCACCAGCCCCTGAGCCAATAATGACAAAATCATAGTGTTCGCTGATCTCGTCCTCTGCTCTTCGCATATCACTTACGTCTTTTCCAGCTCCACGCCGTAGCGAAGCCGGCCCGTATGGACAACCTGATGTCAATCTGGCCAATATTTGAAACGTTGTACTCTTTTATTTAGGCAATATTTAGAAATTACGAATACCCGAGGAACGCGGATTGATTAATTCCAATGTGATTGGTTTCTTATTTCTTTTTAATGCAGCTAATCTTTATTGATAATTTCGAGAGAAATGTTGTACCATTTGATTAGATCCACAACGCCCTCACATTATCTAAATGCATCAGCTCATCTTAGGAGTAAAATAAATTTGAGATATCCAACAAATAGCTAAATAAGTAATTATTCAAAGTTACTAATAGACAGTACATCAGAGAATAGACGATAATTACTAATAAATAGTAAGACATATTAGGGAAGATTCAAACTTTGTTACAGATGACGATTTATCGTGGAATCTAATAGCGACGTTCACGTCAATTAAGTTTGCTCAAAGGAAAACAGTTTCTAAGATAAACAATGATTTTCAAGATGAATTCTGCAAAAAATATAGTGGAAGAATGGTTTGGAAAGAACGGTTTGAATATGATTGATTGATGCTTGTCAGTTCAAAACTTCCAATCTATCTTCGTTCATGTATTGAATAACCAAGGTTTCAGTAATTTTGTTATTAGAGGCATTACAAAATACGTCATTAACATAACGGAGACTGAAATAGCAATGATGAACCTTATAGAATATGGAACAAATAACATTTCGGTTAAATTATGTATTTGGGGGACTAAAGTAAGTAGAAGGAAGGAAATGACAGGAATTGTAACAATTACCATCTTATACCGGGGTGGTGAGATTAAAGGCTTAACGTGCGATGATTTTTCAAAATAAGTGGTAAACCAAAACTCTAATCCAGTCATCTTTTGTACATAAGGATCAGCCTGAACTAATTCCCTTCCTTTTCGTAACCATTTGTTTCTTATTGATGAGTTCTCCCATTTTGTAAGATTTTCATAGTTATTAAACCTGAATATGATAACGTATTCAGGTTTTGATTCCTTATCCGTTGGTCTAATTATATCGATGCCCGTGCTGCCATCTTGTCTTGATACTTCTTTGGAGATACCTGAGAGCCATTCTTCGAATTCTGTAATTTTGTTTTTCTTAGCAATGCGCTTGACAATTACAGTAACTGGCAGAGATTGTCCTTCACTTTTATTATCATTGTTTTCTTTTGACACAATCTATATTCTTATTCCATTTTCATTGGAATAAAAGCCTTCTAACTGGATTTATCATTGATTCTGCACGCTGTAAATATTATCCTACTTCGAGTGTTAAAGCAAATTGCTTGTACGGTATTAAAGTTAGGTCTTCATATTGCAAGCAAGCTAGTACAGAATTGTAATTCAGCAGGCGCTACAGTATTGAATAAGTGGGAGAGAAAAGGAGAAAGTTATTATGAGCACCTATTACGCATGGGATCTTGGTCATCCTCTAAGCTTGTTAGTGCAATCGACTCATTGAAAGCCGCATTCGAATTTGCATACAGAATTAATAACACGATTGTGTTAATGATAGGATGTGATTCCTGATGGCAGATTCAGACCTGTAATGATTGATGACAATACCTTACAAATCTTGGAGGATTCTATTCATATCTCGCTTAAGGTTATAGGGTGCAATCTCGACGCAAGAGGAGTTCTAAGTGTAGGGATGAATTAGAGAGCAATGGTTTTCCACTACCGTATTTAAGCCGACTATTGGTAGCTTGTGAATTTAAGGATCGAGATGAAGGGAACCTCTATTTTTTACCTATGCCGATCCACCTGATAGGCATTCTTGATAAGATTCAATATGTGAAAAGTATTGACGGCGGAAACGCGCGAATCAACAAGTTGAAGAAGGAATTATGTTCTCTAGCTTCTATTGCGATAAAGGGACCATCTGAAGATAAGAAAAAAGCTAACGTCCAAATCTTAAAAATTATCTTAAGTTATTGCGATGAATTTCGAATTGGTTGTTCTTTACACGATTTGCATCCGACCCTGGAATTTAACCGGTCTAAAGGGCCTGATTTCAAACTTGAGGAACTGGGAATCAGGATGATGAAGCTAAATCAAAGTTGAATAGGAGTCATTTAGGCCACATTACCGATCCCACTATTCCACTAGATGAAATCACTTGCTTGAAGCTTGTATCCAAAGATGCTTTCGAATCGGGAAGTCTGAAGAGGGCTTTTGAAGATCAGGGAACGGATATTGCTGTAATGAATATGTCTCATAGTCAGTTTGGTATGCTTTTGGCGGCCCATGCAAATGGCTTAGATAATACTAATTTTGGATTAGTGGAAGCATTTGAAAAAGCGATAATAAGGGGGAGATCTGGAAAGAAGGGAGTACTACTGTATAGCGAACAAGTTTCTTTGGAGATGCCTTACTCGGTCTGCGCCATTGTGGGTGATAAGGAGAGGGTAGAAGATTACGGCTCTGAACTCGATAAGATTGTGAAGGATTTGAAAATCGACACCGATACGACCGAAGGCTTTCACAAACTAGTAGAGTTAGCTAGGAAATTAAGCTAGGCTAAATTTATAAATATTACTTATTGATACTTTCCTTTCATGCATGCCTAACGCATCAATAACTACAGTCTTTTGAAATCTTATAAGCTTCCTAATGTTACGATATAGCTGAATCCATTAATAGAATCGATATTACTTCGGACTTCCTTGGGCCCACTTTAAAGTGGGTTCAAAAGATTTAGTATCTTCACAGAAAGTCAACCAACAATTGCAATAACCATAATACGAAGATCCAGGCAGACTGTGGCCTTAATCAACCCGGATTACAACAGGAAGAATCGTGACGTCTTGTATTTATCAATAACAATCATTTCAGCAGTATTTTTGTCTGCAATGTCGGTTTCAATTCTCAGTGAATCTACTTTAGATCATCAGACAGATGTTGTTACCGATGTGTACGCTCAACCATATGTAGAGACAGTGAAGCATAGAAATCTAACAATTGATCTTAGTAATGGATTAAAGTCTAACGCTCAACTAACTATTCCCGCTATGGGTGAAGGGCCATTCCCTGACGTAATTATCTTTCCGGGCGCTGGCGCTGGATCAGTACTTCCACCGACATCTTCATACTCTCAAATGGCTGAGTATCTTTCAGAAAGAGGATTTGTAGTTCTGAGATATGATAAGAGAGGTGTGGGGCCGAACTTCACAATATCAGATAGTAACGCATGGGGCAATCTTACTTTTAATAATCTGAAGCAAGACGCTGAGACTGTTTTATCAGTACTATTGCAGCAACCTGAAGAATGGCTAACATCGCCCGCAAGAGAGGTCAATGAAGAAGTACGGTAAAGAAATCGATCTTTGATCTGAAGATATCATCTATACGATGTGATACAAGTAAGAACAGTAGAAGGGATTTCTTGACGTATGGAAAGTCGATGTAGAGCAGCATAATTCAATAAACTGGAACGCTCTTTAGCCTGTAAACCAGATATATCTCCGCTAATGGTAATGAGCCCCTTTATCTACGGGAATCTACCCCCTTAGGCCTTCCCCCTCTATAGTTGTGCAGTGATAATGTTTCACTTCCTTTAAAACCCCCGGGAAAAGGCTTAGACGATCACTTAATGCTGTCGCAGTAGAAATCTTTTGAAGATTAATATTCTTTAGCTGAGGTTCAGGGAGAACCTGTAGCCAAAGACTCTCTTATTTATAAATGTAATACTAGTAGTCAAATTTAACTTATAGTGACTTAGAAAATGCATATACTTTACTCATAAAAAATAATTTAGAGAATTGATTAAAGATTAGATTACCGAACCCTATTAATAAAATATACGTAATATCTAGTATACTTAGGTAGTCAAGGGAAGCATATCGATTCGTACATTAAGGAGATCGAGTTCTCAGATATATTTAGAATTAGTTTTACTCTTCTGCCTGTTGATGTGAGGCTAGGCAAGACAACAGTTAATAGGTAAAAAGAATTATATAAATGAGAAGTAGGCATGGCAACTTATAAAATCTTCGCAAAGTTTACTTCTGAATCCGATATAAAAAGAGAAGATGCAGAGAGAATCATAAAGAACACTTTAAAGAATTTAGCAACTGGTGTGCAGATCAGCTCTGTTGATATTGAGAAATCAGAAAATGAGGAAGAGGAAATAGGCGGCGCGTAGGTCTTCCTTTTTCTGACAGTTTAACCAGTAGAAGGTAAAGATTACACTTGGTTCTGCATTAGTTATATTGGCAGTATCCATTGCATTGTGAATTTATAAGGTAGATGAGAAATACCGTAGAATACTTAGTTGTTGCATTTACACAGAAAGGTTACATTTTTGATTACCCACATGGGTTACACTTTTCCGCTTACTTTTAGTATGTATGATAGATATAATTAACCTTTGTAGAAGCATCTCTGATGGAGTAAGACCATTAATTCCTCCATGTTCCCTAGCTTCATTCTATGCTTTAACAAACATATCGTACCTTAGTTTACCATCATCTGTATTTGGTATGTCCTCTTCTAACGCTAGGAATTCATTCTTTACTATCTTGTTATATGCTTCTATCTTCCCCTGTAGCTGTGGATAAGAATTTGGTATTCGTTTATCCTTGATGTGATTATGTACAAGGAAATGCTTGAAGATTCTTGACGTAAACTGCTTTCCATTATCATGCATTACCTTATTGGGTTTGCGATTAACCATTATCCAATCCTCTAACACATTGAGTACATCTACAGACCTCTTTCTTTCAGACCACCTGCTTGCTACTTTTCTTGAGCAATCATCCAGGCAGCTAATGATGTAATTCCTTTCACTGGAGTTATTCAAGTAGAATGGGCCAAGGATGTCCATCTGCAGCATATCATTTGGGTATTTCATTGCGAACCGCTTGTAGCTTCTTCTTTTAGTCCTGTACTTGAGGATGTTAAGACCAT
>JBOGPP010000249.1:0-3950 GCA_050748485.1 Nitrososphaeraceae archaeon | reverse complement strand
AAACATGATTGATGAATATGCAGGATATACATCATTGAATTATCCGAAACACACTGGTTCCTCTCTTGCTGTTTTTCTTTAGTGACCCAATTACTGATATCTGGTAGCCACAATGTTTACAAGAGTTAGTCTTATCGAGGTTCCATGACAAAATATCATATCCATATCGTTTTATTGCAACGTGGTTACATTCTGGACAATAGGTATGTTCTAATGGATGACCAGGGACATTGCCAATATATGCATATCTTAAGCCCTCTGCCTTGGCTATGGAATGGTGCTTCTCCAAGGTCTCGATAGGGGTGTAACCAAAATCCATCATCTTGTAGTCAGGATGAAATCGCAGGAAATGAATGGGGGTTTCAGGGCCCAATTCATCATAGACAAATCTACAGAGTTTCCGTGCCGATTCTAAGTCATCTCCTACCTGTGGAACGATTAAATCGGTAATTTCGGTATGAATCGAAGTTCTTTGGTGTATATCTTTTAATGTCTGGAAGACAGGATCCGCAGATGGTATCCCTATGTACTGTCTTACAAATTCCTGCTTTCCACTCCCTTTGAAGTCGACTGTTATGCAATCAAGGAATTGATCCATTAGGTTGACGGAATCTGGTGTATCAAAACCATTTGAAACGAAGATATTGAAAAGTCCCCTTTTTCGCGCCTCAATGCCACAATCTCTGGCAAACTCGATGAATATTGAGGGTTCATTGTACGTATATGCGATACCATCGGCACCGTACTCCACTGCTGTTTCTGCGACCTGTGACGGACTCATATCAGTTCCTTCGATCTTACGCCTTTGTGAGATGTCATAATTCTGGCAATACTTGCATAGCCAATTGCAGCCCGTGGTTGCTATCGAGTAGATGGCACTACCAGGTCTATAGTGTGTAACTGGCTTCTTTTCGATAGGGTCAATATGACCGGAGATCACCTTTCCATAAACGTACAAATATAACCTGTTATCGGAAACCCCTCTGATCCCACATAGCCCTGTCTTTCCCTCAGGAATTTCGCAATATCTGGCACAAGCAGTACACTTGACTCGGCCATTCGGAAGATTCTCAAACAGCTCGGCCTGCTTGCCCAACAGTTCGTCGCTGGATTGCATTGCAGAATACTCTCCTCAAACCAATCTTATAAAACCTGTGCAATCAACGAATAGCAAGGTAAATAACAACAAATGAAATTGGGCATCATATCTGACACGCACGATGATATAGATAATGTGCGTATGGCTATTGATATTTTTAACCGAGAGACTGTCAAGTACGTGATACATGCCGGCGACTATGTCTTTCCCGGTGTTGTGATGGAGTTTAAGCGAATGAATGCAAAGCTGATAGGAGTCCTAGGTAACAACGACGGGGAGAAAGTTCATCTCCTTAAGGCCTTCCTGGAAATAGGTGGTGAACTTAAGGGAGAACTAGGTGAATTTACTATTGATGATCTCAGGATTGGAATTTATCATGGAACTTCTACTGAGATCAAAAGGCATCTTATCGAAAGTGACCGATACCATATCATTGTCTGTGGGCATACGCATAGGAGGGAGCCAGCTGGCGTCGACAGAGGAAGCATTCCCAAAAACACTTCGACACTAGTACTTAATCCAGGGACTGGACACAAAAAAGTGGAAAGCGTAGTTGGAACATTCCTCGAGGGCGGAGTGATTATTGTGGATACAGAATTTAGAGAATACGAGTTCATCAATTTGCCATAATTCTGCGCAATGCCAGTCCTTTAGTTAAGCGACTCTATGTAAACAGAACGACACTTTGTTGCTCACTCGGCTTGTCAATCCGTCCAGCATCGATAGCAAGAAACCTCATTTGACCGTTTATGATTATCTTTGTTCTGATCGTCGGAACAAAGTATTCAACTGTAGGCAAGCCAGCCTTAGGCTAAGACTCTAAAAATGACAAGCTGTAAAAAGTTCTAGTATTATAAGAATAAAAAGAAAAGAAAGGACGGCTACAGTCTGACTAGATCGACTTAGTTATCGCTGTTGTCGCTGTCGTCGCTGTCGTCGCTGTCGTCGCTGTCGTCGCTGTCGTCATCACTTGCTGCTGCGGGGGCTACATCGATAGTGCCTCTTATTTCACCTGGAGGATTGGCTTCGGTATGTACATTTACGTACGCTTGTCCGCCTTCAATAGCATCAACTAAATCAGTCATGTTTTGTCCTTGCAATGGTCCTTCAAAGTCCTCTGCCGCAAAGTTTCCGTTTTCATTAACCTCATCTGTTGGTTCACTTGAATTAAGGAGTGTCACAACGATAGGTCCATTTGCACTGTCACTTCCTTGGTGAATATGGGCAAAGAGAACTCCCTCGATATCATCAGCCTCTAAATTGTATGACATTTCGTCTCCATCATCATTTAGTTCAAAATCAGCAGTTCCGGTAGCATTTGTTGTGACCGGGGGAACTTCTGAATCACCCGTCAAATTAGCAGTGAATTCTTGAGCTTGCTGTTCTTGTTCTGCTGCTGGTTGCTGTTCTGGTGTTCCAGCGGTTTGATTCTGCGCGTGTGCAATTGGGATGCCAACAACACTTACAGCTGCTCCTGTCAATATGATCGCTGCCAGAAGTGTTGATAGTAACAAACCTTGCAAACTTGTTCTAGACATATCCTGTAGAATAAATGGTAGGGTATATAAGAATGTTGTAGAAAAACAGCGGATATATCTATACCAGTTCTTTCTGCCATGACTTTATTGCACTGTTAAACCATGTTGTTCCTTAGTCGAAGAAATTGAGCTCAATTAGACTAGTCTATCATTTCTATTACTAGTTATGTAACTTTTTACTCATTGAATAGGGCGAGATCAGTTTTGGAATTGTATCGAGGATTTGCGTCATATAGCATAAAACACACATCCGTATTCAGACTGGAATAGCAATAGCATTGCCCCCTACATTCTTGGCTTGTTAATGTTTTGTTGGACACTTTGTCTTCTCCCGGCGGCCATTTCACAAGTTCTGTCTGTACAGTTCATCTTCGAAGTCGTTAAATCTTCCTAGATCTTTTCTCTAGATTATCTTACACTTTGTTCTTACCATTTCTACTAACGTTCTGCTGCGCCGCGCAGCGCAGCGCCTAAAGCTGCTTTTGGCCTTCTAGTTAGGAAATAGAAAAATTGGTGCTAGGCTTTAGTCGCGACCAGTTTGGACGTACTTTAAAGTTCATTATGCTTGATTAAAGGAGATTAACCATGGGTTATCGGATGGGCACCTATCTAGATCAAACTATAGGGCGATTGTGCAAGGACCTAGACTCGGCTGGTTGAACATTCAATTTTACGTCTGTTAAGATCAGTCAAGCTCATTCTTATTGTTTCGAATTGATTTTGGCCTAGCCCGGTCTAGGTAGTCCAGAAAAAGGCATTACTTCATTCTACTTACTTGCACATCTAGTTGTCCTGCGGTAGAACCACCATTTACTTCAATAATAATGCCTTTTATCACAAATATATTAGGATAGTCTAGACCTTGTAACCAATTCTGCGCAGAAACTGTTTCCTCTCTTGAACGTCATCATCTTTTTCTATCCCTTTCGGTTTGAAACCATCTACTACCCCCAAAACGGCTCTTCCCTGTTCAGTCTCCATAATGAGGACTTGAAGGGGATTAGCAGTTGCGCAATAAATACTGGCAATCTCAGGCACATCCTTTAGCCGCGGCAAAATATTGATTGGGTATGCATTATTCATAACTACAACTAAGAGATGTCCGCAACCTATCTCATTGGCATAGTTTGTGGCTAGCGACTCCATCTCTGTATTGTTGCCAGAGTGTCTTACAAGACAAGGCCCACTAGCCTCGCAAAAGCCTATTCCAAATTTAATGTTAGGAACACAATTCACTAGGCATTCATGTACGTCTTCGACAGTCTTGATAAAGTGACTTTGTGCCAAAATGATCTGAGTTTCAGCAGGCAGAT
>JBOGPP010000248.1:0-3216 GCA_050748485.1 Nitrososphaeraceae archaeon | reverse complement strand
CAATATGTATAGCAATTAATAATAATGATGAAATAACGATAACATCTGAGATATAACCGGTATTAATTCATTGTTATCAATAACAAATACAGTGATTGTCGTCAAAGCTAACTGATTTGGGATCGCATCTAAATGGGTCAAAATATAGGTTTGAAAATACAAAAGCGACACGAAAGTAAAGGGCGCCGAGCAATCCTTAGTGCGAAAATTTAAAAAAGCTTTGTGAATTGATAATGTCAAATGAGGCCAATGTTTTTTCTTTCCTGCAGTCACTGCAGTTACTGCAAGTTTGAGCGGTCGGTTACAACCGTGGGATCAAGTACCACACTATGAAAATAAAGGTCCGATCACCAAGAGAACAGATTGAATTGGTCACTAACCCAGTTTGTCCACGTTGTGGACGTATGTGCTCAAGATCCTGGAATTTGAAAGTTTCTCATAGAAAGAGAACACAGAGCCGATGGTGTTCCTGTTTTTGAACACATACATGAATCTCCTTTGAAGGTGTCAGACTGAATCCGGGAGAGCTTTCTAAACAACGACAGACGTAATGCATCGAGATGGTCAGGACAATATTAGGTTAGTAAATTAAGGTTCCATTGCCCATGAGCGATACTGTGAGCCATCAGTCATCAAGTGCGAAGAATAATGTACTTTCTTTCTTTCAGAATCTAGCGTAAAGGCATTATTGAAGGGTGTATCACACAACTAATGGAAGTTTAACTGCATCAGACAATGCCAGTTCGGCGATCCTTGTCTGACATATTAGGACTTGCTCGTTGAATGATGATTAGAGAATTGAGTTATTACATACTGAACCTATGAATCTTCATGAGCCGTCCTATATTACTGTCTTGAATTATCCCCAGTATTTGCAATGTTTATAGCAAGGATAACAAGACACATTTGTAGAAGAAGTTTCGGAATATGAGTCTTACAATTTTGATGGCTTTTGTTGTAAGCCTATTTATAATCGCCGTGTCAGTTTTCGCTGCTCAGACCCCTAAAACTGCTTATGCTACGATTTCCCCGACTGCATCTGACATGAGTGGCGAAGTAGAATCTGATAGTGCACTGTCGGTCATATTTGATAACGTAAGCGGTTCAATAGTACAAGTTGTAAGTATAACTCCTCCATTGTTCAATCTAAATCCGCAGGCCCAAAACACGACCGAGGTCGGTGCTGGTTTCATTTATGACGACGCAGGTCACATAGTCACTGCAAACCATGTTTTGGCTGGAGCCAACACTGTGAGTGTTGTTTTCAAGGACGGAGACAGATATAACGCGACCGTTGTTGGAAGAGATGCATTTACGGATACTGCGGTCTTGAAAATAGAAGATAACAATAATACAGCTGTCCCAAATACTGTTCGATCATCTGGACCAGTAACGCTAGGAAATTCCTCTGCGCTTAAGATTGGAGATCATGTCGTAACTATAGGCTATCCGTTTGCCTCTAAAATAGCCATGACTGCAGGAATCATAGGCCAAACTGACTATCTGCTGTATTTCCCATTTCTTGGCTATTCAGTGCCCAATACAATCGAAACGGATGTAGCTGTGAATCCAGGAAATTCTGGAGGACCGTTGATAAACATGCGTGGAGAGGTAGTTGGAATGATATATGGTAGGTTAAATCCTACCGCTACTGCGACCGGCGTACAATTTCCAGGTTTGAGCGTGGCTATCCCATCAAACACAATCAGTAGAGTTGCAGATGGATTGATTCAGGTTGGATTTTATATACATCCAGCTATTGGTATAATGGGTTCTACCCTTACGGTAGATCTGGCAAAGCAATTTAACGATATTCCAGATGATTTAGAGGGAGTTCTTGTAGATACTGTTGTACGAGGAAGCACGGCAGATATAGCTGGGATTGACGCTGCAACTACAAACAAATATGGTGAGCGGCAGAGCGGTGATGTCATAACAGCATTGGATGGTAACAGCATTGTCGATATTGAAGGTTTGCTCTCTTATGTTCAGGAGTATAAAACGATAGGAGAAAACATCATATTCACCGTGTACAGGGATGGAGAATATTTGAACCTCAATGCGCCTCTTCAGCCCATAAGATAATAATAATCTACTACCATCATCTATCGGACATTTATGTCAACAATATCGATTTGCCTGTTCTGAATTTTTATGAAAATCATTTAATGTGAGACCATTCAGGCTACTCTTGGTATACAATTTTTCCTTCCGCTATTACTAACACTGGGTAACTGGATAGTGAGAAAGGGTCTCCGTTCCATACAACGAATGACGCCTTAAACCCAGCCTTAACTTGTCCAATGTTATTTACTCCGATAATTTCTGCCGATTCTTTGGTAATTTTCGAGATAGCTTCGGCTTTTGACACACCGAATCTAAGAAGATGTCTTAAAGTATAGAAAAGATTTCTCTGCAAAATCACAGGGTGATCGCTCATAAATGAGAATTTCACCTTCGATGTTATCAGTTTCTCTACATTTCTCCAACTTTCATGTTTCAGCTCTACCTTGTATGGGAAGGAGTCCATCGGTCCATAAACTACAGGTATCGAAGCGGCTTTCAGTGCCGAAAAAACTTCCTCTCTGTGGACGTCAGCGCAATGATTTGCAACAGCCTTTATTCCAAATTCATTTACTAGTTGGATCAACACCATTGCGTCATCTTCCTTGTGAAGATGTACCATCATTTTGAATTTATTAGAAAGAATATCCATGAATACTTCTGTCAGGGGCTCCACTTCGTCAGTAACCTTTTTTTCCATCTGAAGCAGGCGTTGCATTTTTCTTGCTTTTAACAAATTTTCGCGGAGCATCGCGATGGCTCCCATTCGCGTTGATGGTCTATCGCCCTTCCATTCTGTGGTACTACGGGGATTGTAACCCAATGCCATCTTTATTCCAACGTCATTCATGTAGGCTTCTCCGATATCCTTTGCAAAGTTGCGTATCAGAACTGCTTTTCCCCCAATAATGTTTCCACTTCCTGGTAAGACTGTTGAATAAAGTACTCCACTTTCAACTGATTCAATAAAAGAAGAGTCATCCATGTAGATACTATGTAACGCATTTACCAGAGGATAAATAGGATTGAAACGCTCATTTGCCTCTTCTTCTCTATCCGGTTCACCAGACCTGACTAATCCTATGTGACTGTGTGCATCAATGAATCCGGGAGTAATTGAATAATTATTCCCTTCTACGATAATTTCATTGT
>JBOGPP010000247.1:0-1617 GCA_050748485.1 Nitrososphaeraceae archaeon | reverse complement strand
ATACAAAGGAAGCAGAAATAACAGTCTTGAGTAACGAAACTTCCAATGGTAATCTCATATTAGGAGGCTTCTACGCGCCAACCAACCAGGTAGAGAATATTCAAGATAACGACGGTGTATCCCATCCCGGTTCACTTCAGTATTATAAAGAGGCATTTAATAATACTGAGTGAATACAATTTCACCTATGCTACATGTGATTACTGTCCTGGAGAATATTGGCCTGACAATAAATCCGGAGAACACACATTACGTATGACTAAGGGCACCTCTTTTCTACTGTCATGTTCTACAGAGGATATATAGCAATGCTTATCCTTACGTACCGATTTTAATTTTTAAATTAGTTTTCCATTATTATTATTATTATTGATAGCCGTCTGCTTCTCACCTTTGCTTACACAATCAATTACTAAAACAGAAATAGCTCTAGAGTTGAAAGTTGAAAGTAGACCAATCCACTATCAGCAGAGGCATCTAAGTCCTAAGTGATTATCTTGATTATCTCCTTAATTATTACTATTCAAATTCTAATAGACACCATCCGCTTAGTAGCATAAAATATAATAATGGCAATAAATGGGATGAAAATAGTATGATTGGCCAAAAGGCGGTACAAAAGCAGAAGAGCGCAAGAAAGGAAAAGCGAGTAAGGGTGCACCCAGAATTAACTAGCAATAGAATACTCATAGCGGAAGACGATGAGGATACGGCTATGACTTACAAGATGGCTCTGAAGGAAGCTGGTTATGAAGTTAAATTAGTTGACAATGGGGAGGACTGTGCTAAGATATATCTTGAGAAATTTCAAGAGTTTCGTCTTTTAAAAAGCAAAAGGACAACAGTACATCCCTTGGACCAACCATTTGAAGTCGTGATCTTAGATTATAGAATGCCAAGAATGGATGGATTGCAAGTTGCCAAAGAGATCCTTACGGTTAATCCTCGCCAAAGAATTATTTTCGCATCCGCTTACGTTAAGGAAACTTTGAAGGATTCTGTAAAGGAACTCAAGCAGGTTGTAGAGTTATTGCAAAAACCGTTTTCATCGCAGATTTTGGTAGATACAGTCAGAGATAAACAGGTCTACAAACAGCTAAGACGCTATAAAATAGACACCAAAGTGTTACAGAAGGCAGAGCTGACCCACGAACAGCTTATGGATCTATTGAACATTATGAAACGGGCAAGAGATTAAAGTCGTGACGACTTCACTGTCACTAGTTAATTTTTTTTGGAAAATCATGTTTAAACGTTTTCCAAACAGGCTTCTAGGGTTGTACTATGAAAGTATCTCTATATGTAGTAAAGGAATGTTACTGGCTTGCAGAGTGTATTTGAATTAGAAATAAAATCAAACAACCAACTAGAACAGGCGTGTCTCTAACTGAAATTACTAAAGTTTTGTGAGTCATTACCTGAAATAACAAATGACTTAGCAGGTCCTCAGCAATGGGAGGCTAAAGGAAAAGGTGGCCCCTTTTCCGTCTTGATTATTTTCAGCCCATATTCTCCCCCCATGAGCTTCTATTAAACTCTTGGAGATGTATAGTCCCAAACCAGTTCCTACGAACGAGCTTGTAGCAAATTTTGTGAAGAGCCTTGGATAGATTTCTG
>JBOGPP010000246.1:0-4537 GCA_050748485.1 Nitrososphaeraceae archaeon | reverse complement strand
AATCTTGCAATAAACCGCTTGCGCTATGAGAGCCCCTCAACTATGCTAGAGACAAATTTTCTCGCAATTGAACCACCTGGATCCAAGCTAGGATTGAAAATGGAAATTGACATTCCCACCGCTTGTCCAGAAGAATATAATATTCTCAACAAGTCACTTATTTCAGAGAAACTTAGTCCTCCCTTTAGTCGATAATCTACTGCAGGCATAATTGAATCATCCAAAACATCAGCATCTAGATGAATCCAGAATCCATCTATCCCATTTTCTAATAGCTTTCTCGTAGCTAGGGATGAAGCATTGGTAATTCCCAACTCGTTTACACGTGAAAGGTCGTACACATGAATGTTTGTACCTGTTACGTCCTGACTTCCGTAACTTGCAGCTTGCTCTGCATCACGATAGCCAAATAGTACAATGTCCTCATCTCTGACGTATGGTTTAAGTCCACTGATATTTGTAAGTATATCTGGACCTCTGCCAGATATAATAGCTAGGTCCATGTCAGCAACTTCTCCGCTCACAGAGGCTTCAGGTTGGTAAAAATCAGCATGGCCATCAATAAAGAATAACCCGTATCTTCCAAGTCGACGTAGGGCTAAAAGCGTACCAATAATAATACTGCAATCACCCCCTAGTGCAATAATGAAATTGTCTCTACGAACAATTTCAGCCATTGATTTTGCTAGTTGCAACGAGAACGCCTTGATGGCGTTGCCATTTAATAATCGAGTAAATTTGTCACGCACTGGACTATATGGTTCTAACGGTTCTATCCTGCCTACACACTGTGCGTCGAGTGCCTCAAGCAAACCCGCTGCTTTGAATGCTTGTGGAAGATCTTCAACTCCGGTAGGTTTTAATCCCAATATTGATGGAGCGTCAATTACCAAAAAACGCGAGTTACTCAACAATGGGGTCTCCTCGCCGGGTTATTTTAACAGTTTGGCGTTAGACTAACTAGCCAGCTGATGGTCAAGCTTGCGGAAAAGAAGAATGAGAAAAGCTTTGATAGTATTTCAAAGAACTACTAGAATCCTATATTGTTCCTTCTCTTTCTAAAGCTCTAAAGCCCTGTAACAGGTCTAACAAAAAACATATTGTCTTATAGTTTGATTGAAAGTTATTTGTTGGTCATCCAATTCAAATGCGATTCATCCCTATATACTCTATGGATAAACTTGCGTCCCTTCCAATGTACCTATTATGTGTCATGTATTTTGATACCATTGTAAATATGGCTGATCGAATGAAATGTCATGACAAGTATACCGAAAAAGGTTATGGTTAATGATATTAAAAAACACAAAATCATACTTGAAACAAGTAGTTCCATAAGGAAGGAGCGAGTAATACGTTGACCCATCAATCGGACCTTCTACGAGATCGAATTAAACTAAAATCAGATCTCGCTATTCTAACGCATGAATACCTCTATAGATGAACCTATCGATAGAGAAATCCTTCCACCTTTACCACACCGTTGTCGATATTATTAAGCGATACATGATTGGCATACTATTTACTTAAGTGGGTTATTAAAATGACCAATTATTCCTTTATTTCTTGCCAAGATACAACATGGACATCTTTTCTTCATGCATGACTTCGACTCCGTATGTTTACAAACAGGACAGGTACAGACATTTTCTTTTTCTTTTGATCTCGACACACTAAAGGAAGAACCTGTCTTATAATCAGCTATGAGATAGTCTTGCTTCTCCTTCAGCCTCACTCCAACATACAACCACAATGCAAAAAGTGATACGCCAATTGTTATAAGCATCAGACTGAATATAACTGAACGTAGTGCCAGTAAAGTTACACCAAATGCCATGACAGTAATTGCGAGGACAAGAATCCATAGTTCAGGAGTTCGCCGATTGCCGTAGCTTGAACGCTCATCTTCGCCATTATTCCCATCTGCGACATGTCCAGTAGGATCAGTGGGATCATTGTTACCACTACCGGTATCAATATTGCCTTCGCCACTCAAGATGATAAAGTCACCCCAACAGTAATGAGCATTTCTTCGATTTTCGAGTTCATTTCACGGAATCAGGACTCTCATATCTCTCTTCTTCTTCCTCTCCATTTGCACTTTGAATCCCCTTACGTCGTCTCTTTCTCACTTCGGCAAGCATCTTCTTTATCTGCATTTCAGACAGCTTCGCTATTTTAGAGTCACATTCAATGCCTTCGGCATCAAGAACTTGTTCAGTTACGGAAATAATATCAGTTTTATTCTTTATCTCCTCTTGTGTAAGTAAATTAAGACTCAGAAACCGAAAGAACGCAAATTCACTCAACTTCGTTTTTCACCTGATCTATAGTACATTTCCAGACTAATATGATTTCGCTCCAGGTTTTTGGCTCATCTATGTTTCCATATATTGCAGATAGGAAATTAAATAAGGGCCTTGATTAAAGTTATCTAGATTGCTATGCTATACGTTACATGCAGCGAATTTGATTGCGTTCATTAATAGAACGGACTATGATATTCTACATCTTAATGTCAGTAGATTGCTACCGTAAAGCAAACAAACCTATGAATAACCGCTTTAAAAGATGTTAGTCACTGCGCTTCTAAATGTATAGAATATTAAGGACATGTTTTAGCAATTGGGTATCATACTAAGACGATTAAATAGAATGGATTTGATCATGACCACGGAACCGGATCTTGCTCCCTAAAAATATTGGCGAAACTTTTTCTGGTAATTCAGTAGTACTTGCTAACTTATCCTAAGTCATTATAATATGGTTTGAGGCGATCAATAACAAGTAACCACCCCTGTTTCTGTATTAGGTATTTGGAAGTACACATGCATATGTATATAAGTAGTAAGTGTGTGGACTTTTTTTATATGCACTTTCTATGGGTTCGCCAATATGCTTTCCATCATAAAAATATACTTATCTATGTCGAAAATATGTTTTATTGGGAGAAATTACTATGAACTTAGGACCTGGAAAGAAAAGAAGGATAACCCCAGAAGGCGAGCCCCTTGAAGACACAGGTGGAGGCGGAAGATTTCCAGGAGGCGGAAGAGGTGGTTTCTTTCGTAGAGGATCAGGGAGACCTGGAATCGGAAAGGGATCAAACTCACTCATAAAAATAGTCGTTCCCGCGGTAATTGGTATAATTATAGTTGCATTTCTAATCATGAGTAGCGTGAAAATCGTCGACGCTGGCAATAGAGGGGTATTATTGAATTTTGGAGCTGTAGATGTTACCAGGTCACTAAACGAGGGGATCCATTTCGTAGTTCCCGTAAGAGACAATGTAGTACAGATGGAAGTTAGAACACAAAAGATAACTGAAGATACGATATCAGCATCTCAAGATCTTCAAGACGTCAGCACTCAAGTAGCGTTGAATTACCATCTTGATCCTGATAATGCCCAGGTAGTTTACAGACAGCTTGGAATTGATTACGCTAATAGAGTTATAGTACCGGCAATTCAGGAGTCAGTTAAACAGGTGACGGCTAGATTCAATGCTGAAGAACTTATCACACAAAGGGAATCTGTAAAGACTGAGATTGAGCAGCAGATTAGAGCAAGACTAGCGGCTTATAATATCGTTGTAGACACGATATCTATCACCGAATTTGAGTTTTCGCCGGAGTTTGTCAGGGCAGTAGAGGCAAAGGTAGCAGCTCAACAGAGGGCATTGCAAGCACAGAATGAGCTGCGTAGAATAGAAATTGAAGCGCAGCAGGCAGAAGCCAGAGCAGTTGGAGAGCAGCAAGCAAACATAGCAAGAGCTGAAGGTGTCAGACAAGCTAACGTTCTACAGGCACAGGGAGAAGCACAAGCTATAACTACAATAGATGAGCAGCTCAGACAGAGTCCCAGCTATCTAGAGTGGCTAAAATCCCAGAAATGGGACGGTCAGCTGCCTCTTGTAGTTGGTAGTAGTGGATCAGGAGCAAATGGCCAATCAGTTACTCCATTCATAGAGATTCCAACAAGCAGGAATGAATTTGAATCAACTGGAGAAGGCGGCAGTATGGCGAACACAACTTCCGCTTCATCAGCCCTAGCTGGTGGTAGCGCTGGATTTCAAAGTGTGCTAAATAATACTGTTCTAAGCAATGCGACACCATAAGCAAAAAATCACAGGTGATTTAATTAATTAGACTAGTAATGGTGATCGAACTTATGATTCAAATTCGGTGTTGAATAAGCCGCTAGATACATGGCTATTACGAATTCGTCCTAATTCATCCTACTTGAATGTCCCCGCCAGGTATGACTGTATAGCTATTCGGTATTTCGTCACCGAGATCTGATCTTACACTAAACGATGAATTTTCACCGGGTGCCAAAATTACAAATTTTGCGTTCTCAGTAGATGAGGTAATTAATGTATCATTTACATCGTAAAACTGTACACTTACTTCTGCAGAGTTAATAGTATTGTTTGAATTATTTACGATTGTGCCATTTACTATTGTGAATAATAGATCTTCTGAAAATGAGTGATTAGTTATTTCCAAATACTTTGTATTTATTACATCCCCCGCAG
>JBOGPP010000245.1:0-1987 GCA_050748485.1 Nitrososphaeraceae archaeon | reverse complement strand
TAATAACACATTGTAGTTAAATAACAATTATTAGATTTCAAAGTACCCGTTTACTTTTCTAACCAAATCATCATTAGAGATCGGCTTCCGTATAACCCAATCTGCGGAAATTTCAGGAAACACGTGTTTTCTGTACTCCTCATAGTACATCTCCCCCGCGGTCAAGAAGCAAACTTTCACTTTTTTATCTTTTTTTCTTATTTCCTTGTATAATCTAAATCCATCCATTTTGGGCATCACTACGTCTATAATTAACAGATCATAAAGACCCACTCTGTAATTTTCCAACGCAACTAATGGATCGTTAAAAGGATCTACTTTGCAGCAGAAAGATAGTTCTTGATTCATCCCTTCCAATATTATCTTGAATAAGAAGGTGACATCCTGCTCATCATCGACTATCATTATTCTCCTTAACTTGTCCATATTCTTGTTCTTGATTGGACTCGTCATCACGACCTTGGTGGCCCTTGTAACTGAAGTTGGCCCTCCTGTTTCAATTGATGCTTCCCGACTAATATGACCCGTATCATGTGCCAAACTCCGAATGTGCTTATCCGTGATAGCTTTATCGTAATGGGCTTGGTTTAGTTGGTTTAGTTCCTTATGTACTGAAATTCCTGTTGGCGCTAGGGCTGTCGTGAAAATGAACATTCTCATCCCAACGTCTTGTTCTGATTCGACTTTCTCATGAGTGTTACTACATATCCTTAGCCATAATTCGGACAATAGTCGGGAAAATCGCATAGTACTATATTCTTGTCTCTCCTCTTACAGCTTGCTTAATGGAGATGCAGATTGATTAGTGCCGGCTATTACAAATAGTAAATTGACGCTTGGATTGTAATTTAATAATCACTGCCCTTGCATTCTAAGGTTCATTCCTTAAGAATCAATAAATAGACTGCTTGACAGTAAATAAACCGAGGGCTATAGTCATATTATGAATAATATTGGTTTCCAGTCATATTTTAATGTAATTTACAGGGGAGAGTTGAGTTTTAAACTAAATGGAACTTTTGGGACTAACCGCGTAGAAGTTAGGAAGTCCTAGTAAAGTAGTAAGTTGGATAATTTTGGAATGACACAGAAAGTTAGACAAGACATCACAAAGATCAGATCTGATAACAGAGTTAAAAAAATAGTAATCCTTGATGACGATAGAGATATCACGACTACTTTCAAAACGATACTGGAGTCAGATCTTATTTCGAAACACAATATAGCGTTGCGATTTAGGGTGTATACTTCTAATAGTCCTGGGCAATTCCTGTCCGACTTCGAACCAGGGAGCTATGATTTGTTGCTTATTGATATCAATATGCCAGGCATGGATGGATTTGAAATAAGCAGAAGACTTCTAGAAATGGATCTGAACTTGCGAATCTGTTTCATGACTGCAGGTGAAATAAATTATCGAGCATTGAGAGAAATCCACTCAATACGGAGTATTGGATGTTTTATAATGAAGCCAATTTCATCTGGGGACCTGATAAACAAGGTGAGAGTTGAATTAGAATAAGTAGTATAGAAGTTAGTGAAGATGCGTTATAGGTAGGATTTTAGGTAGCCTTCGAGAGATTCCTAACTTTATGTTTTATCGTCTTCAGTCTATATTGTATGCTGAGGCAGAAGAAGGAAGCGTGGGACCTTAAGCAAAGAGTCTTTATGCATTGTACTCCTGAGTTTCAACAGAATCGGGTTGTAAATAGAAGCCTAGGTGGGAGCCTCGCATTAATGGTTGGAAAGTTTAGAAACTGGACGCTTGGGTAACGCAGACTACGTCCGTTGAAACCTTAAAAGAGAGAAATATCCCTCAATATTTATGCAAATAGATAAATCTTATATGAATAGGCCATTCCATTTAGGAAAAATTTACACTGATGTAGGTTTGGTGCGTCACAAAAATAAGATTAGACGGACGTATGGATGGGATTGCCCATATCAGGACTATGAATCTAATCGACATTACAACACCCAGAGGCAT
>JBOGPP010000244.1:0-10049 GCA_050748485.1 Nitrososphaeraceae archaeon | reverse complement strand
TATACATCGGGAAGAAGCCGTTAATGGCATATGTAACTTCAACTCTTATACAATTGGCTAATCAGCCAAAGGTAACCATTAAGGCTAGAGGATTAAGTATAGGAAGAGCAGTTGATGTATCGCAAATCATTCTAAAAAGAATGGAAAACGCAGGATATACAATAGGCGAGGTAAGAATTGGATCAGAGACCGTGCATTCGGAGGACGGGAGAACTAGAAACGTGTCAACAATAGAGATTGAAGTAAATAGAGCCTCTTAATCTCTCCGCTATTTTTGTTGCTTTTTTCCACTATCCTTAAATGCTTTGTCTAAGAATGCTGCGATTTTCCTTGCGCATCTTAACCCAGTAACAAAATCACATTCTAACATAATTTCCCGCTTAAGTAAGGACTACCAAGTGTATCTATATCCAGTCAGATTTGTTAACAAAAGGCGAGAATTAAACACTAGGAGTTTCCCTTTCAGTTTCGAGACCAGGAAGTCCATGGTAGAGGAATTATTTGGAGACTCTGTGAAGATAGTTTCTGCATATACGTTTCGTGCTCCATTTTTGAGGTATCTACCTCCACTTATCTCTCCCTACTCATGGACCATGAGGAAGGAGATTTTGGGAAGCGTTGTAGAGAATAATTTCTTCTCATACACTGGTGATAGAGCCGAATCTTGGATGCTTAAGATACATGGATTAAAACCCATGCTAAGTAAGAGGTTAGAAATTTCTGGTACATTTGTGCGAGACCTTCTATACAGGGATGCAAGAAACCATCTTGAAATGAAAAATAATGGAGAAGGGCCTTGGCATCAATATGTGCCTCCTCAGGTGGTTGAGATTATTTATAAAAATTGGGCTGTAATTGAACAGTTTGCTGATGCTGACGACAGGACAGTAAGACTTTTCGGGATGAAATTCCCCCAGGAAGGACTTCTATCCTCATAGAACATATTTATATTAGACAGTAAGACGTTGCGTTGATTGAAAACGAAAGGCGCAGAATTCATTTGGCTGGACGGAAAATTTGTAAAGTGGGAAGATGCAAAAGTACCCATTTTTACACATGCGCTACATTATGGCACTTCAATTTTTGAGGGAATTCGTGCGTATTCGTCGAGGGACAACCAGTTGCATGTATTCAGACTTTCTGAGCATATGGAGAGACTTCACCGGTCCGCCCAAGTATATTGCATTAATGTAAATTATTCAGCCAAAGAACTTTGTGATGCTACGATCGAATTACTGAGGAAGAACGATATTAAGGAATCGTGTTACATTAGACCTCTTAATTTCGTAGGCTTACATGGAATAGATTTGAATGTGACGTTGGATTCTCCAACATATTGTGCAATAGTTGTATTTCCATTTGCTAGATATTTTAGTGAGCAAGGAATTAGGGTAGGTGTTTCGTCGTGGCGAAGAATAAATGATACTTCTATTCCTCCAATGGCGAAGGCAGCTGGTAACTATCTTAATTCTGTCCTTGCTACCCAAGAAAGTAAAAGACATGGATTTGAAGAATCCATTATGCTTGACCAGGAGGGTAACATTAGTGAGGCCCCTGGAGAAAATGTCTTTCTTGTGCGGGATCACTCGATCTACACACCTTACATAGGAAACTCGGCCCTTGAAGGAATTACACGAAATACTACATTTGAAATTGCTGCCAATCTAGGGTATACTATTGTTGAAAGGCCAATCTCAAGAACGGAGCTTTACATGGGCGATGAACTTTTTTTGACGGGAACTGCGGCTGAAATAGTTGGAATTCTAAGTGTGGATGGGCATCCTGTTGGTGATGGCAGGGAAGGACAAATTACTAGGCGCATTCGACAAGCGTACTCCAGGATTGTGACGGCAGAAGAACCTAGATTTTTAAGTTGGCTAACTAGTGTATGGTAGCCTCTGAATATGCAGATCTGCACGTAGCCGTTATAGGTGTAGGAGGATGGGGAAAGAACCATGCAAGAGTCTTGAACAATCTCGGAGCTTTACGTGCCGTTTGTGATATGGACGTCAAACGTGGCAAAGAAATATCGGAAAAGTACAACGTAAATTGCTACACATCCCTAGATCAATTGCTACAGGAGGAGCAGAATCTGGATGCTTGTTTCATATGCACTCCTACTAAGAGTCATTATGAGCTTGCAGCTAGAATAATCGATAAGGGAATCCATCTCTTCGTTGAGAAGCCATTATCGTTCTCTTCGAAGGAATGTGATAATCTTGTTGAATTGGCGCAGAATAAGAAAATAATCTTGACTGCAGGGTACATAGAAAGGTATAATCCTGTCGTTCAGGATGTCAAAAGGATAATCCAGAGCAAGAAGTATGGAGATCCATTGATGATGGAATTTCATAGAGAAAATAGAATGCCTGTGCATATTACTGACGTTGGAATAATTTATGACACTTCGGTTCATGATATCGATACTGCAATGTATCTCTTTGACAGTAAACCTATCGTTGTCTTTGCTCGGACAGGAAAAAAATTTCATTCCTTCGAGGATTTTGCAACTATCATGTTAGGTTTCGAGGATCAAAGAGTAGCTATTATCGCATCGAACTGGATCACACCTAAAAGAGTCCGAAGGTTTAGTGCCGTTTGCACTGATGGAATTATAACGGGCGATTTTATTAGTCAGGAAATCAGGATAGATGATATGGACGCAACTACGATACCAAGAAGGGAATTCAAAGAACCTTTGTCAGTAGAGATTACATCCTTCCTTAACGGAGTAGCAGGAACCCAAAATAGCGTTAATCTACTAGTGTCATCAATTGAGGCAACTCGTGTAACTAAAGTAGCAGAATCTGCAATTTTGTCTAGCAGTACTGGTTCCCCTATATATTTGGACTTTAAAGGGAAGTAGGTTTTTATGAGAAAATCATTACTAGAGATTTTGGCATGTCCAATTGACAAGCACACCCCCCTTGAGCTTTTTGAAATCAATGTACATTCGACTAATAAATCCTCTGTAGATAAACAAGGCGAGAATGGAATAACGCAGGATGAACGGACTTACGATCATGCTTCTTATGAGAATGTCATAGTTAAAGAGGGTGTTCTGTTCTGCAGTCGGTGCTCAAGGTTCTTTCCGATAATAGATGAGATTCCTATCATGCTGCCCGATGAGCTTCGAGAGAGGGAAAAAGATCTGCAATTCTTACTAGAATGGGAAACCAAGTTACCTAGCAAGATACTTGATCACGGTGTACCCTGGCATATTGATCGGAAAAATAGATGAAATACAAAGTCAGAAGTAAAGATGTTCCCTTAATATGTCGGATGTTTAATGCTTGAGTGGGTCGCGCTCCTGATTTCGGCATTTCGCTTCCTGGGGCTCAATTGACTAGAATACATCCAAATCACAAAGTTTGGCTCAGGAGGTTGGAATCTACTTATTATTGAAAATATTCTGTTCTGTTCCGCTTGCGGAACATGAATTCTTTAGCCAATAGAAATTGCGACTTTGGCCATGCATTTAGCAGGAGCGATCAGATTGTTTCTACTCATTGACCATAGCTTCACATACAGGATTTGCCTTCATGATTATCATATCTAGATTATGATTATTCATTTTCGCAATAGCACTAAAGTCGTCTCTCGAACAAGCTATAACGACTGTGTTCTTGTCCGTGGGATAGATATCTAGTGAAGAACCTGGTCGCCGTTCTACGTCGCCTATATAGTCCTTTAACCTTGACTCCATGGTGGAGAACAATTCGATCTTATCTCCCTTCATTTCATTCTGGTCTAGGTTCCAAGCGATTATTACCCTTGTCCTACTTGCCTTTAGTTCAGCTTTCTTTAGGACTAATCGAAGTCTGTCAATCAAATGCTTAACGTATCCCTCAATTCCTTTTATGGTCCCATTCACTAAATACGCCAGAGGACCGGCTCCTGAAAGAGAGGAAGCAACGACACGAAGATCGTATAGTCCATTTGAAATTTCGTCTATATACAAATCGCCATATCTGTTCTGGAGTACTTGAGAGGGAAATCCTGAAGAACGTGTTTGTTTGCATACCTCTAAAGTACTAGCTAGGCCGGTATAGTGCTCCAATATTCTAATGACGTGGGCGAGCTCAGCTGAATAGATATCAACGATATTCGAATCCTCTGTATCTGTTAGATCGTGAATAAGGCCTAACAAATAGAGATCCTTCTCGTTTGAGGATGATGATGATCCGACCAAAAGATCTGCTTGATCTAGTTCAGAATGAGATGTAATAGGCATGTAATAATAATAAATGTCTCTTCCAATCACAAACCCTGTCAGATGTTCAATAAGTGCAATATTCTCGGTGTTACCTCCGATCCCAGTAGGAAGAGTAAACACAATCGAAGTCCCCGGACTTATCGACCTTACGAGATCCCTTAATTTTGAGGATATGTCCGCCCTTACATCTTGACCTGTCTTCCGAACCTTTGGAGAAAAGAATACGTATGATGCCATCTTAATGGCAACATCCACAGGTTCTAGCTCAAGCAATGGCTCGTCTTCCAAAAGGGAGCTCACACTAGGATACGTTTTAATGATTTCAGGCTTCAGCATTATTGCCATTCGTGCGGATTCATCGATCAAGGATACCTTATGCCCTCTAACGGCAATTGCGGAGGCAATTCTGTAACCTTCAGTACTGAGTCCGTATACTACTACCGGCTCAGATGATTTTCCTGGACTCAAACTAGAATCGCCTACCCTCAAACATAGGATAACGGTGCTATGTAAGAGTTAAAGAAAAGTCTTTTCTATCCATGGTTAGTAGTCTACCATATTCCATGAGAGTATGGCTTGATATTTTAACACCCAAACAAGTTATGTTTTTCAAACCTCTTGTTGACTCCCTTATAATTGATGGCCACGATGTGCTTTGTACTTCAAGAGATTACCGGGAAGCGACTGAGCTTGCGAGATTAAAAGAATTTGAAATAAAGGTTGTCGGTAAGCATGGAGGAGGAGGTAAATACGGCAAGTTAAGAGCAAGCGCTTCCCGTGTATTCGAATTAGCTGAATTAGTACAAACATATGAGCCAGATTTAGCAATCACCTTTTCGTCACCGGAAGGAGCCCGGGTGTCCTTTGGACTAGGAATCAAACATTATTGTTTCAGTGATTCCCCACACGCCATAGCGGTGTCGAAGCTGACCGCTCCATTGACGGATATACTGTTCTGTCCATGGATAATCCCTTACTCTGCCTGGAATAAGTTTGGTGTATCGAGGACGAACATTGTAAGATATAAGGCATTAGACCCAGCAGCGTGGCTTAAGCGGACTCCTGGCCAACCTCGCTCAAAAATCACAGACGTGTTATATGAGAAGGGAAATAAGATGAATATTCTAGTAAGATTGGAAGAATCAAAAGCTGCTTACCTGACTGAAAGTCCAGCCAAAAAGAATGGTTACTTGTTTCTTGATAGTCTAGTCAAATCAATCCATGATTTGGCAAATGTTGTTGTTATCTGCCGATATTCTGATCAGATAACAAAGGTCAATGAGAGATATCAAGAGAAGGTTTCCGTTGTAGGAAACATTATCGATGGTACATCCGCAATAGACTCTTGCGACCTCTTTATAGGCGCTGGAGGAACCATGACAGCAGAGGCCTGTCTTATGGGAAAGCCTGCTATCTCTATAGCTCCTATATCATTCTACGTAGAGAAGTACCTGTTAAAAAGCGGGCTACTTTTAAAGGCATCTAAGCCAGCTGACCTAGTGAAACTTGCTACAAGGGCTCTCGCAGATCCGCATGGACGTGCCAGTCAAAATCAGAAGGCAAAATTCATCTTGGAGAAGATGGAAGACCCTATCCAGACGGTAATGCGATATATATTAGCTCACCAGTAACATTATTAAAGTTACAGTTCTTCAATAGAGGGAGCCCGGAAGCCCGGTAGAGTAGATTTTATTATCGCCGAATGTAGTGGCCAAGCATAGAGGCCTTTGGAGCCTTTGACCCCAGTTCGAATCTGGGCCGGGCTATGTTTTTTGATCCTTAAATATCAAATTAAGTCGTTAAGTCACTGTAGCTTTAGGAATGACCGATCGATATTCTACGAGCCTGAAGAGAATGAATATGATCTGACGATTTTGGATAAATCATCGTATGCATTCGCAACTGCCTTCTTTCTTTTTTCCGTTCGTTCTCTAAAATTTTGTAGCCTCCTCTGATTGTGAAGAATCATTTCAACTTGCTCGGAGTGATTTGGTGAGCCCTTTGATTTCCGCAAGGTCAGAGATTTTTCGGTGCTGGATGCTGTAATTATTTCTCTTAATGTTTCCACTGATATCTGATATTCTGATGCTTGTAACAGCTGCTCAATCTGATTCCCTTCAAGATCTTTCAATGTACGTTTGCCACTGCTCAGGGCCAATTTAACAAGAGAGCCTACTAGTTTGTGCGCAGATCTAAAGTCTAGGGACACTTTAGATGTTAGAAGTTCTGCTACGTCAACTGCATTAGCGAAACTCTTAGTGGCAACCTCTAGCATTCGGGATTTGTGGACTATGCAGGAATCAATGACAAATCTAAGTATCCTTAATGAATTCTCAGTCGTTATTGTCGAAGCAAAGACAAGGCTTTTTATCTCTTGTAAATCCCTACTATATCCTGATGGTAAGCCTTTCAATATTGCCATTGATGCAGTAAGATTTCCAAGAATTACTCCCGATTTTGACCGCAATATCTCGAGAGGATCAGGATTTTTCTTTTGGGGCATAGCGCTCGAAGTAGAACTGGCAGAATCTGCTAGCTCTATATATTCGAATTCATTAGTAGTCCAAAGAATAAGGTCTTCAGCGATCCTACTCAAGGTAATCATAAGTATGCTTAGGCAAGAAAGATATTCGAGAATTACGTCTCTAGAACTTGTTGCATCGATGCTATTGGTATTCAATTGGTCGAATCCCAATAGTGAGGCTGTCCGATTTCGATCCACAGAAAATATGGATCCCCCAATGGCCAACGAACCGAGAGGCGATTGATTAATCCTGCTGTATGAATCCTCCAGCCTTTCCAAGTCACGAAAGAGGGACTCCGTATAGGAGAGGAGGTAATGAGAAAATGTTCCAATCTGGGCATGTTGAAGGTGAGTGTAAAGTACCATTATCGAGTCCTTATTGGAATCTGCTCTTTTAAGCAGGGACTCTATCATGTCTCCTAAAAGAACACAGACCTCATTGATGTCATCCCTGACTTTCATCTTAAGATCTGTCATAACCTGATCATTTCTAGACCTGGCGGTCTGCAACATCCCCCCCTTATCCATCCCTATCTTCTCAACTACAAAAGATTCTATAGATTCGTGGACATCTTCATTCTCATTTTTTTTCATGACGGGTTCAGGATGGAGTTTTGCTTCCTCCAAAGCTTTCAAGATCTCGGCTAATTCTTCTCTCGACAAATATCCAATTTCGTGCAGCATTATCATATGAGCCTCGCTTCCAATTATGTCATAGAATAAAACTGCAACGTCATCCTTTAGGGAAGAAAGGTAATTCAAAATCTCACGATCGATTGAACCTCCGGGCCTAGATCTATACATAGGATAAAAGAACAGTACCTTGATTTAACATTTTGCTGACACAACAAGGGACCTGATCTCTTAAATGGAGATTAAAAATATGACAAAAACTTCAATTATGAGTTGTCACGTGTGGCCTTGCAATCATGGAAAATACCATTGACCGTAAAACATTCATTAGCAGTTCTTGTGCACGGTAACGTCATTCATAGAAGTGCTCCTAACTGAATCACCCACAAAATGTAAGACTATCGTGGACAAAAAAATCCTTCTAATGGTGGCTTAATAGCCGATGCACTCACGATCGATACGGATCTAGCTCTCATCCCTGGTTATTACTGGGGTAGAAATGGATTTGAGTACCCTACTAAAAACAATAATTGGACCCCATGTTTCAGATAAGCAGCTCGTTAATAGTTATATATCGATTGCTCCAAATCAAAGGAGAGATGAATCAGGACATTCAGCAAGTCAAAAGACAAATATTCGACGAACTCACCAAAATTGTAGATCCAGAAATAGGAGTTTCAATTATGGAGTTGGAGTTGATAGACAATGTAGATATCAAAGAAGGTAGTGTGGATATAGATTTGCATCTTACAAGCCCCTTCTGTCCAGCCGTTTTTGGTTTCAAGATAGCACAGGACGTCAGGGACAACGTTTACAAGCTGAATGGTATTGAAGGTGTTAAGGTGAATGTAAGCAACCACTTCATGGCAGAAGCGATCAACAAACAGGTAAATGAGAGCAACCTTCCTCCAAAATCGTGAAAGCATATCGGATATGAACCCACTAGATCACTCTTATGTAACTTGAACTGTCTGTGAAATTGCGTGCTTGTCTAACCATTCTGCGGCAAAGGACTAATGTAATAGGTCAATTGGCAAATTCATATTTTGCCCAAGCTTCTGGTTCGTGTTTCAGCTAACTTTTTGTCATTTTTCGAAATGCTCACAAGATGTCCTCTGAGCAATTGAATTCCGAGCGCAGGATCGACTCCTTTAGGACACACCACACTACAAGAACCTGCAAAATGACACCTCCAAATGCCGTGTTTGTTGTCTACAATGTCCAATCTGGACTGGGTGGCATCATCTCGGTTGTCGGCAAAATATCGGTAAGCTTGGGCCAAAGCCTGCGGGCCTGGAAACTTTGTATCAGAACCTACGGAAGGACATGCAGAGTAACACAGGCCACACTTTATACAATATGAAAATTGCAAATACTTCTCGACATCTTCAGGCGACTGTATAGATTCTGTGAGATTGTTCTTGTCTACAATATTTGCATTTGGATTGTGAATAAAAGGCTCCATTGACCGATGATGCTCAAAAAAATCTGAAAAGTCTGTGACCAAGTCTCTAATTATTGGAAAATTAGGAAGAGGCTCGCAGGTAATGATATCCTCATCGATCTCAGAGATCTTAGTATAACATGCGAGTCTTGGAATTCCATTTATCTTCATGCCACAGGATCCGCATGATGCCATCCTACAAGAATATCTTATGGCTATGCTATTGTCCAAATAGCTTTTGGCATGCAACAAGGCGTCCAACACAGTAGTCCACCGCTGAATAGGTACCTCAAACTTGTCGAAATTTGAGGATTCACCTTGCTTGGGGTTCCCCCTGTAGACTCTTAAGTTGACCACTCTCCGGTTGCTCTCAGCTCTGCTTTCCTTTTTCTGATCATGGCTTAGCTTAGTTCGGCCTTTTTTAATATTAGCTAGTGCTGTCATGGTGTCAATTAACCCAATCCGTTAGCAGTTATTATTGTTCTTGTGCCATATGCAATAATTCCAATCATTGCTATTAATGTAAAAACAGTCACTCCGTTTTCCCAAGCTAAATTCTGTCTAAATTCTAGTAAGATAATTCTTAGCCCGTTGAATCCGTGAATGGCAATCAGCACAAGAATGGATTCCAAGAGCACTGCATAGGCAATATTCTGATAATTCGCAATGACATTCTCGTATTCCAAACTCATAGAAAAAGGCATAACTAGTCTCATAATGATGTGCACCGCGACAACGAAGAGCGCAGCAATTCCTGAGATATAATGTATCTTCATTATCTGACTTTCTTTTAAAATCAACGTGTTTTACAATAACCTCCGAATCTCCATTATATGAATTAGTCTATTCACCTGCAAATAAGATATTCGCCCCGTATAACATCGCAGTAGCCGCCAGAATCAAGGCTATCCAGATTCCGGATTTCTGCCGATAATTGAGCGAAACGGGAGAGTATGGATAGTCTGGCCTACCCGGCTTACCTAGTCCTCTACCTGTCTCGGTAAACAACAATCGGATCCCGTTGGCAGAGTGGAAAGTACTTGTTCCGATTACTAAAATCAGGAATAGATGGCCCCATGTAGTCTGAGTCAATTCTAGCATGGCATTCCAAGCATCTTTGCCGTCGACTAGAGAGCTGGTTTCGATGACATGTCCAACAAAATATATTAGCAGGAATACGCCTGTAAGGCGCTGGAGCCAATATGAAATTCTCTCCCAACCGTACCTTGTAG
>JBOGPP010000243.1:0-9691 GCA_050748485.1 Nitrososphaeraceae archaeon | reverse complement strand
CAGACAAGGCTACCGCATTGCTAAATAGAGGCTTCCCCCGGATGTACCTTTTGAATATGCTTAAGGATAAGCCGATGAATGCGAAAGAGATAGTTGAAACTTTATTAATAAAAAGTGGAGGGTCATGGAAACCATCACCTAAAGTTGTCTATCCATTGCTAGCCAAACTGGTGGAAGAAGATTTGTTATATCAAACTGATGAAGGTCAATACGCTTTGACAAGAAAGGGGATTAGAGTGGCAAGTGATGCAGGGACAGTATCTAGAACCCTCAAGAAGCAGGTAAGTTTTTTTGGTAAATTCGGCATACCAGCTGGTAATACAATTGTTACGAAAGTAAAGAAACGATTTTTTTGGTAATTCCCGTGTTAGTCGCTGGGACTAAAACAGAATTCCATGACACGGTATCATGCAAGGAAAATAATGGAGTATGCAAACATTAGTTACGACATATGTTTGTTTTTTTTGGAAGCCGATCTTTTTTGAATCTCAATGAAATTGCTGCAATCTCTGAGATGCACACCTATCATCGACACTCAGGTACCATTAAATACTATCTACTTCGTTGATGAGCTAAATTGGTTAACATACACTCGAGACAGGAATTAAAAAGTACATCTTGTTTGAATAATTGATAGACCCATGTACGGACCATTAGCATACTTATTGAATATTCTAAAGTAATATTGATGAAAGCTAGGTAAATTGTTACTTAATAAACCTTGGCGCAACTTGTCAATAACGAATTCTGACTAAGAAAAAAAAGTGAGCCTCGACAAGAAGATAGCGATACTACAAAAAGGATTGGTTCTGAATATGTTTCTGCTATTCGATCTTGATCTGCTTTCCCTTTGGCTTTGTTTCCTTTTTCTTGTCAAAGGTTATTTCTAGGATGCCATTGTTGTACTTCGATCGGGCTGTTTTTACGTCTGCTTCTGTAGGCAGGTCTATTACTTTGTGATATTTTCTTGTAGGATCAAGGCTTCTTACTTGTACGGTGTTGTCATAGGCATCTATCTTGATTTTGTCCTTTTCCACTCCAGGCATTTCGACGGTCACTTTGACATTAGTTTCTGTTGCCAGCACGTCGATCATGGGTTCCCTTTCCTCTCCAATTTCTGGCCTAGCTGGTTTAATATCGGCACTGAGGCCATGTTTATGATCTCTCTTGACGTTACCAAACTCGCGTACTACTGGTTTACCATCTGGGCCGACCGTCATAGTATACCCATAAACTATCGGGCCTATTCTTCGAACTTTGGTTCCATCTGAATTTTCATGTTCAGTGATAAGTTCTTTTGACGCTTGACTTTCTAGATGTTCAAGCTCTTCTTCCATTTTTGAAAAGCCCGTAAGCACTTCATCAAAGAATGCTGGTCTAATCTCTCTGTCCGACAAGGGCAGTAATCTCCTTGCTCTCGAAAACCAACCGTCAGGTTCTATATTCCAAAAACTCATTGCTTTCAAATTCACCTTACAGTTGAATATGGCGCCCCGACATATAAACGTGACTAACCTGGAGTGACTAACTCAACATGAGCAAGGAGATAAAAATCTATTATTCAATTTGACCGCCGAAGTCATTTTGAAATCACTAATATGATGATACAATGACGATCAGTCTTGGTTAACAAGTATTGTATGATATTACTATTAGGTATATGCTGAGAGCCTGTACAATAACAAAGCGTTTCGTTTAACTTCGCCACCACCTGCGTAAGCCCAAGCAATTATTTACTTGGATCAGGATTTCTACAAATTTTATCGTGTTTTGGCCCTATTATCGAGGCAAAAAAGTAAAAGGAACTGGAGCTATTAGAAAAGGTTAGTAACAGGAGAATCGATTTGAATAAGAGAATTGTTTCATTCTTGCCCAGCTCTACGGAGATTCTTTATGAGTTAGGACTAGACACGCAGATCACCGGGGTGACACATGAGTGCAAATATCCGGATTCAGCTCGAGGAAAACCAAAGGTGGTCAATTCTTCCCTAGATTGCTCTTTGATGAGCAGCCGAGAAATTGATGGAAGGATTGGAGAATTGTCAAGCACTGGAGGAGAGATTTATGTGTTAAACAGCCACGTCTTAAAGGAAGCAATGCCAGACCTCATAATTGCTCAAGGTGTTTGTAAGGTATGTGCTCCCCATGTTAAAGAAATAGAGAGAGCGTTTGAAATACTTGGATACAAACCTGATGTGGTCGTACTTGACCCTCATGATCTTGATGATATACTGGATAGCATCCTATATGTGGCCAAAGAGGTCGATAAATTGGAGAAAGGGCGTATAATGGTATCCAATCTAAGACGGCGAATTGACAGAGTAAAAAGCAAGGTATCGCAGAAACTGGGTGAGAAATTCAACTGGCCTAAGGTACTCTGTATAGAATGGATCGATCCATTCTATGTAGCTGGTCATTGGATACCACGAATGGTAGAGATAGCCGGAGGGATAAATTGCATTAGCTCGCGTGGAGAGCCATCGCGTCGCATAAGTGTTGACGAAATTTCTCAATGCCAACCGGATAAGATAGTTCTCATGCCATGCGGTTTCGACATCGAGAGGACTCTCAAAGAAATGGCTGCTTTAAACGATAAAGATGAATGGAAGGCTTTGGACGCAGTTAAGAGGGGAGAGGTATACTATGTAAATGCAAATTCTTATTTTAGCAAACCTGGACCTCGAATAGTGGTGGGATTGGAGATTTTGGCAAAAATAATCAACCCTGGAACTTTTCCGAGTCTCCAATTGCCTTCGAATTGCTATAGGAAATACATACCGTGAACTCTGATGATAGACTTCTTATCGTACAGCTGCCCAGTCATTGCAGGATTTATTACTGGACTATTAATAATGCATTTTACGGGCTTACTTATATGATGGATGCTCAATTATGAATACTATAGATGATGGGAGGGTATTTTATGATGCATAGTGACAGCGGTGGTGGAGAGGATACATTAGATGCCTCATCAACTCCAACAGCAAGACACGATCGGGGGTCGCTCTTTCAGGGGAAAGGCGAGCTTGATGCCAGGCTTACTTCAATTCGCGATGCCAATCGCACGATTAGAGAAAATCGTACTGATCGGATGGAAGACTATCTCGAAGTAATCTATGAACTTGTTCTTCAGAAGGGCTATGCAACAACAGTTGATATTTCCGATTATCTCAATGTTTCCTCGCCAAGTGTTACAAGGATGATGAAAAAACTCCATGAAACAGGGTTCCTCAGATATGAAAAATACAGAGGAATGAGTCTCACAGACAAAGGAATAGAGGTGGCTAAAGCAATTCGCGAGAGGCATGGAATACTTGCTGAGTTTTTTAAGATGATTGGAGTTCAGAATGATGTCGCTAACGAAGACGCAGAAGGTATAGAACATCATCTTCATTCTGAGACCTTGAAGAAACTCGAAGATTTTGTCAGGAGTTTAAGGGCAACTCACAATATGTAATAACAGGTTTGATTCGGTCGTGTACAGGTGTCTCATCCAGATTACGATATTTTTACTGTCATCGTAAGAAACTTGGAAGAATTTTGATAGTTCGATATTTACTAAACAAGTCTGCACTTATATCAATGAATTTATTTTGCAAAGTTCCTATCCTAAAGTTTGCCTGTTCTTCTTGCAGAATATAAGATGTCTGTCGCAATTGGTCAAAAAGCCACATCGGAAATCTATTAGCTGAAGCTCCAATTTCTTTCTATACAGAAGTGTAGTATTAATCTACTCGATCAAGGCTAATTATGATCCCCACCGGTTCTCCCTTAGTTCTAGATAAGATCCCTGCCAGTGTGGCCCTCAATCCATACTTCTTGTTCCTCAAGCTCAACGCATGATTTAGTTCCTCCGGACTAGCAAAAGAAGCCTTTCCATTAAACCACTGACCCTTGAGATGACCTCTTATACCACATGGAGCTAGACGTACGTTTGGATTGTTTCTCAGGCGCTTTACCTTACCGGTCTGATTTCTTGTTACAACATTAATCTTCCTTCCATCTATCGTAAACCAGACAGTTGTAGTAACCCCTTCTCCGTTTCTTTTCAAGGTCTCGAGATTGATATACCGATACGGAGAAAGTGTAGATATTGGATCAGCGGAAGACATGTCTTTACTGCTGAATGCGTTTGTAATATTGTTTTCTTTCTCAATGCGCAAAACTATGGAATGTTTAACTCTCCAGCCTCGTGTCGGAGTCGGGGATAAATCTCAAATGGAAATCTTTTGAACCTATACTTGATAGAAACTACAAAAGTGATTCGAAGAGATACAGAAGTATGAGCGCGTAGGATGAGTGTCATTGACGATGAGGCAGATGGACTGATCAAAACTACGTAGGAAGCGCCTTGACGAAGAAATCGGCAAGTTATAAAGTCGGATCAACTGGTAGGTAATATTTGGGAGTCGATCCAAATAATACTCGTTTTGGGCTACTGAATTTTGTTCTAGAATAGAAACAGTCGGGGTCGTAAAATCGATAATTTTTGTGAATGAGAAGAGTAGCTAGGTTAGATGTTTGACGAAGGATAAATCTAGGAATTATTTGTCATACAGCTATCAAGAAATTTACCCCCTGATTTATGAGTATCATCGGAGAGAATATTGGTGTTACTTTTAGCGTACAAAATCTGTATCGACGCTGCAGGAGTACTCCTTTTATAAGAGTAACTGCTTAAATGTCTAGCTAGGTTAATGTCTACATCAACATCGTCGTCCCGATACACGTGTGAAATTTGCGGAATCACGTTTAATACGATGAATGAAAAAGAAGAACATGTTAAACTAGAACATAAGGAGCACCATCCCCCTACAGGTGTTGGATAATGAATACTCTGTTAAATATGCGGCCTCTTCCCTGTCGTACATGGAAATCCAGTGACGGAAAATAGAATAGTTATCAGATACCGTAGATGTGATTGTTCAGCACACAATTCGGCTCAAGGTGTTAGCTAGCTGATCGCTAGCGTCAATAATTACTATTTGTACTGTTTTAAGTCAATTGGATTTGTTACCCAGTGAATATCTCTTGTCACTATGCACTAGGTCATTTTTACACGAACCAATGTTTCGTTGAATTCGAACCCATAAGTCATACATAACACCGCATCATAAGTTACGTTCAGCAGTAACACACTTTATAAAGATTATAGTGTCTGTTGAGAGTTTCCTATTCGATCCAGATTGTAAACTGATTCCACAATGATTATAGCCACCCGACTGCCAGTAATATCTAATCCATTGATTGGAGAGACTAATTTACAAATTTTATTCTAGACATTTCCCAATTTCTTCTACATATGCTATTTCTGACAGCTTCCTTCTCTCTCGGGGGGAAAATGCTTTTTCTCGAAATCTTTCAGGAAGCACAGTGTGTTTGTCTTGATATCCTATTGCGATCATGACTCCTATTTCAAAGTCCTCAGGAATATTAAAGACTTCGATAGCCTTTTGAACGTCAAAGCCCCCCATCTCGTGCATGATGAGACCTTGATTAAAAGCTTCAAGAAACATATTCTCATTCGCGGCTCCTAGATCGTGAAAATGGAGCCTATTGTATTTTCCTCCTTCAGAATAATTTTTTTTCGCTATCGCACATATAAGTATAGGAGCCCTTTTAGCGTAGGCATTTGATTCAAGTAAGACAGACTGGGCTTCCTTTAGTTTCTCTGGGTTGTTGTTAGTGAAGATTATGTACCGCCATGGTTGTTCATTTCTGGAAGATGGAGCCCATCTTGCAGCTTCTATCATTGAAAGCAATTTAGATCTTTCCACTGGCTTTGTAGAAAATGCTCTTGCGCTCCATCTCTTTGCGATAAGCTCATTGACCGGGTGCCCTGTTTTTGCGATTTTCGTAACCATTTCTTCCGTCGCAGAATCACCTAGACCTGCTGCACACTCAAGAGTAATTGTTTGTTACTCCGATTACACCAGTCGCAAAGCAAGACCGGTATTCCTAAATCCAATAAAATAAACAGGTTCAGGAGTGGAGGGCATATTCCATGATGGGATTCCCCATCTGGCCCACATCCCTCAGGACGACCTGGTTACTTCTCCTCCCTTATCATGGCTTTCGTCGATATAATACATGCTTAACCAATTGGTTGATATTTTGGATTCCATTAACACGTACCTAAACGATTCTCTTTTGCGTTCTGAATGAAGAAAAGTCACAAAATTTTAAACCAAGTGAAATTTCTGAACTCGACATTCTAAAAGTTAAAATCACCGCCGAAATCCATTCCAGAATCTCCAAATCCCCCTCCTTCGAAGCCTCCACCACCGCTGTCGCCTCCGGAATCTGTGGCACCAGCGTCTTCTTGCCCGGCAGTATCTGAGTCAGCATTCGTCGAGTCAGATGCACTACCGGCATCTCCGGCCATGGAGCTCTCCTGAGGACTCATTGCCATACCCATAAAAGACATCATTGAAGCGAAAAACATGACATTTATAAGACCAGAGAAAAGCATCATTGGGATCCAAGCCCTATCGGCTTGCATTAGTGATTGCAATTGAGCGGTATTGCCATTGCCGTAGGCCTGTTGAAGGTCCTTGGCCTTTTGTTCTAATTCGTGTTTTTTGGAGTCTAGCAAGCTCTGACCTGTTTCATTGATGACAAATTCTGTCTTATTTCGAAAAAAGCCTTTTTTTTCCATTTGGACTACCAATCGCTGCACTGCAAGGTCGTTAAGTATTAGTTCTACCTCCGATTTATCAAGCCGAGTCACTTTGCTTATCTTATCTGCTGTTTTCATCCCTCTTCCGATTGCATCCAATACTATGAAATGATTAGGGCTCTCGTTAACCTTGACATCTCTAGACATATACTATCTTAATTAGATCACAAATTATAATAAATTATTGGTTTGCGTTGTGTTGCAACGTCATGCCTCATTCATCTAATATATATACATTTATCAAACCACCACATTCCCTGGTAATACAATGAGCATAGTGTACTGCTTATATGATGGGCATATTAGGCTTCTTACGTGATAGAATATCTCAAATTTCAGACAAAAACTAGGATGTATGCTTATAACACGTCGGCCTGTGGAATCGAATTGTTTAATTTATTGCAATAAACCCGCAACCTTGCAAGGTGTACCTCCGATTTTTATGTCGATTCTCAAATAGGACATTAAATGTGATACTTGGTTAAGTTGAAGAAACTAGAGAAAATAGCTACGAATTCTTCAATCTTGATCATGGAGGTATCCGAACAAGAACCTGAAATGCTGTCATGGAGACGCAAGTTTGAGAACTTACCATATGAGCCTTACAATAATATTCAGAGGTTTGTTAATTACTGATATTTTTAGAGGAATAAACCTTCTGAGCTTTCTGAGGCTATTATTATAAAGATTATGGTAGGTAAAGGAATATGAAAACCTCTTCGCGAAGGACTTCAAAAGTAGTGCTACTTGGCTTTTCGGTGGGATTTCTTTTCCTATCTGTTTGCCTCTCGATCGCAATCTCTCCGCAATCTGTACAAAAACCTGTTGTAGCACAGGAGCAATCCTCCAGTTCAGCTGGAGCGTCGGTCAGAGACGAAATATCAAAAGATGTTAAGGATGAGATAAGGCTGTTGCCAAAATACTCTCCGGATAGCGTATCTCAAACATTAAACTACTCGCATTTCGTGCCACTGAGTCCATTAAGCAATAGTCCTGGAAACCAAGTCAAATTGCTTCTTAATTACAATGTAACTGAATCATCGCTAATTGATAACCCTATAAACGCCATCATGGAAGTATATGCTGCCAACCAATCATTAGTAAGAACCTCTTCGCTACCTCATCCATTGAACCTCACAAACTCTGAAGGAACCATCCAACTCGCAACTACTCTAAATGATAACAATCTAAAAAACATAACTGCAATAGCGTTGCTCACAGATGATGAGAAAGCTATTCCCATTTCTAACGTCCTGGAAGCAAGACTCAACTTGGGTGAAATGAACGCTAAAAAGTAGTGGTCTCAATCTTCTGATTAATATTGACGGGGAAGGGGGAATCACCCTGCTTGTGTTTAAATTTTTCTTCGTTTTATAATATTCGTTGTTAATTTCTAAACTCCTGAATACAGCTCACTAGGCATTTCGCCAATTCCCTAATGACAGAACGGCAGAGCGGCAAACAATTTTAGTAGAAATCTCTTGGCGA
The DNA here is from genome assembly GCA_050748485.1 of Nitrososphaeraceae archaeon. Classification (GTDB taxonomy): domain Archaea; phylum Thermoproteota; class Nitrososphaeria; order Nitrososphaerales; family Nitrososphaeraceae; genus TH5896. Next base: position 1,524 of record JBOGPP010000243.1, on the reverse strand, counting down.
AGAATTCTATAATACTGCTTCAAGACTATCTAACGGGTGATTTGTACTATAAAGCATTATGTAAAAATTTGGGCAAGAAATTCCAGTTATTCAATATTAGGAAGTGCTTGATAAGAATATACAATGCATTTAGACAAGAGTATGTCACCATTTTTAATTATAATATCTTTTGGGCTACTTTTGACAGTTGGATTCATTGTTAGCATAGAAGCTATGAATGATTCACAGGCGAAAAATGGCGATGGTAGTAATAACGATGACAACGGTCCTGATTGCGATGAAACAAATATAATCATCGGCACAAGGACTTTCACCAAAGGAACCATTTGTGATGACATAATCATTGGTTGTCCTATAACAGCAGAAGGCACTGGATGCAGCTCAGGTGACACACTAAGAGGGTTAGAACGACATGATGTCTTGCACGGATCGGTTGGAGATGATACTCTTTATGGTGACGAAGGAAATGATGAGCTCAGCAGCTCCGATGGTAACGACCGATTGTATGGTGGTCCAAATGACGATATTCTTATGGCTAGTTTCGGAGGTGATTTCTTAGTAGGTGATAAAGGAAAGGACGAGCTTTATGGAGGGCCTGGCGATGACGTATTAATCGGCGGACCTGGGCCAGATTATTTTGATTGTGGAGATGGATATGATATTATAATCGACTTCAATCCGATGAATGGTGACACCCATGCAGATAATTGTGAAGTAGTACTATCTGATTTAGGTAACAAAGAAATTCTGACCCAAGGGGGGATAGCTAAATCGAAGTTGGAAGCACTAGGAATAGGTTCTCAGAAACATCCAATCGACTTGGAAAATATTGGTGAAACAATAGATTAATGCATCATTAAATTTAAGGGTCGACTAAATCATGCATGCCATATAGATTTCCACCCTATATCTTTTCTTGAATTTCAATTTTAACCATTCCTAGGAGTAGCATGTGTACAGCGTAAAACACCATCCTTTGCTCCGTAGCCGCGGAATGGAACATCGAGATCAGAAAGCACCCATACCTCATCAATTAAACGTCTCAAGACAACATTCCACTTAAAGAAGAATTTCCAAAGTTAGGGTAGACACTCTTGGTTAAGTTCATATTTCCCCTATTATTTTTCTTGTATAATAATCATTTGTCAATAAATAGTCGCCTCTCTCCACTGCCACTTAATGAGAAACAGATTACCATCAGAGTTTATACAATGTTATTTTGCTTTAGACGTGGTTGTCGTTTTGTAAGGAAAATAACTTTCCTCTTCCCATAAAATGGGAATATTAGTGGTTCAATTTATGCTCATGCCCGTGGGGAAAGGAAAATGGCACATTCGTCTGACTAGGCCTCATCTATGTAATAGTTGGATCAGATACACTCTTTTCATTATGGCGGCGAAAAAGGCCTAAAGTTTTATAACTTGCATAAGTTCAAACTGAACTGTAAATGTAATGTATTCCTCTTCTATGCCGCTAGGACCAGGGGGCGTCGACGTTTTAGGAAATTTGGCAAGCAAAATGGAA
>JBOGPP010000242.1:0-4286 GCA_050748485.1 Nitrososphaeraceae archaeon | reverse complement strand
TTAGTTAATGAGGAATAAACACGTCTATAGTAAACGTGGAATCAATAACGATTCTGCTAGTGGTAATTCGAAGGTAATTTGGTATCTTTATTGTAAGCGATGTAAAGATACTAATTATCTAGTCGAGTGCGCATAAGACATGATTGTTTAATCGGGTCATACAGAATGTCCAGTAATTGTATTTATAGAGATGATCGAGGTATTACCTATAAGTAATTGATTACAGAAATTTAAAGAATGAGACTTAATTATGTGAATGTCATTGATCCTGCTTATCAAACAAATTCATACTGCCTAGTTTTCAATTTAAAAAATGGGAAACAAATTGAAACGTACTTATTCTGTGTATTTGCTAAGTTTATGAAGCAATCGTTGAATTAGACACAATTGCTGAAACTGTATGTAGCAGCAACAAGTCTGCTTAAATAGAATGAAAAGAATGAAATAGATATGTGATAATTTTACACTATATGGATGAATGAAATGGGCGAAGGGAACAGAACTGATGGATTATCCACAATAGACTGTTTCAGATACTTTTCTATCAGAATGTCTACTTATACAACTTATACATAAATATGGCTTGAACATTAATCCTATTTGCTTTGAAGTCAATTAAGATTCCAAAGTCGTCAACTACTTGTGTTACTTTCCGACTACCAAGTGAAAAGTTAAACACATTAGGCAAGGTATCTGGCGCTAGAAATATCACTGCTAATACACTGGTCAATCAAATAATTAAAGCTCATTTAGATTTGCACAGTAGAGCTGCATCTGCTAAGCTATACTACTTGCCAAAATCATTTCTAATTAGATTAATTTATGAACTCACAGAAGATGAGCTAAATGAGCTAGCCCGGGATACAGCAAAAAATGATCTTGTAGATATGAGCTTATTCCTTCGGGGAGGGTTTACGCTTGCTTCCCTTTCAAACATTGCAGAAACTTGGTTAAGAATAGCACAGATGCCATATAGGTGTGAGATAAATGGGGAGAGCTGTAAAATTATTATCGAGCATGATATGGGGTTAAAGTATTCATATTTGATTAAGGAAATCTCTAGATATCTGTTAGAAGTAGCATTTGAAGCAAAATCATCTTGTGATGTTACAGAAAATACTGTAATTATCAAGCTTGAACAGCAATTAAGAAAACAAAACCGTAGCCATTGACTATGCATTTGTTTTTCTAATGCTCCAATAAGATATTATTCTCATATATTCCACAGCTCCTCCTTGAATTCAATTAGTAATTTCTAAATATTAGCAAGTATTTTATTTATTACAGGCTGTACATAAATGGGATGACCGAGTTTTCAGCAAATATCATTAAATGTCTTGAGAGATGGAGTAGTGCAGCGTCTAAATGCGAGGAGAACAGTGATTGTTTAGAGGAGTGCACGCAACATCTTAGAAGTTGTCTTGACGATGTCTTTCCTCCTTCTAAAAGTATTGAATTTGAAAGTGATAAAATTAATTATCTACTTTCTTCCGTATTCTTTTTGGCAAACAGACTAGCAAAAAGTACCATCGGTTTATCAGAGCTTGATAAAGCAATAGGAAATGTCGAAAAGGTAGGAAAAATTAGTTTTGATAAGAAAGAGGATACTGATCTGTACAATAAGTTTCAAGAGCGATTGGATGAGATACTGAAGAAATATTTTTAGTAACCTATAGGCCAACCTGCTGGATTAGTCCTTTTCGATACATACTCTACTTTCTTTTGATAGTTTTCGAGATATTTAGTATAGTCGTTTGAATGATCAGAAAATTAGCTATATAATTGAAACAGATTAAAAATGGGTTAATGGCAAACAAAAACTGAACGTAGTACCACCCGATATATCATTCGAACCAAGAACGTCAACATTCTTACGACTAATTTGTTCTGAATTATTCTCAGCCCATATCCTTCCATCATGTGCTTCTATTATTCCCTTACATATATACAACCCAAGACCGGTACCGCTGTTAGATTTCGTTACGAATTTGGTGAACAGTTTTGGTAGCATTTCTAAATCAATTCCTGTACCTGTGTCCTTTACTTTAACAGTTACCTGATTTCGTTTATTGTCAATCTCGGCTGCAATAGTTATTTTCCCCTCTTGGGTAAATTTTATTGCATTATCTATCAGATTACTTATTACTTGTTTGATTCTATGCTGATCTCCTACTATAAGAGCAGATTCTAGTTCCTCCGAACTGGAGAAAGAAAGTGCTAGCTTCCTATCGGAATCCCTGATTTCTGCATTATAGTCTTGTACTATCTCCCTTATGATTTTAGATAGATCAAAACTCTGCTTATTCAGTTTTAGTGTCTTACCTTCGATTTTGGTTATATCAAGTATGTCTTCAGTAAGGCGTTGTAACCTTCTTGCGTTCCTAGCGATTACTTGAACCATTTCTTTAAGATTGATTTCATTATTTTTGTTACTATCAAAAAGTATATCTGACTGCAGAAGGACATCAGATAAACCCAATATTGGTTGTATAGGAGTACGCAGCTCATGAGCAGCAATATTGATGAATTCTTGTTGTGCCTTACTGCGAATTATTAATTCCTCACGCAGTTCGCTTTGTTTCCATAATGTATCAAAAATTGAAACATAGGACAATACTGTTGATTTGCTGTTAGAATATGTTGCTAATCCTATAGCTTCTTCTAGATTATCTTTAGAATCATCCTTTAACTCCACTACAAGCGAGTATGTCCTATCTACTACCAGGATAGTCATTCTTGTCTGCATTGTTGGTTCAATGTTTCGTATTTGTATCCCATTGATACGTTCTAGCCTTTGAATCGTATCTTTTACTTTATCCTCTATGGGTACAAGGATCCTTACGCGTGTTTTGTATTTAATCGCGTTTTCAACAAGTAAGTCTATTCCTCCTGCTTTTTCTTGACGAAGTAAGGCGTTTGCTGCATGAAAGATAATGAGTATTTCGCCGTTAGCCCCTTTAACAAGTCTATAACCGAAATTGTTTATTTCAGTAGGTTCCTTAAGTACTTCTAATACTTCAGGAATTACTCCTTCCTCTATTTCTGTAATTCGTTGTTCAACCGGTACTGAATTAGACCATAGCATATCAAAGAAATGTTGCTGTTGTTTCACAAAGGCTGGTACTGTACTTACAATAAGTTCTGTAATCTGAGGATAGACATCGTTCAGTTCTGCTGCAGCGGCATAATTCTTTCTGTCTGCAATGACAAAGTTACCACTCATTTCAGATAAATGACGAATCTCTGCGAGCTCTAATAATTCTCTACAGTCATTTAGATTGTCTTTAGTAATCTCAGTTATGATCCTAATTGTGACGCCTCTTGCCTTTAAATCATAATATGCCTCCCTTATCCTATCTTCAGATAAGATTGGGCTCAGCCCACCTTGTGAAATGCAAAGATCATATTGATTTTCTATAGAGTATAGTACTTCCAAGGACTTGTTTACTATATTCTCAGCCCCATACCAGACCTCTGTTTTATGTTCTGAAGATGAGGAAGACAAGTTCAGGTTATTGATGATAAATAAGGTTAATTTATGGATTATTGTCTGATACGGGTACCCTACACTTTCAGTTCCTCAATGTCAATAACATCGGGCAAGTTAGCGATGGTTTTGTTAAGTAAATCAGTCCGCCTATATTCATAAACATCTGTATATACAGAATTAATGAAATCAACGATACTCTTTTTTGATATCCAAGTTATATTCTTTGAAAGTTTGATCATCAGATACATCTCTTCTACATCTCCATCTATTTGTATTGGAAGTAAATAATTAACGCTTTTCAATACTTTCACTCCAAGTGTAGAGTAGAACTGGATCCTTCTCTTCCTTCTTAGCCATTCATCTGGATCAGATACATTTTCTTTCGGTACTTCTAACAACATTCCTATGTTATCTGGAATAAAGCGATTAAGTTCATTATTTGTGAATTCAAATAGCTTTCTACCTATACCAAGCCGTTGAAAATTCGGCATAACTGCCATATAGTCAAGTAACGCCATTTTCAAATATTCAAAAATATATAGTAAAGAGATGCCTATAATAGATCTATCTTCTACGGCAGCATATAGATGATATCTGTAATCGTTTCTGAGCATATCGTAGATATGATTGAAGTATATGTCTAACTGCTTGGCGTTTTCCAATGGAAAAGTTGAAACATATATGTTACGAAGTTCTTCAAAATCCGTATGAGTTAAATTTCTAATTTCCTTTATGATCATAGAAATAACTTATCTGTAGATGATATTAAGATAATGATACAATATCTGTAATGATC
>JBOGPP010000241.1:0-6371 GCA_050748485.1 Nitrososphaeraceae archaeon | reverse complement strand
GCTGTTTTTATATAAGATAATGAAAAGTTCCATAAATTGTCCCGTATGCAATCGAAGCAATCAAAATATTGCAGATCCTGATTCTGGCGAAATTATTTGTGGTAATTGTGGTACCGTCATATTAGAGAATGTCGAGGAAAACAGAGCCGAATGGAGAGCCTTTAGTGTAGAGGAAGCCAATCACAGGAGCAGGACTGGAATGCCAACGTCGTTGGCCAGACATGATATGGGATTGGCCACCGTGATTGGTCGATCTGACAAAGATGCGAGTGGGAAAGGATTAGACGCAGTAGTCCGATCTACTATGGATAGATTAAGAGCTTGGGATTTTAGGACACAAGCATATTCCCCTGCTGATAGGAATCTTCGACATGCCTTCAGTATTCTGGAAAGAATAAGAGACAAGCTTGGCTTATCGGAGGCAGCTATCGAGAAAACCGCCTATATTTATAGAAAAGCTCAAGAAAAGGGATTGGTTCGAGGAAGAACCATACCATCAGTGCTCTCTGCAGCAGCTTACATAGCTTGTAGAGAAATGGGCATTTCAAGAACCCTTAGCGATATTTCCGATCTCACAAATATTAAGAGAAAAGAATTAGCAAGGACTACCCGGTTGCTCATCCTAGAATTGGATTTGAAGGTTCCTATGGTCGACCCTATAAAATGCATTGTAAAAGTGGCCAATAAGACGAGGCTGAGTGAGAGAACAAAACGTGAAGCGATGAGTATCATGCAGAATGTCACCAAGCACGGAATTTCGGCAGGGAAGGATCCAATGGGATTGGCTGGCTCAGTATTGTACTTATCGTCCAAAAACGTAGGAGAGACCATCACACAAATGGACATAGCGGAAGCTGCCGGCGTAACGGAGGTTACAATTAGAAATCGGTTCAAGGACCTCAAGAGTAGATTGGAATTGAACTAGAATTATTGACAATGCCTCACTTTCTGTTGCCGTTTGATAATTTACGATTGCGATTTTATTAGTTTGATTTTGATAAACGGATGTCTTGTGTGTTCGTAGAAGAATCGTTTCATATATGCTGGACTCTGAAAACGTCGTCTTTTCTGATGTCCAGAAACTTTTATCTCTTTAATATTGGTAATTTTCTGACAAGATCTAGCGTGGTATCGCAATAGAATCCATAGGTGCGAAGTGCGGGATTTGAACCCGCGATCCCGAGCTTGGGAAGCTCGTACCTTTACCAGTCTGGGCTAACTTCGCGATATTTTATTTAGCTCATATAAGACAATATAATTGTGATTGGCCTCTAAGAATTTACCTTTCAAGGTCTTTGCGTAGACCATCAGGTTGACCGATTGTAGGCTTCCTAAGACTATGCTTCCCTTAAATCTAATACTATAACCCAACCTCACATCATCGATTTTGAAGTGGTTTGAAGACTTTAAAAGGAGATCTCGGATTCCTCGATTATACCGGATTGAAAGGAATATTACAACCTGAAATATGTGGGAATGCAATCCCATTATCTACTCGAACTTCCTATTTCTAAATATCAACAAAGAGTGTATCACCTTCGATTACGATTCTATACGATCCTATTGATTCAAGTAGTTCATGGAACCAAATCAATTGTTCTGTTGTCAAGTCCCATCTAGCTCCATGCCATGGGCAAATGAGCTGCTTATCATGTAATTCACCTTCGTGAAGTTCTGCGCCTTCATGTGTGCAAATATTACCCGTTGCGAAATAGCTTCCCTGAATGTTTGCAACTAAGATTTCTTTGCCCCCGACTGTAACGCTAGTAAACTTACCCTCTTGTATGTCCGATCTTTTGCCGACGAGAACTCTAGGCACAAACATCTCAAATCCCAAAGCTTTATTTAGCTTCTGATGTGTAATCGCATTAATTTAACTGGCCTAAATTCTCAGATATTTTAATTCGGCTTGCAGCTAGGAAACTTTACTTAGTTACTAATTTACAGTGATGGGGCATAGCGGGGATCTCGAAGCCCAATATTGACGTATTTTCACACCAAACAGAAAATTATGAAAGCCATTAGTCGGCATTGAAGTTGATCATGAACTCCCCATCCTGCAAGTATTGTATTAGACTAATTGAACTAAATTAGTGGATTGCCTATTCTTTCAAAAGTGCAATAATCGGGTCCCAATCTAAGTGTTGGAACGATACCGGGTCTTTAAGAGGATATTTCACCCATCCTTTCACGATCATGAACTTGTACTCTTTAGTATTTTTGTTTACTGCAAACTTTAGTCTGAGCATGGTTCCCCATCTTTTCTTTTCCTGCCCGATTTTGATTATCTTGTTGAAGGGGATATCTATGTTTTTATCGCTGTCGGCCAAATCGTTTTGAAGGTCTATTTCATTATAAGATTCTATTGATAATAATACAGATTCTTCATCTTTAAACCGTCTGAGCTGCCTCAGTGAATATTCCTGATGAACATTGTACTTCATTTTCGTCTTCATTATGAATGCGATGCGCATATTCGTTATCACCAGCATTCCCTCCTTGCCTCGTTTCATGAATCCTTCTTCTTGGCCCCAGACCCACATAAGGTGATACTTTATGTTCTCTATCATTTCTAATCAACCACTTAGTTGAAACAATTGTCCTAAGAATTTAGATTCCGACCAGACATACTGAGATCGGCCAAAAAACGATTGTAAACTCTACGAGTCGCTCAAGTTCAGCTATAAAATTAGAAAAAAAAATTTAGGCCATTACGACTCTAACCTTCTTCCCAGCCCTTTGTGAATAAGGCATTCTTCTTGAGTGGAATTGGTTGACCTGGAGTATATTCCATAGGTCTCATCCAGAAGATTGCTTTTGTTGGACAAACGCCTATACAGGCCCCATCAGAGATACATCTTTCAGGATAAAAGACGAATGCTTTTCCTCTCTTCCATCCTTCAACTGGTTTTACTCTTAAGACATCAGGACCTAGCGCTGTACATATTTCTACGCAAAGAGCACATCCTATACAGTGTTGTTCGCTAACATCTGGAATTATTGCGACTGGCATCTATATCACTAAATGACGTTTCATGCTGAAACTATTTAAACACTATGCCAAATCTATAACAGCGATATAAAATTGAAATTCTTAACGGCTTTCTCAGCGTAGGAAGTAAATGGGTTCAACGCTGGCAACTGATTTTGGCACAATTATATTAGTAAGTTGTGGAATTAACCCATCTGCGATAGATTTGCCGGTGGAAATGACTATTGGCGGGCACCTTGACGAATTACGCCTCAGACTAATACGTGTGGTAGTGGCCATGCTTGTCTTAACAGCATTCTGCCTCAGCTTCGGGATGACTACTGTTCACTTGTCATTTGTACCTAGCACTGGAATGATTACTTTGAGTGAAGTGCCCTACGAAGACGATCAAGTCACAAAAGATTCAATTGATATCACCATTTACTACCCTTACTATAATCCGTTTGATAATGTTGCTATACAGCTCACGACATTCATGAAGAACACGCTTCTTCCCCCTGAGGTTTCATTGATTCAAACTGCACCCGGACAAGCATTCTTCTCTCAAGTGTTTATTGCCGTCTTGCTGAGTGTATTAATTTCAATGCCTTTAATAATAAGAGAAATGTACGCATTTATATCACCTGCCTTTGGCAAATCGACAAAGAGCGTCCTAGCGGCAAAGACCTTTGTTCCGACAATCCTTCTCTTTATTATTGGGGTAATTTTCTCCTACGTCCTGGTCATTCCGTTTATCCTAAATTTTCTTTATGCATATGGTGAATCTATCGGGGTTGCCACCTTCTTTAGCATAAATGAGTTTTTCCCCTTCGTGCTCCAGCTTTTGTTAGCATTCGGACTTGCTTTTGAACTCCCGGCCATAATGTATGCACTCTCTTTGACGGGAGTTGTCGATGCGGCATTTTGGAAAAAGAACTTCAGGTATGCCGTAATAATCTTCGTGATATTTGGTGCAATCATCACCCCAGATGGAGGAGGTATTAGTATGTGGCTTGTAGTGGCCCCTATGGTTATTCTTTACCTGGTTGGTTTATTGGTCATAAAGAAATCTAGGAATGAAAACAATAGCCTTGCCAATTCAGAAGCAGAGGTTCATAGGGCAAAATACTAATGTTGCCATTGCCGTCCACCAGAATTAACACTTAAATGCAGAAGGGTCAGAATAGTACATAGATCGATGTTCGCTTCAAGCCATTTGATGCAAGCTTTTGGAGTTGGGGGATTGGAGTGGGTCTTTATTATAATTATTGTAGTTGTCTTGTTCTTCGGAGTAAAGAAGATCCCTGAAATTGCACGATCTGTCGGAAAGGCTTCTTCAGAGTATCAGAAGGCCAAAATTCAGGCAAAGCAGGAGTTGAACCAGATGAATGCTAAGGATGGTATAGATAAATCAATTATTGATCGAGAGAAGCTTGAGTCAATTGCAGACACGTTGGGAATTGATTCTACAAATAAGAATGATGCGGAGCTCCGTGAGGCTATCGACCTTGCAATCAGTAAAGAAAAGCACAAGGTGTAGGAACAGAGGCTTGTACACGGTATCATTCTAGAATAATCAGCAATTTGGTTTTCAGACGAACAAAAACGCTTTTAAGGGATTGAGAGTAACCTATTATGACCGGAACTGAATTAGCTCCTAGCGTTGTGTATTTGGAACTGAGTCGGTCCTCGTCGATTTAGTGATAATAGTATGTGTGGAATAGTTGGTATTTTGAGTAAGACCGGAGAAAATGTAGTGCCTTTAGTAGAATCTATGCTTTCATGCATAGCATGTAGAGGCCCAGACGGTGCAGCAATCACCTCGGGGGAGCAGACAGTCCAAACTGATTCTGTAAGTGACCTGAGAAAGCATCCTATGTCAGACAGCTCCACTGCATTGGGACATGTTAGACTAGCAATTGTAGGAGGAACGTGTGGACAGCAACCATTTAGAAGTTGTGATGGTAGGTTTATCGTAGAACATAATGGCGAAATCTATAATTACAAGAAGCTAAGGAACAGACTTGAAAGTTCGCACAGATTAGTTTCTCAAACTGACAGCGAAGTAATAGCACACATTTTTGAGGACAATTATGCTAAGACTAGAGATCTTCAAGATGCCATAAAAAAGACAGTCTCTGAATTGGATGGTGTGTACGCCATTGTGATAAGAGATGAAGAAACTGGTGAGATTGCTCTAGTCCGAGACGTTATGGGTGTCCGCCAGCTCTACTATGGTCAGAACTCGCAATTAGTGGCATTTGCATCTGAAAGAAAGGCGCTGTGGAAGATCGGCCTAAAGGAACCAACCCTAAGAATTCATCCAGGCTCTGTTTTAATTATTATGCCAGATGGTTCATTTGGTGAGCAGCAGAAGGTTATAAAGAATCCTGTGAGCAATCAAAAGATTCGGTACAAGACACTAAGCTCTGCAATTGAAGCGTATAAAAGTGCTTTAGTTTCATCTATGAGAAAGCGTACTCAAGATTTTGATCGAATAGGCATCATATTCTCAGGAGGGATTGATAGTGTGATCATTGCCTGGCTTGCGAAGAAGATGGTTCGTGAAGTTATATGTTATACCGGTGGGGTGGAAGGCTCAAGTGATATAGCCTTTGCCAGAAAGATTGCAAAAAGACTGAATTTGAAATTAAGAGTAAATGAACTAACCCACAATGAAGTAGAAGAAATGATCCCCGAGGTAATTAATACAATCGAACACACAAATGCAGGTCAAGTAGAGGTTGCGATCCCTGTATATGCGGCTGTAAAACTAGCTCATGAAGATGGCATCAAAGTGATGTTTTCTGGGCAAGCAGCAGATGAGCTATTTGGAGGATATTCATGGTACAGCACGATAGTAAGAGATGGTGGAGGGTATGCTGGTTTACGTCATTACATGAATGAAGACATACAACTGCTGTATAAGGAGACCTTGGAGAGGGAGGATAAGATTACCATGGCTCACAGCATTGAAATGCGGGAGCCTTTTCTTGACTTAAAATTGATCAGACTTAGTATGAAGATAGATCTACGGTTGAATGTCAAAGGTGTGTCAGATGCATTTGGCAAACACGTACATAGAAAGCTTGCCCAAGAATTGGGCATTCCTAGAGATATTGCTTATCGCTCCAAAGAAGCAGCTCAACACGGATCAGGTATCCATCAAGTGATTGACTTGATAGCGCGAAAACATGGTTTTGATGAAACAACCATCTCTGCAAAGTACCTAGAACTACTCGAATCTAGGGAGAGGGTAGGAAGTTCTCAGAGGTATGGATACCTTTTCGAGAACGAGAAGAAAAAAATGTGGATTGCTGAGCCACATGTTCAGATGTATCTTGACAGCATTTCTAAGCTGTTGCCAGCACTCGAACAAAATGTTGTCGCAAAAAGGAAA
>JBOGPP010000240.1:0-11537 GCA_050748485.1 Nitrososphaeraceae archaeon | reverse complement strand
GAAATCCAAAGTCCAATACATTGCAAAACTAAGTACAAATGCCAGCATCATGCTACAAGTATTGTATTATTATACAATCTCGGCTTTTGTTGTTAGGTAGGATGTAATACAAGCAAATTCAACATCTCCGGAATTAGTAACTTGTTTATTATCTGAATCAATAAGTATAAAGTAGTCCTTCCTAAGGATTGAGCATTTCCAAGTATAAGCAAGATACCAAGCCTAAAGGGGAAAGTGAGGTCGATATTAGTGAGATCCGAAGAATGCTTAAAGTTTTGCTTGTGAAGACCTATGTTTTAACAGAACAATGTGTAAGGCCGCTCGGAAATTAGGAGACCATCATTCAGTGACTTTTGGTTCATGGAGGCTTACCGTTTTCGGTAATGTTCTTGCTGCTTTTGGAAAGATAGCCTGTATGGGTTCTGACCCACTATCAAGATTTTAAGCATGAAAATAAGCCTTGACCGGGATTTGAACCCGGGACCTCTGCCTTACCAAGGCAACGCTCTACCAGACTGAGCTATCAAGGCACACATGAGACCCTACAATGTAGGAAATAACATTCGCTACTGCCACCTACATAAGCTTAACTGCATTTTTATATCCACTTTCGCATTCTCGGCTGAGATTGCGATAATAGGAGTTCCAAATATATAATATGTTAGTGTAGTCTAGCATTGAATTCTCGTATTTCGTGAGAGGAGTGTGCGAGCAGAGTATTCTTGAGAATTTGGAAAATAGCACGATTGATGGCCGGTTGTCAAATTTACCCGCCCCTGTAAGATTTAAGTAAGGACATGTCGATTCGTCCTTTAAAGTAGCAGCGGGGGTTGTAGAGCCTGGCCAAATTGTAATCGTATGCTTGGAGACGCGGGACTTAAGATCACAGTTATAGGTGATCCCGTCTCTCAGGGGTTCGTGGGTTCGAATCCCACCCCCCGCATTGTAATGGTGCGATCTCTGAAATCAGAAGCGGACTTGATAAGATGTACGTGAAATCTAATGTCAGAGCCAAGTTCAGGATGAAAAGCGGTGGCAATAATATTGTCTTGTTTAACCGCTACAACTTTGTCTTCCATCTTTGCAATAACTTGAACACCAGCCTCTGCTTTTGACACTATAGGAGCTCGAATAAATATACCTTTGAAGGGCTTTTTTCCCATTAGAGGGATTTCCATGTCTGCTTCAAAGGAGTCCTTTTGCCTTCCAAAAGCGTTCCTTTCTACTACAATATTCAACAACGAGAGTAACTTTTGTTTTGTCTGTCCAATTACTCTGTCATAAGCTCTGGTGGATAGGATAATCATACCTGCACAAGTGCCTAGTACGGGCATCCCCCGGGACACCGCATCGGCGATTTTATGAAAAAGATCCCCGTTGACTGTAGCTAAATTGCTGACTACAGTGCTTTCCCCACCAGGCAAGATTAAGCCACTTAGTCCGGAAACGTCCTTAGAATGTCGAACAACCCTTACCTCGCCCTTTTTTCCAAGAGAATGAAAAGCGGTCTCAACTTGGGAAACGTTCTCCTCAATATCTCCTTGAATTCCCAGTACCCCTATTATTAGATCCTTATCCCTCATACAGATGGTCCCCTTTCCTGCATCCTCAAAGCTAAGTTTTGAGTATCAAGCCCCAACATTGACTTCTTTTCGTCAACCATTCTCTGCGATTCAAGCACAGTGGCAGGGTCATCAAAGTATGTAGTAGCGAGAACTATCGCCTGAGCTCGTTGTGAAGCGTCGTCTGACTTGAAAACTCCAGAGCCTACAAACACGCCGTCACAGCCAAGATTCATCAGAAGTGCGGCGTCTGCTGGTGTGGAAATTCCACCTGCCGCGAAGTTTACAACGGGTAACTTTCCTAACCTGGCCGTTTCTTCAACTACACGCAGAGACGAATGTAGCTGTCTTGATGTCTTTATGAGTTCTTGTGCATCATCTACTATCGATCCAAGTCTTCGTATATCATTGTTGACCGCTTTAATATGTGCCACCGCTTCGGCTACATTGCCAGTCCCTGGTTCGCCTTTGGTTCTTATCATGGAACATCCTTCTTCTATTCTGCGAAGAGCCTCACCGAGATTTTTTGCACCATTTACAAACGGTACTCTGAAATCCCATTTCCAAAGATGGCTTTCTTCGTCAGCAGGGGTGAGTACCTCGCTTTCATCTATCATATCAACACCTATTGCCTCCAAGATCTGAGCTTCTCCAAGATGACCTATCCTACATTTGGCCATGACAGGGATTGTAACTGCGTCCATTATCTCTTGGACGACCTTTACGCTAGCTGTCCTTGCAACACCGCCTGCCAATCTGACATCAAACGGAAGTTTATCAAGCACCATTACGGCCACTGCTCCCGCATCTTCCGCAATTTGCGCTTGCTCAACATTGGTGACATCCATAATAACGCCGTGTTTCTGCATGTGTGCGAATCCTCTCTTAACCAAGGTTGTCCCAACAGCAAATGGCGAACGAGAACTAGAACCACGCTTTTGAATATTACTCTGCTCAAATTCGGATGGAACGAGAGATATCGTCATTTAAAGAAGTGTACTTCCAACAGTTATTTAGAGATTAGTATCAATCTATATTGAAGAATGATTTCCCATTTGGATCCTATTCAAATTGAGTTATTAAAAGTATAATAACTCACCAACTAAATATTTTAAAACATGGTTGATGACACCAACGTGGATCCTCCGCCGTGCGATATATGCGGTAATGCTATGGAAGCGTGCTTGTGTGTTTGTCCATATTGTGGTGAACGAGATAAATGTGAATGCTGTCTGTATGATGCTGCAACCGGTGGCGGATGAAATCTAATTCGAAATAAAATTGTAAACTAATAAAAGCTGGCAAATAAGAAGCTATAATATCGATGTCCTTTACGAATAAGTTGGAGAACTCTCTCAACTGGCTTATTGGCGGTGCGCAAGGTAGCGGCGTGGATTCAGCTGCAAATATCTTTTCACGAGCATGTGCAGAGGGAGGATTACAGGTTTTTGGAAAGCGTGAGTATTACTCTAACATAAAAGGAGAGCATAGTTACTTTACTGTTAGAATCTCCGAGAGAGAGATTAGATCTCATGTGGATGAGATTAGTATGCTTGTCTCATTTGACGCGGAAACTTTGCTTAGGCATGCTGGTTCAGTTGTCAAAGGGGGCGGAATCGTTTACGACTCTGAGCTCGTAGACGTAAAGATCGGTGAGGTACCAACTTTGGATGATGCTTTTCGGGACAGATTGGTCGGTCTTCTAGAAGGGGAAGGTAAGCCTCTAACTGTTCAAGGAATTTTAGACTATGCATCTGGTCGCGGCGTAAGTCTTTTCAGTATTCCTTACTTTCAGTTGCTTGAAGAATTCTCAACCAAGATTGAAGATCATTCACTAAGCAAATTGTCAAGAATGATCAATGTAATGTCATTATCTTCTTCCATGGCATTACTAGGCTTTCCATTTGAGACCCTCGGAAGCGCAATCAGATACATTTTCAGATCTAAACCCAAAATAGCTGAGCTGAATGTCATGGCAGCCAATTATGCCTATGAATATAGTAAAACACATCATGATGCAAGTGGTCTTGCTTTTAGTTTGGCTACAAAGAAACCCCTGCCTGACGTGATACTAGTTCAAGGTAACCAATCGTCAGCGTTAGGTAAATTGACTGCTGGTTGCAAATTTCAGACCTATTACCCGATAACACCTGCCAGTGATGATAGTGAATTTCTTGAGGCAAATGCGATAGTGCCACAAGCTGAAGGTAAGGACGGTTCCATACTAGTTTTACAGACGGAAGACGAAATAGCTGCCATAACCATGGCAATAGGAGGAGCGCTTACCGGTGCACGTTCTGCAACCGCAACGTCAGGTCCAGGATTCTCTCTGATGACTGAAGCCCTCGGATGGGCGGGTATGAACGAGATCCCAATAGTGGTTTCCTTGTACCAAAGGACTGGACCGGCGACTGGCTTGCCAACAAGGCACGAGCAGGGGGATCTCCTTTTTGCTACAAAGGCAGGACATGGAGAGTTTCCAAGAATTGTGTTCGCCTCAGGAGATATTGAAGAGAGCTATTATGATACCATTAAGGTCTTCAATTTTGCAGAAAAATTCCAGATGCCTGTGATTCATCTGCTCGACAAAGCAATTGCAAATAGCATCACTACTTGCAAAATATTTGATCAACAAAGAATCTTGATCGACAGAGGTTTGCTTATGGAAAATGTATCTGATATATCGCCTGATTTGGGTCATGCCAGCCACTATCGCAGGTTTAAGTTGATCCGAGATAACAAGAACAACAGCAACAACGGTGATGCAAATTACCTCATATCCCCCCGAGTTTTGCTTGGAACAGAAAATGGAATATTTTGGAATACAGGTGATGAACATACCGAAGAAGGTCATATTACAGAGGACCCAGAGATAAGAACGGCGATGATGGATAAGCGTATGGACAAATTAAGGATTGCTATCGAGCAGATAGGAGACGAAGACAAGGCTACCTTGTATGGAACTGATGAACCAGATTCTTTGACCGTTATAAGCTGGGGTTCTACAAAGGGTGCTATTTTAGATGCAATGGACTGGCTCATAGATGAAGGAAAAAAGATCAGATTTGTACAATTGCGTCTTTTGAATCCTTTTCCAATTGAAAGAGTGCGCACCCTAATTGGCGACCATAAACAGCTAGTGGATATTGAAATGAATTACTCATCACAACTCGGATTGCTCATTAGTGAAAATATTGGTATCAGCATGGATCATCTAATTGTTAAGTACAATGGCAGACCGATTTCATCTAGTGAAGTTTATAATGCACTAGTGAGAATTATCTTGGGAGAGGCTCCTAGGAGGATCATTTTAAAACATGGCGCTTAAGCTTAGTGATTACAAGACAGAGGTTCATAATGACTGGTGTCCAGGGTGTGGTGACTTTGGTATCCTTAACGCTATTCAAATGGCCCTTTCAGAGATGGGGATCCAGAAGCACCGAGCCGTTATCTTCTCAGGCATTGGATGTTCGGGCAAAACGCCGCATTTTATTAACACCTATGGGATACACACGTTGCACGGAAGGGTACTTCCTTTTTCCCAGGGTGCAAAACTTTGCAATCCTGAGCTAGAAGTTATAGCTGTCGGAGGTGATGGCGATGGGTTGGGAATAGGCGCTGGTCACTTCGTTAGCGCTGGCAGACGAAATGTTGACATGTTATACATCATATTTAACAACGGAGTATACGGATTAACGAAAGGACAAGCTTCACCAACGTTAAAGCTAGGTTTGAAGACTAAATCACTTCCACTACCGAATTCTAATAATTCAGTCAATCCACTTGCGCTTGCGGCTGTATCCGGCTTTACGTTTATTGCACGGGGTTACTCGTATGACGTTCGGCACCTTAAAGATTTGATAAAACAGGGTATTGTACACAAAGGCTTGGCGTACCTTGATGTATTGCAACCATGTCCCACTTACAACGATATCAATACCCGAGAGTGGTATCAAGGATCAGATAATTTAGATCCAGAAACAGGAAAGCAGATTCCTAGAACGTACAAACTCGAAGGAGAAGGATATGATGGAATTGTTCACTTAGAAGATGAAGCAGATAGTAAGATGTCCAATGCAATTTTGAAGTCATATGAATGGGGCAAAAGGATACCTATCGGCGTATTCTACCAAAACGAGATGGTCGCAACCTATGAGGAGAGAATTGCTTCAAAGATCCCAGACTATGCCAAAAATCCACCATCAAGCCAGAGAGTCTCTTTAACCGATGGTCGGTCTAACTCTGATATCTCCAACTTGTTGGATATTTTGAGAGTGAATAGCTAGTTACTAACCTACTTCATTTATGATTGTAATTACCGTTGTTTGGCATAGCCAAGCTTCGCTGTCATGTATTAAACATAGTTGAAATATAAATAATCGAAAACAGTTGGAATAGGAATCATGTCAAAGTTACTAGGATATAACTGAAAATTACTGAAAAGATAAAGAAAAAAGAAAAAGGATTGGCTGATTTTGGCTTAGTCCCACTTACTCCAAGCGGCCATCCATCTGTAAGTCCATGTATTGAGTTTTGCACCTAAAGCTGCGATTGGCACAGATAGCACGGCTCCCGCGCCAGCTCCTAAGGCTACTGGACTATTATAGAATTTACCGACTTGGGGTTCGATTGGGGTCATGTATGGAGGTAGAGTAGGTCTAGGATACTTGAATGCCATTTCTAACGGATCGCGTATGGTCAATAGGTTGATCATGTTAAACAATGGCAATGAAAGTCCAACCAATGTTCCTCCTATTAGTATCGCAGCATGCTTGTTCCTTCTTGTTGCCCAGTATGTCAGGTCCAGCAACATTGCAGATGGAATCCAAACCGGTACCGCAACGAAGTCATATGGATATCCAAGAGCAAACCAAGCTCCTTTTGCAACCCACGTATAAATCGTCATTATAGTGGCATAGTAGGTTGCTGTCCCTGGCACTCCCGTAAACAACATGTAATAGATGGCACCCACAACAAGCATCGTTGACTGCGATATAGAGAACACGACGAATGAAGTCCACGCCCAATCAGTGTAGAATATGTAGTCTCCAGCATTAATAGTCAGCAGCGTGCTGTTAACAGCTACGACAACTATGAACAGATAATGCGTTGTGCGTCTTAGCCAGACCATTAACAACTTTCTCCTAGAGGTTGTATATAAAATTTATCAACGCTCAAAAACTTGCTTAGAAAAAAGTGAGATTAAAAGGCGTAACTTGTCTCTAAAAAATAGAGAATAAAGCTAGTATGGACGCAGAGGTTTTTCTGTACAGATCTTCCACATCCAGATGAAGCCAAGAGCTTCGATAACAGTTAGCACAGAGAGAGCATATAATCCACTTGGTAGGGGATACGCCCATGGATAAACAGTGACTCCTACATAAACACCGCCAGCTGTTGCAGCCCAACATAATGCTAAGCCTAAAACTAAGATCCCTTTCATGTTTTCGACTCTGCGTCCGATCATCTTCTCTACATCATCTCTACTACCGCCGCCTTCAACCCGTCTTCCACCCGGTCCGAATCCCTTTGGTAAAGTCATCTTATACAATACCTAATCGGTACTTACCTTTTTAAATTTTGCTGTGCGAATTGAAACTCTCTTGAAAATGGGTTAGCAAAAATAGATCCCACATCCAGGATCATATTTATTCAAAGTCACAGTGAAAGGAAATTCTCTGGTAACAATGAATTATTTCAAAAAATTTGATATATTAAAAACCGGGTAGCACTCTAAGGCGGATTTGAAGATGGCCAGGCGATAACAGCAAAATATATATCTTTGTTTCTTCTGGTATCGCTTAGAAACGACAAAATGATTAACAAGGCTATAGTCTTGACAGGATTGGCTGCAGTAGTAGTAATGTCTAGTGCATTCGCATTTATGCCTTCTGTAGAGGGACATGGTGTTCAGGCCCAACTCCAGAGTAGGTTTGTGAGAATTCAAGATGAATCTTTTTCTGGTCAGACACTTCAGACCGGCGATGAGCTAACAGTAACGGGTACACTTCAAAGCTTGGTAAATAGAGAACTTAGAGCCTGGTTGTCGCTATTCAGTGAATCGACAAACGCAGGCAATAGGTGGGAGTTTATAGCTCGTGATCCTCCCGGCAACGTCTTTAACATTGAACCAGAAGCTACAATACCATACTCACTAACCGTCAGAGCGTTAGAACCAGGTATTTATCATGTCCATACACAACTCAATATTCAAGACATTGGTCCAGGACTGGGCCCAGGACAAACTGTTCAAGTTACAGGCGAACCGATATTCAAGCCAGTTCCATGGGAGAACGTGATGTATCAAGTAATATTGATTGGGGCTGGCTTAGGCGTAACATTTGCGACCAGACCGTGGCAAGTGATCTAGCAATCGCAGACGAACTTCCCCTCATTTTTGTACCTGATTGAAAGTTAGCACATTGTTTTATTTAGAATAATACTAACCTACCACATTTTTGGAGCTCTTATCGGCCTGAAATCTCACCAATCCCCATGTATTTCCTCAAGGGATGTGGTACTTCTATCGTTCCATCAGCACGCTGAAAGTTTTCCATAATTGCTACTAACGTTCTTCCTGTCGCGACCAGAGTGCTATTAAGGGTATGAACTAAACGAGTTTCTTCATCGGGGCGATCTCTGAATCTTATTCGTAATCTCCTAGATTGATAGTCTAAACAGTTTGAGCTTGACACTATCTCCCTGTAAGAGTCTTGTCCTGGCATCCATGCTTCTATATCGTAAGTTTTCGAGGAAGTCTTGCCCATGTCCCCCGTGCACAACAGGACAGTCCGAATGGGGATTCCCAGTTCTTCGTAAAATTTCTCGGCCAAGTCTACCATTTTCTGATGCGCCTTTTCTGAATCCTCCGGTCGCGTGAATATGAATTGCTCAACCTTGTCAAAATGATGAACTCGGAAGATCCCTTTCGTATCCTTTCCATGCGCACCCGCTTCTTTTCTAAAACACGGACTGATACCAGCGTACTTCAAAGGGAGTGAAGCCCCTTCAAGAATTTCGTCCATATGCATTGCAGCCATTGCATGCTCTGAGGTTCCAATCATGTGTAAATCTTCTCCGTGGATTTTATAGATGACATGTTCAAAATCTTCCAATATGACTGCGCCCTCCATCGGCTCCCCTCTAATCATGTAAGGAGGTTGTATAGGCACGTATCCTTGATTTTCTAAGTAATCCACAGCAAAGTGGAGCAGTCCAATATTCAGCTTAACCAATTCATTCTTTAAGAAGTAAAACCGAGATCCAGAAATTTTTGCGGCACGCTCTATATCAAATAGGTCCAACTTGGTTCCAAGATCAACATGATCAAGAGGAGAGAAATCGAACTTACTAGGTGTTCCTATTGATCTAATTACGACATTATCTTGCTGATTCGCACCTACCGGGACGGAGCTACTGAACAAATTAGGTAGACTCATTATCAAATGCTTAAAGTTTGCATCTGTTCGTTCAAGATCTTTATCGAGTTCCAAAATTTTATCGCCGAGGGATTTCATCTCTCTCAGCTCTTCAGAGCAGTCCGCTCTAGTTTTTATCTTCTTCGCAATCATTTGAGCAATCAGATTCTTCCTATGCCTTGCAGAATCGCTCTCGGAGATTAAAGCACGTCTTCTCTTATCAAGCGATAATAAGTCATCTAGAGGAAATGTCAGGTTTCTTTGAATAAGCATTTGGCGTAGCCGTTCTGGGTCGTCTTTTAAAAGTCGTGGATCAATCATCATTCAGCACCATTTTCCCTATCGAAATATGGCTCAAAACTTCGTCAACAGTATTGGAGACCGTCTCTATAGAACCCTCAGTGCTGAATTGGATTAAAAGCATGTTCTGCGAAAGAGGATGCATATGCATTTCCAAACCTTGGGGAAAATTAATGTTGTCAGCAACCAGTGACTTCATTATTGCATCTCTTTTGCGTTCATCTTCTAAATCAAGTTCTATATCTATGGTGATTTTATTAATGAGAGACTCTTGCATTTTAACGGGTCCTGGATGCAGCTTTCAAACATGAAACAAAGCTTTCCAAATCGCTAGGGGGAACCTCGCAACATGGCATATAAGGCCCATAAGAAAGTGGCAGGGCATTAGAAACATTAAAACAATCAATTATCGCTGAGGCCATCTCTTTATGTTTTGGTAAGTCGTGCATACGACAACAATACTTGTACGTACCTGTGTGAGTTATTGTCCTGCCTATGAGGATCTTTTGCAAGAATTGTGGAGAGGATTCAAGAAGAGCTAAGATATCTTCGAGGGCATGCTCAGCAACGGCGCCTTCTCCATTCATGAAGACCATGTCTCTGTCAGTCCAAATCCTCCATTTCTCTCGGAATACAGTACTTATTGAATGCCTCTGATCGTCAAGATAACGACCAACGCTTTCTTCAGCTTTAGCTAACATTTCGAACCGGTCACCAAGGCAAACCGAGATTGCTACTCCTGATTTTTGTGCTCTAGCACATATTCCAAGGAGATCTGAATACTCCCTTGCGTCACGAAGGGGGGTTCCCCGGTCTTCCATAAGTAAGGTGTAATTGATTCCACGTACGCCTTCCAAAGGTAGTCCCTCGGCGCCAGAATTGGTGGCAACGAATTTTGCAATCCCATCATAAAGTGACCATTTCTCCTGGTCCTGAAGATCGGCTAAGACTCTCCATTTTCCATCCTCCTTCAACTTGACCCCAGAATTTTCCACTATTGACCTAGCCCTCTGCAGGTTCCATGTTAATCCGTCAATATATGGAAAACGGGTCAGAGCGATTGCTTCGTGTATTGGCCTCCCTTCGCGTCCTACCATCATAAGATCATCTCGTTGGCTTCGTATCAAACCTTGAGATTCTGCAACCTTAGCTATTTCAGCATTTATTCCCAAAAGCGACCTACCTTCTCCAAGATCCTGTTTTTCACCAAGTGAAGACAGTACAGCCAGTACAGATAGATCCGAATTTTTGGTATCCAATGCTATCGAAAGTAGATAACAGATTCCTCCAGAGTTTATCTCTGACCAACCATTGAGCTCGTACTTGTTAGTGTTAAGAACTCGCAGGCTATCAGCAGCATCAGATTCAGGGGCTATTTCATTTGATAGATGCTGGATCAGTATCCATTCGTTTTTAAGGCTCCTATCGAGCTTTTCGACTGGCTCGTGTTCAAAATCTATCAAAAAACATAAATTGTAGTCATCAGAAAAGGAGTTTCCAACACGCAGAGAATCTGTGATAGAAGGAGCGCTTCTCAACACACATTTGGAGTTTAATCGTTCAAGAGTTTGGAAAACTATACTACCAGCTGCTATCCCATCTGCAGATAGGCTCGACAGAATAAGAATTTTGCAGTCTTTTCTTATGAGGTCCCGAATTTTATCTGAAATAGACTTGAGATCATCGTCTAGTCTATTTCGCGGGTTCATCGAGTAGTCGTGAGTTTATTGCGCCTGTGCTATAACCGCAGCATATTTCCATTTCTTGTCAATATTGTCCCTTTTCTTGTAATACCTTGATAAACGATGGATCTTTGATTCGATCAGTTCAAGGGATCGAACATTTCTTCTATCGCTATTGTGGGTTCTAAGATGCCTTTGTAAGCCAAGGGCTTTCTTCACCAGCCTGTCGAGGTCTTCGGGCATATCCTGCTTAACACCGTTCTCTTTCAACACATCAGTTATAGTTTTTCCCAAAATTGGTTTAACTAGTGGTATTCCATACTCATCCCTAAGAAGGATACCAATTTGGGAAGCGGTTAGACCATCTTCCTTGTACATCTTAATTATATTAGATATTAGGTCTGAATGACTTGTATTTACCCAAGTAGGCACACTTTTGGACGTAGGACGGGTCGAATGAGACTTGCCGCGAGTATGTGCATGCATTCGTGCCATTGATAGACAACGTTCTGAGGGTCGACATCTAAATGTTACGGACATTATTGAAGAAACAGGTTTTACAAAAAAGTTAAATA
>JBOGPP010000239.1:0-17648 GCA_050748485.1 Nitrososphaeraceae archaeon | reverse complement strand
TAGCTATCTAGAATGGCTCAAGTCCCAGAAATGGGATGGTCAGCTGCCTCTTGTGGTTGGTGGTAGTGGATCAGGAGCGAATGGTCAATCAGTTACTCCATTCATAGAGATTCCAACAAGTAGGAATGAGTCGGAATCAACGGGTGGTGGTGGCGGTATGGCGAACACCGGGAACACAACATCCTCTTCATCAGGCCTAGCTGGGGGTAGCGCGGGATTACAAAGTGTGCTGAATAATACTGTTCTAAGCAATGCGACACCATAAGCAAAAAAAAATCACAAGTAATTTAATTATATAGACTTGTGATGGTGACAGACTGCAGAATGTGTTGATACTGTACAAACCAATACGACAAGATCAAGTATTGACAATGAAGAATAGGCTGACGCCGCATAATCACCATGCCGGAAATACCATGAAATACCAGTAAATCTTCTGTCGCCTGGTCTTCATTTTCTTTTGCCTTCAATTTCACCCAGTGTAAAGTCCGAATTATATCATCAATGACCTGTTCTTTCAAGCAATAAATCTCCTATATAGTGTATATCCCATTTTGACACTGGACCAAGATCTCTTGCAGAACCAACCTTTTCGCCGCTATAGGATCGTGCTAAGGGCCTAAATCTATCTTGCTTCACTATCCGATCAACTATTAATGCCGCCACCGGCAAGGCTCCGGTTGCACCAGGAGAATTGTAATTTAACATATGCACAGAGTCTTCATTTCCAACGATAAAAATGTCAGATACGAATTTACCATCTGGATTTACTAAAGAGGATCTTATACCCGATGTTCCTCTTTTAGTAAATTGAGAGGGGTCGAGTGCAGGAAGAAACCGCCTCGCCCGATTTATCATCACCCTCTTAGAGAGAGAGCTTCTGAACTCATGAAGAGTCAGTGTTACAAATTTCTTGTCGGTGAAGAGACTAAAGAGGCCTACTCTCCCTGTGTCCCTGATAGACTGTAGGATTTTTGGTAGTATTAATCTCATGTTTTGGTTCCAGTTGTAGGCAAACGGTCCAGATACCAAGACTGCATTCGGTCCCACCTCTCTACTTCCATCAATCCTGACAACCCAATGTGGATCGAGAAATGGATACTCTGGATATCTTGGAACAGAGTAAACGCTCATCTTTGTTAAATCTCTGAAAGAGGAGGGAGCCACCCAATATTCACCTCTAAAATGCAAGGCCGCATAGCCTTTAGCCAAACCCATACCATGAGCAAGAGTCAGAGCCGCTCCTCCTGCCACATTAATTAGGTAATCTGCTGATAATTCGACGAGTGATAACCTTTGGTTGTCAGCGGGGGAGTGTGTGACATTTGCTTGAACGTTAATGTCCGGAAGAGATCCTGGCCGGACATCGGCTGGCGAAGTGGTTTCTGAGAATGAACGTTTTCGCAGTAACTTGAGTTGAAATTTGGGATGCTGATGTTGTATTGAATCTTGATGAAGGCCTTCAAAGCCGTGGTCGAAGTCTGAATGTTCTGCTGACACTACTGACAATACTTTGGTTCCAAACATTACTTCACATCCAAGAGTTCGAGCGTCTACCAAAAGGCTCCTTGTGATTTCGCCGTAATCAACTGACGCATCTTTTGTGCAGTGGATGGCACCTGTGCATCTAACATTAGGTTCCAGAGAGGCAACCTCTTGCTTATCCAGGTATCTTAGTTCATGTTGGCTTAAGCCATTTGAATGCCCCCACTCAATATACCTGTCCAGATGGGCTATCCCGTTCTCGCTGGTGGCGACCTCCAGAATACCATCCTTTATGAACGGCAAATGCCTTGATTGACAATAATCCGAGAGCATCTCGAAACCCATAGCTGCAGCCTTTGAAAACAATTTTCTCTTTGATGGATCATACAGGAATGGGGCATGCACTTTTCCAGTATTTCTAGAGCTGGTGTGAAACGCCGGAGATGTTTCTTGTTCGATAAGAAGTATCCGTGTACCTGGCTTGAGATTGTAGGACAGTAAATAAGCTATAGAACATCCAAGGATACCGCCACCAACTATAGCAATGTGATAATGATTTCTCTCACTCAATGTGAACTACTTTGCTGTACATACTTACTTCTTTCAACATGTCATTTTATTCTTTTTAAGGACTGCCTAACGGAATACAAGTGAAGACGAAAATAAGTATATATTATTTCCCTCCTTAAAACTATGCGTGAAAGTGCTTATTGCTGAGGACAATCCAGATACTCGATTTTACTACGATGTACTTTTTCAAAAGTACCAGTATATTCATATTTGGGCAAAAGACGGTTTAGAATGTTTGAAAATATACCACGACGAGTTTGAAAATATAAGATTGCAAACTGATGCAATGCAAAAGATTCAGCCGTTTGACGCAGTGGTGTTAGATTACAAGATGCCCGGACGTAATGGACTTGAAGTTGCTAAGGAGATCTTGGCGGTTAATCCTCATCAACGAATAATATTTGCATCCGCATACGTGAGGGACGTATTGATGGAGGCAGTGAGACAGCTTAGACAATTGGTCGAGCTAGTTCAAAAGCCATTTAATGAGAGGCAGTTCATCGAAATCCTTGAAGATGCAGAAGTATATCAAGAGCTTAGAAAACTGGATGTTGACATCAATCAAATCAAATTGGGACAATTCAGACACGAACAGTTGAGGAAGCTTCTTGAGATTTTGAAGGAACTTGGAAGACGAGCACGTTAGAAAATAGACCTTATCGTGCATGGACCATTTCCGAAGCAATCCATTCTCGCATCTTGAGCAAAACTTGATTTTCGGCTCTAGGTGGAATATGCTGAGCATGGGAAAAGGCCTACTGAACAGCATTTCTTAGATAAGGAGAAATATGCGCTAATGCTTTGTCAAATACTTGAACAACTTGTTGCGTCATCAATTTGTCGGGCAATCATCTTCGCACATATGTGCTCACCAGTGAATTAATTTTCCCATGTTTACAATAGAATCTAGATAGTATCGTATGAGCAATTGGTTTCGCCGTATTTCAGGACTTCATTTATTTTTCTCGATTAAGATTTCTCAAAACCAGTACAGGAGCTTTTTTTCTCACGGCATGATCCCACTCCGGAAAGTGCAAAACTGCCGAAGTAATATTCTAGTGGCTGATGAGGGATTGTCCTAATGGGTAATCAATAAATTTAAACCATTGATTTTTTCAAAGATATAATTTATTATAAAACATTTGACCATTTTATTCATTACCATCATGATTCTAATGATAATGATTCCATTGCTAGCTTTACCTCCAGCTAGAGTATATCACGTAACGATGCATGAACCAGGGAGCAGCCCTTTGAATAGTAATGTCCTTGCCTCGCCGGTAAAGGAGCTTGACAGTTACAGTAATGCTGGATCGTTTGGATTTGACGCAGATGGGATTATTGGAGAAAATACCTCTGACGCAATATATCCTGCTTTCAACTTTAGTCTTACTGAAACTGACCGACCCCAAAACAAGGATTTAACCATTAACAGCTCTTTTCTACCAGTTCCTGATCTAATGTCCGAAACTGGGACACCAGCGCAGGGAGCCTCAACAGCAGAAGATGCTAGTGAAATGACTCAAAGCGCAATTGAGAAGATGGTAAATCCTAGTTCTCTCCTTTCTTCTGCAATAGATGACATACGTCAAAGTGGGGTTAGTAACACTGACGCTTCTCCTCAGGCCCAAACTGCACCTAATAAGACCATAAGCCTCCTTAATACTGAATTTTCTACAATTCATCTGTATGGCACGGATATCCCACCCAAGGATTATCTAGTAGTTTCCAGCGATGAGGAGACCGGCGGCGACAAAAGTAAGATTTTTGCAACTGCTAGAATCCCCTGCAATGATAAACATGAAACTCCGTTAAGAGTTGTATTGATGGAAAATTGGTCGAGCATAGCCTATCCACCCCCCAAGATGCACCTAATTGAGGGGGTACCTGATGGAGAGCTGTGTATGTTTAGAATTGAACATCCGGATAAGGAGATTGTTGATTCCTATATCACACCAAATATTGCAGATAAGAGTTCGATCCATGATCTCGTCGAAACGACCGCTATTGCATTATATAATTCGGGGGCAACAGCCATAAAGTTTCCCAAAGCTAGCTCAATTACAATATCACATTTGGGTTCCCCGTAGCATCACTAGTCAGTTCAAAAATGAAATGATCCGACGAACAGTAGCATGAACAAGATTATCAAGTATCAAATTAGGCTGAGAAAAAAGCTCAAACCAGGCTCCTTGAATGGATACAATTGACCCCAATGCTAATATTAGTGATATTCCTTTTGTAAATTATACAAGCTTTGATTGAACTTGAAAAAGTGATGGATTCTTTAGGCGACCGAAAATCTTTGTCTATATTTAGATATAT
Organism: Nitrososphaeraceae archaeon; assembly: GCA_050748485.1. Lineage (GTDB taxonomy): Archaea > Thermoproteota > Nitrososphaeria > Nitrososphaerales > Nitrososphaeraceae > TH5896. The sequence continues at coordinate 13,268 of JBOGPP010000239.1, read as the reverse complement.
AGCCAAACAGCCCTCTGATACATCCACCCTGCGTAGCCAGCTTAGCCTTTCTAGAAAACAGTACTATACTAGGCTCTCTGAGATGGTGGAAGTTGGACTAATTAGAAAGTATCACAGTAATTATACTCTGACATCATTTGGGAAGATGGTGTATGACGCTTTAGAAATCATTGAACTAGGCCTCACTAATTTTTGGAAATTAAAGGCTTTAGATAGTCTTGAATTCGCAAAGACCACACGAGCACCGCATGAAGAAAGAGAAAGGATCCTTGAATCTCTGATAGACAACATGAAGATTAAAGAGATACTCTTGGCCCGCTAATCCTTCTTTGTTTCTGATTTGTAGCTTCTAAATACCCCTAAGGATGGTATTACCTTCGATAAGTCACCCTCTTCAGATCTCGAGTTTATGTTCACATAAGTTAGGTAGTTAGTTGGAACAAAGGGAGCTAAGTGGCATTATTCACAATCAACGTAGGGTGATCCAATCCTCATTAACAACCTCGCCTGAGCTTAATAAAAAACAAAAAATAAAAGAATATATATAGCAATATTTAGTAGGTATATCAATAATTCTTCTGAGTCTAAATACTCGCCTTGAAAGTAATGACTGCTAGTTATTTATAAAGTATTTTGTAATAATTAGGATATATATATTTATAACACTTACACTGTTAACGATATAGTATGAAAGCAAAACATTCAACCTCACATAAAAAAAGAGAAGTCACATCGATAAAAGTCGATCCTGAATTATGGAAAAAGGCAAAGATAGAAGCGATTAACCGAGAGATTGATCTGTCTGAACTAGTAGAAGACGCCCTGAGGAAAGAAATCAAGGGCGGGGGGTCCGTGACGAAATGAATTGCTCCGACGGCCCGAGTAATAGGTTTTAACGAAAGTAGCGGCAAGTACAGTACTTTATCTTAAATGTGGAATTTCAGAGAAAGGCAAGGTTTACCCAGGAAAAGAAATGCTTCTTTGGCCAAGCGATTGGATAAAATCGATACCTACACAAGACAATAATAATAACAACAACACACGCCAAAAGCTATGATAGTGAAAATGGAGGGTCAGAGAAATCTGGCCCCTACTCTTTTACTTTGACGACATATCGTATTCACTCTTGATGAATGATTAGGGGGTCATGCAGGTATGCAATTTTGGGTGTAGAACCATTTTATGGTCCGGAAAATTTCAAAGTTATGACGAATAAGTTAAATTAAGAGCTTAGAGGTATAAGATAGTATAAATGATAAGTACTATTTTACAGCAACATATTTCCCTTGGCATGAGAATGGCCTATGCTTTGGTGAATTGATATGAAAATTTCACTATGACATTGAGATGAGCTGGCATAGCTCGGATACCATTAGATTAAATAAGTTCTTTTCTACGACAATACACTATTCGTTGAAAAGACCTGATTCTCAATCGTGCCTAAGAAAGTTAATCTGAAAATGAGTTGAGATAAGAAACACTATTCTTATCCTGTTGGTTAAATGACGCGCCTAGAAAAATTTCATTCAACTTTAAACTAAAGTATTAATCGGACCCCGTCTATGTCATCATAAAGAACCTATCCATAGTTGCAATCATCGCAGCCAGTCAATAGGTATGTCCTGATACAGACCGTTTGGAAGAATTCTTCTAATTGAAATTGGTAAAGCTCTTACTTCCAGTTCTGCTACTGCTAGGGAGATTGAATCTTTGATTCCACCAGGGACCGCAATGAGACTAGGGGCTCCAAGAGAAAGTTGCAGTGATCTTGCACCGGTAATTCTTGCCTTTTCAAATCTCGTAAGACTCAGCGGGCCAATCATAACTTTAGTGGATGGACCAGAAATTTCTTGGAGATGGAAATCGATTTCGTCATACGTAACAACCTCGTCTTTTGGCCGAGTGCTTAAGGAGAGCTCCTGCATAGAATTTCCCTTTCCTCCGCCTGCGGTGTTACTTTCAACTGATTTTGCCAAGACTTTAGCGGATTTCTTTTTGGTTGTGTCTGATTCTTTCTTGGTGCCCGTCGACGAGATTTTCTTGCTCTTAGGAGGTCCCGCGCTCGACGACTTCTGTTTCTTTTTAGAAGTTACTTTCTTAATTGAAGACTGTTTTTTAGGAGACTCTTTAAGTACCAAGAACAAAGCAAAGGGGAAGTAAATATATAATTAAATGTTCCGGATATTCTGAAATAGTCAGGAATGGATCTAAATAAACGTTTTCCTTTGTGAAGTTGAACGATTTTCTGCGCTAACATAGTTAAGCAGAAAATGGCCCGAGGCTCTGCGCTTCTGTTGCTATAGACTATTGATGCTAACTTAATATTTTGGTCATTCAAATTAGAATGATCAGATGGGGAATAACGAGAAAAATCACCTGAAATCAGTTTCCAGGTTAACCGTTATGCTTGAAATAGAGGGACAAGGAACAATTGAATACGAACTCGTCAGACATCTCGCACCCCTTACGATAGGCAGAGTTTTTAAGGCGCTTCCAATCTCCGATACTGTACATTTTTACGACAATAAATTTGCGTATATTCAGACAGAACTCCAAGTCGGAGGTGAAAAACCAAGAACCACCTTTAAGCCTGGAGATATGGCATTTCTAACAAATTCGTCGTCGATATGCTTTTTCCTAAAGGATTGCAGTGTTTCACCAATGAATCTGATGGGGATTGCAAAATCTAGTATAGACAGGCTTAGTGGAAGCAGGATCGGCAACATCTTAACTTTGAAGAAATAATAACATATAAGTTCACCTCTAGCATGCAATTCTGGTAACAGGTATTCTGCCTATTGGACCAGCTGATAAATTCGATGTCCACTATATCCACCAGCGAGTTTGACCGAACCTCTGGTCTCCATGTTTCTTATAAAAGAATTAGCGACAGATATCTTTACACCTAAATTTCTCGCTAAAGCTTGGACTGTGATAGCTTTCATGTTCTGCAGGGCCTTCCTTCCTGCCGTCTCCTCAATTGCTACTGCCAGTTTTTGTCTACCACTGCTTGATTTTTTTGAATCTTCTTTCTTCTGGGTCTGGGATTGAGCTTGGTTGGAGCTAGATGCTGTAGTTGAATCTTTATTTTTCGCGCTTGAGCCTACTGGTCTCTTTTTCACGCCACCCATGGAAATCCAACTTGTATTTGTTCAATATAAGTTGTACGCCAATAAGTTGGGGATGTTCTTCATCGGAGCTAATTTTTGACAACATACAACTCTCGAGGAGTTTTGAACTCTACTTGGCCAGCCTACAAAGAATATGTCATCACATCTGCAATTCATAGAAGATCAATGGGAACAAGTCTTACATTTGTTCTACTATCTTATATTGAGGGGATAGTGATACGAGGAATAGTCTTCTCCCCTTTGATTGTTCTGTCGATTGTTAAGGCTTAATTTACGTACTACGCTGAATTTCTAGACGTATTTTTGACTTATACGTCATCCCCTTAAGCACAACATCTTAGCGTACTCAAGATGACTAAGATCAAAACTGAGTCTTTAAAATCTCTTATCTATCAGGTTAATCCAAAGATTCACAAGTCCTACATTTTGTGTAATGGTCGTACATATATGGTCATCTTGAACGAGGACAATATATCCTTACACCTATTTCTTATGGTTACTTCCGTAATCCCCGCAAAGCTTGAAATCTCCATCTGTAACAAACTTACCCCCAAGAGTACCGACGCAAGATATATGTAAGCTGCTGCAAGACCATTTGGCGATTTACCATCGGCCAAGAGATGATCATTTGTCTTGTGAGCTATATCGATCGCCAGTCTTTCAACTTTTGTATCGATCTTAGCCATGTTCGCCAATTTAGATATATACTGATCTATTGCTGCAGAAACAGGATAAGTATCGTGTTGAATGACAGAAAGAGTCGGAGTCCGGGTAGTAACAGGTAGAAAGGCTGGGGCGGTCAAGTTGCTAGTTCGTAAATTATTCTGGCTATTTGACTCTTCAAAATAATATGGGCTTATCCTAGGTTTTTCTGATAAATTCTTGAAATGCCGATTTTCGTATCTAGGCTTGATACAGGATTCGGAGAACATTCCCATTTCCATGACCATGGATCTGTAGTATTTGGAAGCTAATCGAGTATTTGCTTTGGATTTTTCACCAGTACCCAATGGACTAACAATTTCTTCAAGAGACCTCACCACATTGCATTTCTTGCAAGCAAGATAGATTGTAGCGGCTGCAATACAAATCACTGATTTTCCCTTTGCCTCACTTCTATTTTCAAAGAGGCGATAGAACATTGCAGCAGTTTCAGTAATAGTCTTAGGAAGAGACAACAGCGAACATATTTCGTTGATCTTGTACAAGACATTTGACAGTCTTCTTTCCTTTGGAGAAGCAACCCTAATTCGGGATTGCCATTTTCTCATAGTATTCATTTGTTCCGCAATTGCGTAATCAATATTTTTGCCGCTGTAGTCCTTCGAACTAAATCCTATCTCAGTTCTTAGTCCATAATCATGCAAGGAATAACTTGTATGACCACTCGCCCTAGTCAACTTATTTTTCTCTTCAAAATCATTAGAATGACTCTCAGGGCCATAGTCATTTATCTGATCCATAACAACACATCCACACCTTTCGCAGATGTATTCGCCTTTGCTTTGGTCATGTATTAACCGAGAATTGCATTCAGGACATATTGTACAATAGTCCATGCTTGTCATACTTGATTAACTACCTCTGATTCAAAGCGCCCCTCCTGATCACGCTCCACAGCCAGGGCGTGAAAACCACTGAAACGGTCTCTGGTATAACTGAATCCCGATATTGCAACCATCGATTTCCAAAAATTAATACAAAAAGCATTCTCCACCATTTTGTTATTGATCCAAATCACGTGAGCATATCCAACCACCTTGATCGTCAGAACGCAGAAGCCAGCATTATATTTATTTGAAATGGTCATAAGTATTTATTATAATTGAAAACTTTTGTAGATACAGATCATGATTTGAATATCTAATTTAAAAGGAGTCAAAGAGGTAATATTTTGTGCATCTATGCGATAATATTTGACATTTATGCTTATTTGCGAAATGGAAAAGCTGGGTTGTGGATCGCCGTCCGTACAGTGATTTAGAGGTAATCACGAATTGTTTTGGAGTCGTGCATCTAAGGAGGACTAATTGAGATGTCAAGAGGACTCATAATTTTCTTGTTCTGGGTGATTGGCTTCTCAATAGGATTTGCTGGATATATCGTGTTGCCAGATATTGCTGAATGGTTAGGCCAGGCTGTGCCAAGCTTCATAGATCACAAGACTGTAGGGGCGCTGGTAGCAGGAATAGTTGGTTCTGCGGTAAGCACTTTAACAATCGTCAAGTGGGCCAACAGATCGACAGTATGACTGGTCCTAGGCAATGGTTTCTCTATCTGTAAATCCAATGAAACTACCAGTTTACTTATCAATCTTGAATGGGTGATAGTGGCGAAGATCGATTTATAAATGATATTTCTACATGTTAATAGGTGACGCAGGTCCTTCAGGATTCGTTAGAATCCCTAATAAAAGAATTCAAGTCCACAAGGCGAACCACCCTTGAAATATTCTCTCAGCTTAGGCAGGAGGATGCAGTAGTACAAGCAAGCGATTTTGGCAGCCCACCTAATTGGCACCTGGCCCATGTTAGCTGGTTTTTCCAAAAAATGCTTGAGAAGCACGAAGTAAAAATATCTCCACCTAAGGAAATGAACTTGGCCTACTTAAACTCATATTATCAAAAATATGATTTTATTCTAAGTAAACCTCAAAGAGGAAGATTCCCAAGGCCGACCATCAGACAAACCTTGCAATATAGATCATTTATAGACAAGGAAGTTGTAGGATTTCTAAAACAGAGAAATGACAATTGTCACGATGATCTATATTATGATATAAAATTAGCCAATCAGCATGAAATGCAGCATCAGGAGCTAATGATTTACGATTTACAGTATTACTTCAATCGGTTCATCGATCCTGATGATAATTTTCGACCCCCAACTATGAAATCTCCGGAAGCGCAAGAAGAGCCTATTGGCGATAATACAAATGTTAACGAGGCAAGTCTTTCTATGGTGAAGATCCCTGGAGGAATTTACAACCTTGGCTATCCTGGCAACCAGTTCTGCTATGACAATGAGCTTCCAGAACACAAAGTCTTTCTTGAGAATTACATGATAGATATATTCCCTGTCACCAATGGAGATTTTCTGCGATTTATGGATGACGGCGGATACGATGATTTTAATCTATGGTTGGCTGACGGATGGGACTTGGTTAAGGAGCACGAATGGAAAGCTCCTCTCTATTGGACCTATGAAAAGGGAGAAAGATGTTGGATGAAGAAGGACTTTAGAGGCAACCTTAAGTTGGATCCCAATGAACCAGTTGTGAATGTAAGCTTCTACGAAGCAAACGCATTTGCTAGATGGGCAGGAAAACGGCTCCCAACTGAGGCAGAATGGGAGAAGGCCGCCAGCTGGAATGATAAATTACACCGCAAATGTCCGTATCCATGGGGCGATGATTTGGTCGTTCACAAGTACGCAAACGTCCTTGAGTCTAACAATTGGGCACCTTCTCGTATTGGGGCATATAGACTAGGAAGAAGCTACTTTGGTTGCTTTCAAATGATAGGGGACGTCTGGGAATGGACCTCTTCAGAGTACAGTTTGTATCCACGATTTAAATCGAAATTTTCTGAGTATACCGATAAGTGGTCCGTTAACCAGAAAGTTCTCAGAGGGGGTTCATTTGCCACACCATGTTTACAAATAAGAAATAGCTATAGAAATTATTTCAGACCAAATGAGCGAATACTCTTTTCAGGTTTCAGATGTGCTGGTGACCCATAATTTTTTCGGATCATCCTTTACAGTTACATTTAATATTCCTAATTGTTCGCAACCATCAAACCTACGCAATACAAATTCTCATGATCGAGAAAATTTTCTGCAATTCGAAAGCCAGAATGTTCAACAATATGCTTCATTTTTTCTAGAGTGAATTTGTACGAATTTTCTGTATGAATTCTTTCATCCTTAAAAAAGGAAAACGATTTCCTGAGTCTACTCACATACACCTCGTGTGTCATTTTCGAGATCAGATTCATCTCTATCCTATGGTGTTCAGTATTGTAAAATGCTAGATGACGAAAGTTGCTCTGGCTGAATTCACCTCCTAGCTCGCGATTTATTCGAGATAGTAGATTAAGATTAAATGCTGCTGTATATCCTAATCTATCATTGTATGCTTCTTCAAGCAATTTAACATCTTTCTCAAGGTCAAATCCTAAAAGTAAGAAATCACCTGTTTGCATATTCTCTCGTAACGAAATCAGAAATTCAATAGCCTCTTGATATTCAAAATTTCCAATAGTAGATCCTAGGAAAAGTACAAATTTTCTTTCAGGCATTGTTTCATTTATTGCTGAAATTTTGCAAGCCTCCCGGATCCCTTCTGAATAATCAGCTGCTATGCCGAAGGTTTCTAAGCGAGTGAACTCCCGATTGAGATTTTGTGTAGTTTTCAAAAGAATTTCTTGGGAGACATCAATTGGAAGGTAGAAAATGTGTTTTTGCCTCTCAAGTAAGGTGGAAAGCAGGATCTTCGTCTTTGCTGAATTGCCACTCCCTAGCTCGATGACGGTGACATCATCGTTCAAAAAATCGAAGATATGTTGTCCAAATCTCTTCAGAATTCCTGTTTCTGTTCTGAAAGGGTAGTATTCTGGCTGATCACATATTCTCTCGAAAAGACTAGATCCTATTGCATCATAAAGATATCTTGGCTTTATCCATTTTTTATTTGTCTCCTCGGAGAGCCCTTCAACTATATCCCTGGCAAGGTGTTCGACAAAGGAGATATTACGTGAAACAAATGGCTGCATTTCTATACCTTGTTCGTACAGATAGAAATATTAGGTTCATAAATAAGTTGTGCAAAGCAACGTATACTCAGAGTACGAGTCATCCGGTGCTAATTGTAGCATCAAGCCCTTTTATATATGCGATTCCCTCCTTTAAGGAATTAAAATAACTTCTCCGTTCCAAATTTGGTTCAAAGCTGATGTATCGCTGATATTTGATTTTGTGCAAGGCCTTCAAAACTGAAGTAAAATCTAGATGCGCACTTCCGGGCATTTTTCGATTGTTGTCTGCAAAGTGCATGTGGAACAAGAGACCCTCTGCCAATTCTATTGCCCGTGAAAACGAATCCTCCTCAATATTCATATGGAAAGTGTCCAATAATATACCAAAATTCGGATGGTCTACGGTGTTACAGATGTGTAACGCTTCCGCTGCAGTACAACAGTACGGAGTAGCGTATCTATTAAGAGGCTCCAATAAGAGGAGAACTCCATAGTCCTTCGCATAGTTCGCAAGGCTCCGCAGAAGAGGAATAGATCTTTCGACCAACTTAAGTTTCTGCCTTTGGGGAAGTACTCTATGGCTAAAGTCAAGCATTGTGGTACAAGGATCAGCGAAAAGGCAAACATTGAACTGCTGTCCACCTAATTGTCCGCAGAGTTCTATGCATCGAGTTACATACCTCTTAGCATTTTCGACCATACTTCCATCACGGCTCAACAGACGCCTAGTCCCTGCTTTGCTGCTCACGTTACCCCACATGCCAGTAACGCCTGAAACTTTAAGGTCATGTGCAATTAAGATCTCGGAGAAATTATTCAAGTCCCTGCTTGATTGCCCCTCTCCGATAAATTCAACAGCATCATAATTTAGTCGCTTTAGCACAGGTAATGCCTCTGTGAGCGGTTCAAATATCTCTTTGAAGGAACTCATGGTAACTGAATATTTCATCCTCGATCACATGTTTCAAGTGTACGATTCTATGAGATATGATCCTATTTCTGCAGACGTTACAGAGTCCTTTGCCAGGAGTGAATTTACTCTATCGTCTTTTTTGCTTGTTATAAAAACGGAGGCTGAATCTCCACTATCAAATTGCAGTGGACGTCCATGAGAGCTTTTCACTAGACCGGCGTCCAAAGGAATGGATTTTTTGTGATGGTCGAAGAATAATTCAACTGGATCATAACCCGGTTTTCTATGTATGTCTACGGTAGTAGCAAACGGAGGAGCCCTATCAGAATCATACCACCAGTAGTACGAAAACCACTTATTTTCTTCAGAGATTGCAATCAAATCACCACTGTTAGGATGATCAATTTGATATTTGTGCTTCTCACCAACTGTCGACAGCACCTTGTCTATTCCATGAATTTTGCGCAAATATTCCTTTATTTGATCGACATGAGTTGGTTTGTTTACGTAAATGTGAGCTACTTGATGATCGACCATTGCAAAAGCCTCGCTATATTCGAAGTCGATGAATTCATAACCACCTATTTGTCTAACGTGTAATAGTCCTTCGTCGCGGAGCAGCTGATTTAAATTGATAAATCCCTCAACATCGCTAAATGGATATTCTGATAAGATTACAAAATCTGTGTAATCGAGCAAACCTATTTTGTTTACCCTTTCGATAATCCTGCCTATTAATTTATCCGCATTAATTAGATCCTCTTTTACTTCGCTACTATCTTTTCCAAATCGTTGAGCTGAATAATCAACGTGAGGAAAATAAGTGAAGAGTATGGAGGGTCTTTGCGTTTCCAAAGTAATTTCTGTCGCTCCAGCTATCCACTCAGTTGATTTGTATGACGCGAACGGTCCCCAATAAGTAGCTAGTTGAAATTCACCTAACTTTGGTTTTAGAACGTCCTCATAAAAGTTTGGAGGTCTAGAATAGCACCACATGATCATCCCATTTTCAAGATGAATAGGTTTGGGAGTCACTACTACGTCTGAATTTGCATGAAGCGTATTCTGCCAGAACAGCACCGCGCTCCTTACGTCATCAGATTTGCCGGTACCTAGGAAGTCCCATATCCTTGGAGCCTGAACTAGTGAGCTATCTTGGTCCCAGTATGAAACTGAATAGTTTGATCTATTGTAAGTCCCGTTTGATATTATTCCATGTTCGTTAGGATACTTACCGGTTAACAAACTTGCCTGCACCGTAGACGTGACTGCAGGGAAAACAGGAGTGACTGGGCAGTAGGCCCCGCGCTCTGTAACTTGTTGAATGTTGGGTAGGTTATCAGCAAAAATATTAGATGATTCTAGACCCACCACATTAAAGACAACTAAATGTTTTTTCAAGCCACCTACGAATATTGGAGACTCAATATTTAAAGAATGATCAAATGAATGATTGATCCAAACTGTTTGATTGAAGCTAAACGATTCCAAGCTCTAATTTCTGGTATAACAGCCCCCGATCCACCCCCTTGGACACAGATCATGATAGTTCTTGAGCTGATAATCTTATGCTATGCTATGATATACTATTCATTTGGAATCTGATCAGAGTTATTTCGCCCGGGATATTGAAACTTCTATGGTGGATACATTACGTGTCTTTCCATCTTCAGATGAAACTATCTCAGTTCCCACTTTTACAGGTCCAATCTTGTATCCTAATGTGTCCATGCGCTTAACGATGATTTGTGCCACGTCAACAGCTCTTGTGATGCTTTTTCCTCTTGCTTTGATAACAACTATGGGTTCATTTGCTAATTGTACCAAAGTTGCAGTTACATACGTCATGAGAGGTTTTTTGCCTATAAAGACCGCATTTCTCGGCTTGCTTCCATTATTACCCTGTGCTGACATCTTTTAACTCTATCCCTTGTATTACTATATATAATGTTATTGTGACCCTCCTTCAATGCTATATTTTTTAATTATATCCTCAAGATCATCTGGGTGGTCCTTAATTTCGCTCACCACTTGTTTGTCACCAATCTCATAACAATGAAGAAGATTCTGCGAATCCTTATAGAACAAATAGACTATCCCATCAAAAATGCAATGATATAGTTCTTCTACTTGCATTTCCTCCAATTTCAAAACTATACCTTCGTCACCCGGCAAGATAGGGTCTCCCACTTTTTACAATATTGTTATCATTGTGACATTTATTCGTAACCTTTACATCTGTCTTCCAATTCATCGTGTGTAGCAGAAAGATAGTAGGATCGGAATCGCAATAGATATCCCTTAGCTAATGTATCCTAAACTTAATCGGGTGAATCGATAATGAGTGTCCGACAAATCAAGAATTATTTAACACTAGTCAGATTTCCAAACCTGTTTACGTTGCCCTCAAACGTCTTAGCGGGATACTTTTCATCAAATATATACAACGAGATCGAAATAAATACCATAATTCTTGTCATCTTCAGCTCTGCGTGTCTGTATGCCGCAGGGGTGATCTTTAATGATATAGCTGACAGACAAATAGATCGAAAAGAGCGTCCTAATCGTCCAATCCCATCCGGCAAGGTTACACAGAGAAGTGCAATCATTCTAGCATTGTTACTTATGGCAATATCGATTACAGTTAGCTATTTAATTTCTGCTGTTACCTTCATTGTTGGGTTTATCCTTGTCGCAACCATTATGCTTTACGACTTTGTGCTCAAAAATTCTTTATTTGGTCCGATGGTCATGGGTACTACTCGAGTACTAAACATTCTATTGGGTGCAAGTCCGAATCTGAGCAATCTAATTGTGGGCCAGTTTGATGACGGGCTATACAGACTATGTTTGGTTTGCTTTTCTGAGTTTGTCTACATAGCAAGTATTTCAGCTCTCAGTAGGTATGAGACTAACAAGAATCCAACGTTCCATTTAAGATGGTTTCATACAATACCTTTTCTCCTACCTCTAAGTATCGGTGTTTATACCGCCAGTGTAGGACTCTTTAATGGTAACGCATGGATCTATCTCTTTATTTTTGGTAGCTTTATATTTTCTACGCTTAAATTTGCTACTTCTTCAAAGCCGATGACGGATTCTATTGTGCAGAAAATAATAAGTCTGTTGATTGCAGGAATCATCGTTCATGATGCAGTGTACATCGGAGGATCTTTGGATAGCTGGTATTTCGGAATGGGTACTTTTGTATTTCTGGTTCCTATGATACTATTAGGTAAGAAGTTTTATGTTACATAATGCCAAAACAGAACGTCTAATTCGTTGATTCAGGTAGTTTCGAGATTCTTCCATTTATCCAATACTTGATATGGAAGTCGTTTTAATCGCTAATATGATTTATATCGATTAGTAACCAAACAGGAGATTGGCCTGCCAATTTCAAATTGCATCCAGTCTAAATCAATCCCATTTGGATTTGCCAAATCTGCATTCAGATTGTGGTCCGCGTTTTCTTCCATTTCCTCTAACGGTCGACCTTTTCACTGTGCTCACTAGCCCTGGGACCTTACTGGCATCGTTATAGTTAACCTTCATTGCCTTTCCTTTACTCTTTTCCTAGCACTCAATTCGGATATTTTGCCTACTATCTCTGTCGATCAAAGAGTCAAACGAGCACATGCTTGGGTTAATGATCCCGCTCAACGTTGGAATCAATAAAAATCTAAATGTTTGAATATTGTCACATCTTGCTCTAAAGTGTGATTTTCGTTTCCAATAATGGCTATCTCCTTCCCATGTTAAAATTTCGTCTTACAAGAGATTCAAGAGTCATGTGTTTAACACCGGTTAATATAATAGTTGGTATGGCACCAACGGGATTGTAGGGCTCGTGGCGCAGACTGAACAAATGAGAAAGTGTTCAGGCGTAAAATGGACAGCGCGGACGCCTCCTAAGCGTCAGGCCGAGGGTTCAAATCCCTCCGAGCCCGCTTTCCATACGGGTTCATATACTTCTATCGCGTGTTACTAATCGAAGTAGGTTGGTTGAGTCTGGTGGTTCTAACTTTGGATTGCATCCAATATTTGTTTTTTCGTGTCTTTATGCAACATACACTCCGAATAATACTTAATCTATTATACGTGACATTTAGCCTTCAGCATTATTCTTATGAGCCAAAGCGTTTAGTTAGGAAGTAGAAGGAAGACCGACGAATCCAGGTCCATAAAGATGTTTTAGATGTTCTTTTTGGCGTTTCTTTAAAAACTGTTCCCATTCATTTCTAGTTCTTTCTGCAAAAGCGTACAAGTCAGTTTTGTTATCGTGACATGCCTTCAGTCCTGGATGATTCTTGACAACATGATTAACGTACTCTTCGAATGAGTTGAATTTGACGCTCCAACCTTGTTTAAGGTTGCAGTAGTCGCATAAATGACCTAGCTCTAGACTATTTCTGACACTGTGAACTATACCAGCAGCAGCCTCTCCCTTTCTTATCAAGGCCATAC
>JBOGPP010000238.1:0-3929 GCA_050748485.1 Nitrososphaeraceae archaeon | reverse complement strand
GTCATATTTCCATCTGTATAATTTCCTCCATCTGTCATATTTTCTCCTTGTGCAAATGCTGGTGTTAACATAGATGTTCCAGTTGCTGACGTTACTAGTATTGCTGCCGATAAGGTGGCTGCTACGGTGAAGATTGTCATCAAGAGAATTCTCCTATTTATATTCAAGTTCATTGTGTGCAAATATAACCATAAACTATATAATAGTTACAAATGACGGTCAGTCATAATCATTTATTCAAGTTCATAATGTCAATTAAATTCCCTTTTTAAATAATAGTATGCAGTATAATAGATGTGTGCGTTCTAAATAGACAGTAACAACAATATTGATGGCATTTGCTCATGTATGTAGACTAGGTACGGGCGAATTATTCTTCTACATTTACTTTAGGTGGATGCCTATCTAACCACTCACGTCCTCTCTTTGCAAGAAGCTCAAAATTCTCCCTAAATCTTGGTTCATTCCATTGTTTTCTTATCCCATAGATAATCGGTTTAGCTTGCTCCCATTCTGCCCGCAATCCACCGTATCTATCATAGTACAGGTTCTCATCAAGAAAACCATACTCGATAAGTAATCCTGCTAGTTCAAATTTTGATGTGAACCTTTCAAATAATTGGAATTCTCTACTTCCTTGAGGGTACTTATTCTCAAATTCCTCTATTGTAGAGGGAATTTCATTTTGATGTAATTTGCTCCAAAACCATTGTGATGCCTCAAAATCATAGCTTGTATTATATTGTTCTGCTAATCTTAGAAGTGTATTCATATGTTCTAGTGTTATTGCCTTTCCATGTTTTCCTAACACACTTCTTTTTCTTCGAGCCTTACTTTTCAATTTGGCCATTCAATATGGTAGATTATAATAATTGAACATAAAGGTATCTCTAACTATTGTCTAATTGGTAACAATAAATAAGAAAGTTTTTTACGATCATCTGGATCAGCTCTACCAATACTGAACAGAATAATCTCTATCAAATAAAGTTTCATGATTGACTGACTGCAAGAAGGAGATAAACAAATTTACAATGTAAATACTGGCAATAACAACGGTACTCTCTCCCTCGCTGGAAAGTATTACAATATCTTTTATGATCTTTTAACTATTGTGTATTGTGCTTCGCAATGCCGTGTCGTAATATATGTACAAGAATAGGTTCAAGTTTTGGATATTATAGCACAAGAATAAAGTATTGCAGAAGGTGTGAAGTGTATCTTTTTCATGACGGGTACATCTGTCCTTGTTGTAAGCGTCCTCTACGAACATCACCAAATAATAGAAGAGGTAAGGAAAAATTACGCACAAAACATGTAATTCAGCATTGACGCTATTCTTTTAATGATTATATCCATCTATAACGCTAAAAAATGTATGTTAGAATACCGTGTGCATACAAAATCACATCTTATCCTCACTGAGCCAAAAATCTATAGACATCGCTCTGATATTCATGCCATGACTAAGGCTAATCTTGCTTTATAGATGGTTATGGTTATGCACAGTGAATGTGCAAAAATATCACTAGAGATTTGTCAACCAAGTTAACAATAATGAGAGATAAGACGACGCATAACCAGTCATTTACTACTTGAAATAATTTTCAAGGTAGTGACCTGCAATCTTCTCGAGTTCTGCACATTCGATAAGCTGTGTATTATACCCTGTTACTATGTGCTGCTTAATTATACTATCTTTGACTGTAGATGTTAACGGCATGTTCATAGTATAATATATGGTTACATCTGCATAATCGTGGCGGTCACTATTCTCATGGTATTTCATTCCATCATTATTTCTCTTGTCTAGACAAACTAGTTCAGGCCTGCCATATTTTTCTGCAAGTGCAAAAATTAGAGCAGCGGCAAATGGGAAGTTACTTCCTCTCATACTAACAATAACTAGATCTTCTTCACTGTCTAGTATTTCAAGAATATTCTGATGCTTATCAATTATTTTGTATTTACTTTGATACATCGTGTGAGGACCCTTAACTATTTTTCTTTTGTAAAATTCATATGAAACTCTACATTCAGATAAAAGAATTTCAAGTCTGTTTTTATTTATTGAAGTACCGTGAGCGTGGGCGTTTGTCATCTCATTATTATTCAATATAATATATGGTTAATATTTAATTTATTAGTATAGGCAACCGGTTAAGACAAGTGAGGGGAAGGTGAAGGGATAGCCACAATAAGCTGCGTACTGTATCAGTATGGATTTTTCGTAAATGGTTCACACCCTATGCAGATTCATCTGATATAAAAGAACTCATCAAAGGTTATCTGAAGAGGAATAAATTTTCGTTTCGCTCAGGGAGCTATTGTATCTTTTCTTTTGGCACATCAAATAATAATGTGATCGGCTGTCCCTCTTCATGATATACGAGTTATTGGAAAAGCGAACGACCCACTATTAGATCAAAGATTCCGTACGGGCAGTCACAAATGAGATATATCGTAGAGTAAGTGGAAAATATGATGTCATGTTTACTTGTTGTTCAAGCGATAGAAGAGTCAAATTAAACTATTGCGAACGAGAAGGAGTCTGAGGAGATATTGGATCCAATTTAACTATGTTTGTAGGAAGTAGTAGTAAAGGAGGCAAAGAAGAAGAGAAAACAAAAGTATTCGACGTCAATAATCTACAACCTAATGAAATCATAGTTAGAGGATTAAGTATTATATAATATATCAGGTTGACGATGATGTCAAAATCGAGTGGGAACACGAACTGATACATAATTCAGTAACTAATTTTAGTCACCAAAGAGCCCTTATTCTCAGGCTCTAAAACTAACATGATAATTAAATATTTCGATGAAGGGCTACAATTCTGTTGAAAGGTCCAATATCAATTTTAAACTCTTCAGGCGTATCCGTCTTCGTCTTTGTACTCTTGGTTTCAATAAACGATTCAAACTTCTTGGATCTCTAGGAGCAAGAGTATGTGAACGCTACAATCACTTTAGATTCATATACTTCGGGCAACACATCATATAAACCAAACCCAATAGATCCCAGTTGGAAACAGTGTCGTATGGATAAATGATGATAGAGTAGATCCATTCCCATATTGTACATAGTCTGAATGCATCTCCAATATTAGTCCATATTGTTAGAAAATGAATTAAAAGAAATGTGTGTTTGTTTCGTTTCTCGATTCTTAGATCGCATGTCTCACAGATGGATGTAAAAGTTGTTGTGGTCTAAAAGTTACGATCAAACTAGATTCAATTAGCAAAAATAATAGCTAGCTTCAAATATGCAGAACACGTGAATCGGCGTTATTGTAAGATGTCGCTAAGCCCAGAAGAGAGAGATAAGAGATTACATAGCCTAGATGAGACTATAGGTCAGAACTTGGATCAACAGATCAAGGAACACAAGGCAAGTGCCAAAGTCGCTCTAGCTTTGCATTTTAATCGAGAACTTGTCGCAGCTGAAGAGTGTGCAAAGAAAAGGGATTTGCAAGAAGCTTTTGTCCATCGCATCTGGGCAGAAATGCTAAATACAACATTAAAAGTGCTGGAGAAGTGAAAGAGTATTTTCTGTTCAGAGAACCCATTCAATAGGAGTTTGAAATATGAAAGCTGGAGTCAAAGGACTACTACTAATACAACACTCCATAAAGTAATACCCCAAAATCAGAAATTAGTAAAGTCATAAAAGGAAAGACGCAGCTCTATAGCTAACAGAATGGATAATTAGCTGCTGACTTTACAACTGTTCTGAATACAATTGATAAGCAGCAGTATCTACTCATCACTTGTAGTGTTAAGTAAAGCAGCGATGTATGTGTAGTAACTAAGTCCACTTTCGATTAATCATCTAGCAATTCTGTTTACGTCACCTGCAACATCTCTTTGATCATTGCGTCAACTTCAATAATGATAACAACACTTTGATACGTAACAACATTGAGC
>JBOGPP010000237.1:0-2169 GCA_050748485.1 Nitrososphaeraceae archaeon | reverse complement strand
CCCTAATCAGCGGGTATAGGCTAACTTACTGGTAATGCTACTACTACTAGCACTACTACGCGTTTGTAGGTCTTAGAGCCGCTGCTGCTGTATTTGCTGCGGTGGTAGCAGCTGCTGAAGAGACTTCTTTGTTACTCTGCTCAAATGCTCTGGCAGTATTGGAGGTAACCCTTGATATTTCTTTGACATTATCTGTAGCTTGTTGCCATGATGTCTTGAGCAAGTCAAAGTTTGTAAAAATTGTGTTATTTACCAATCTGACAACAGTCACGCCATTGTTGGCAATGTTGCTAATAGTCTGAGAATAGAATTCTTGGACATTTTGAGGGTTTATACTGTAATATTGTCGATATGTATTTTGAATATTCTCAAAGTATGGAGCAACTGAAGCATTGAATGCATGTATAATGGCATTCTGAGTATCAATATAACTAGTTGCAATTTCTCCTGTAGCAGCCAGAACCTGTTCCTGATAGTTGTATATTGCTTGATTATAGCGAGGGATTTGACTACGTGCTTCTTCTAATGATTTCTGTATATTCTGCTTGGTTTCATCAAGCATTCTTTTAGTACTTTCTTGGAGGAGTTCGGCCTGTTGCTGCTGCTGATGCTGAAATGATGATGATGCTGTTGCTGTGGTGGTGGTTGGTGCAGATTTAGTTGAGCCTGCAGAAGATGTTGACGTTTCGGTTTGATCTTTCTTTGAGGAAGACATAATTCTAATTCAATATCCTCCATATATAAACTATGGCATTATATACCAACTACAACCATTGAAAGACGCTATGGGGAGATAAAGTTTTTTCTCACGTCCAGATCCTATATCAACTATAACCGGCGGCTGACAAACCAAGTCGTCTCTCGACCTGAAGAGGTTTAGAAGTATTGGGCTTTGCTTACCGCTAGGGTTAACATGATGTTCGGAATATCCTCGGGTAACAGCCTCAATCCCCTCAAGTCGTTGTATTTGTGAATTTAATTGCTATGTGGCTTCGAAATCGTCTGTAATAAACTGTCCATAACAAGTGATTTGAATTCATTTCAATTCAAATCTAAAGCATTGACCTCTACTGATGTCCTTTTTTGCCCATCGTACCTGCATTCGATCTGAGTTAATACCCGTATTAATCATCTTCTTATTGAGAACAATACTAGGCTGCATCTTGCACTTTTTCACTTTCTCTTTCTCTAGAACTATTTCGTAAACCACTGGATGGCTAATCCCTTTGGGGTAATCAACTGTAACGACAAATTTGT
Source organism: Nitrososphaeraceae archaeon (assembly GCA_050748485.1). Classification (GTDB taxonomy): domain Archaea; phylum Thermoproteota; class Nitrososphaeria; order Nitrososphaerales; family Nitrososphaeraceae; genus TH5896. The sequence goes on along the minus strand of JBOGPP010000237.1, from coordinate 912 downwards.
TGCAGTCGACCCCGAAATGATTTTCAAAATATTTCTCTTTTTCCTTGACTTGATATTCTAAAACATAGAAACGACCTTTCCTTTGCAAACCGCATCAGGATGCTCTCCACCTCAGCTATTTTCCGGGCTGTGGATGAGGCCTAGAGAGACATTCCAGGAAATGTCTTTGCTATGATTGGAGTTAGTAAAAAGCTACCGTTCTCTTCATCGTCTTGAGGGACAACGAAAACAGGCGACAGATATGTAATACTTGAAGAGATGTTTTTAGCCGGTGCAGGATAGGTTGGGATTTTGAATGATTCGTATATCTCAGATGCAGTAGTGTTGGCTAGACGAGATGTGTTGAATACAACCGGTTGGATGTCTCTATTTTCTTGCCGAACTTCTGTCTCTAGTTTCGATGAAGCCTGAAGGTAGACAGGTTGGGTGATAACATAGGAGGCAAGTTATTTGTAGTTGAAGTCGATAAGGCGGTGGATCTTAGCTCGGGCAAAATGGATGAAAATGCAATATGAACGAACAATGTACAGAAAGAAATATCTTAGTCAGGTAACGAAGGAAAATTTATTCCTGGTACTACTAATTCTAAGAAAATAGTGTCCTTCTGTTGCTGGAGCTGAAGATCTATCTCCCACTCGACGCATCAATCTAGATGATAATCTCGACTTGAAAGAACTGATCAGGTCTGGATTCCTAAAATAATGATTCAAGTTATCATACAACTTATATTCTGGACATGAAAATGATTAATTCAGATGCCCAAGGGTTCCAAAAGAGGGGGTAGGGTTCGTGACAAGTGGAAGGATAAGCAGTGGATTATGGTAAATGCACCTACTGCTTTAGGTGGAAGCGCTATAAATTACGTGCCTGTCAGTGATGTCAATTTTGCTCGCGGGCGAGTGATTGAAAACA
>JBOGPP010000236.1:0-30981 GCA_050748485.1 Nitrososphaeraceae archaeon | reverse complement strand
CTATACGAAATGACTTATCGCGAGCCACCTGTGACAACCTTTGTATGTGGATGGTTTCACGTGAATGAGGATGGGAGAATAAGTTCATTAAGGTTCGTTCTAGATCCAAGAATTTTGTTCCAGCCGAAAAAATAGATAGAGACATGAACGGGATTTGGACTAGCACAATTTGATCTTAAGAGTATGTTTTTTGCATTCATTATATTGTGCTGAGCTTGGTTGCTCTAGTTTCATGGGGTTTAACTATGTCCCAGAACGAACCTAAGAGAATACCCAAGATCCCCCAAAATATGCCCATTGTTATTGTAGATACAATTCTGAAATTCATTAGCAAATTAGATGATATTGTGATCTCATCGGGAGTTGCAGGTAATACTACAAAGGCCAAGGCAATGATCACAGCATAAACTGTTGGCACAATGATCTTCCTTGACTCTCTGCGTGTTTGACCTAAACTTCTATAAAGTATTGCAACACCCAAAGCAGTAAGTCCAGAAATGACCAGCATGCCGGTATACAAACTTTCTCTGTATTCGATAGTCTCAGGGTCTCCAACAGCCGGGGGATTTGCAGGATACTTCAATGCAGGAATCAAGAATATTACGAAAAACATAATGCCAGCGAGGATTAGTCCTTTCTTCTTATTGTTGGATCCTGGAAGAGAATCCCTAGAATAAATGTAGACTATTCCAAATAGGGCAGATATTGAGGTACCCAAAATTGTTCCCGCAACAATCTCCCCACCTTTCTGCCATAAACGATACTGTACGAGCTCGTCAACATCTACAGACTCACCAGATGCCACAGTATCTTGCACTTCAATCGCAATGGCCTGATCTATATATGGTTCAACCAATATCTGATTTATTAAACCAAGCATTGTTCCCGCTATGGCTCCAGAAACAAGTGTTATTAAGATAAAAGCAACGGTTTTCATTTCTCATCATTCTTGACGTAAATACAGAGACAGTTTAATGGCAAGGAAAGCCAGCGGCGTGTCTCAAATCATGGTAGAATTCATGCATCCATAAGTCATCAAATGCCTTTTGCCCTTCTACCAAACTAAATAACTGTCCCTGATCATATCCCACAATAAACATGCCAAACAATAGTATAGCTAATAATATGCCTACTGCAATTTTTGGTAAACCAGATGATTCCTTTACGATCTGTGTGTTAATGGAATACATTTAATTTAGATACTAGACAGTGATCTCGTATATAAACTCTTGGCCAGTTCATCCAACACCTTCATTTCCTACGCCTATTTTAGTACAACATGAATCTATCAGCGGATTGTATCGGATAAACTGTCCCATCGTTTGAATGGGATCGGCAATGGGGTTATAATTACAAAGTTTAATGACAACGACAGTTGAAACTGAAGACAGCAAATTGCACAATATTCTTTGGTCTTGCAGGATGTCTAGCATCAAGTATAAATTTTGTCAAAATGTATGATAATTTAAACACACTTATTCAAGAAACACTCTAAGTATGAATCAGTATTTCAAAATAAGGTAGGGGAAATTGCTTGTTACTAAAAGTAGGACAATTTATCTCTAACCTACAGATTTTTCATTTTTCGACGATGGTCTAATTTATAGACCTACTAAGCAAAGAAATAGATTACTACTAGACCTTGACTGCCAACAATAAATCTGTGATGGGCATATGCAGGAACAAAGATAAAATCAGCACTCTTAACTGGTTTTAGCTTCCCCTCTATTTCTATAGATCCATTGCCTTCAACTACAAAATAGACCTCATCTACCGAATGTGGAAGTTGAGTATCTGTCTCTCCCTTTCTAAGTCTAAGGATTCCCAGATCAACCCCCTTGTTGTTAAAGACATTCAAGAAATAACTATCAGTACCATTCAAGTTAGCAATCACTTTATCAAGACTGATAAAATTATCATCTTCCTCTTCCAATTATTCTATTACTCACTCTCCGAGCACCCTCGAATATAATTCTATATGATTTGGATCACTTGCAGAATGCGACTGTACTGATAACAAGCTGCACACACAATAAATTCATATAAGTACTAATCCATAATACATCATATCCAACAGAGATGCACATGTACGTAAAGGTTCTACAAGAAACCTCAGGCAGATATGCTCCAAGCAGAATTCTTTCCTTTGACATTGCACATGTATTCAAAACATTTCAGCTCATAGAGAGTAAAGGCCATATAAGTAGGGATTTGCTATGTCAAGAACTTAATCTTGGCGAAGGATCGATTAAGACACTAATCAAGCACTTGAAGATGCAAGATCTAATAGAGACTAGTAGAATTGGAACAAAAATGTCAGGTAAGGGTAATAGAATTTTTTCACACATATTATCATCTGTTCCAAGAGAATGTGTTCTCCCTAAATGTTCAGTTGCTTTAGGTAAGTATAACTATGCAGTTTTATTGAAACAAATGAGCTTTGCGGTCAAGTCTGGAATAGAACAAAGAGATGCAGCAATCAAAATGGGTGCTTTAGGTGCTACGACACTATTTTATACTAATGAAAAATTCATTATACCAGGAACCAAGTATGATACATTAAAGAGAGAACCTCATATTGGACAATTATTGGTCCACAAGTTAAAGCCAGAATACATGGATGTTGTAATAATCGGAAGTGATGACACTGACAAGAGGGTTGCCGAGCTTGCCGCAAAGAATGCGGCGTTATTGACTGTTATGAGTCATGATAAACATATTTAGATCTTTATTACTTTAGCCTGCATTTGCTTACTTCTATATACTACATAATACCGAAAGTGTTGAATAATCCACTCAACGGCACATTTTATAAATTGAATTCATAAAATGTATCCTGTATTATTGTAAAGAGGAACAAACTTCGGTCATGATCTGGGATGGATTTGGGTATGATTTGGGATATTCAATATATACTGAAGAAGTGATCTCATGATTGCATGATTAAAATATTAGCTGAACATGAAATGGAAAAGGAAGAATTTTGGCCTTTAATTCAAAATTATCCTTGGCTATAATTATAGGTTCAATGCTATTATTTGATTTGGCTTTTATCCTGTTGATAATGAGATGAACAGAAATGAAATGGATACAAATGAGCCAGAAAAAAGAGGCGACAAATAAGAAATGAACAAGATTGTAGACTGGTGTCCAATCTGTGGGAGAGCTATTTTCATATACGAGAATCAAGTATTTAAAAGTCAAATCATTGAAAAAGTAGAAAAAGAACAAAATAGCATGATACGAGCTGATAAAAGAAAATATGTTTTTGATTCCTATGAATGTTTGAATATATTTAGACAGCTTAAGAGTGTGTATGGAAGTAGCAACAGAACTCTTTTTTCATTCTTTTATTGTAACTAAAATCGAAAAGCAAAAGTCGTTAAATCAATATTAAGTTGATCATGCCGAAACCCAATTCTCAAAATTAAATTAAAAATGTACGATGTTCTTATTAGAACATAGTATCTTGGTTGTGATGATTCAGTTTTTGTTTACAATCATCATAGTACCCTGGTATCTATTCCTACTTTTCCTCAACGCCACCGCCATACTGTGAATATTCCCCGCTACCGTGACCAGATTTCATCATTCCTTCATGTCCCATCATTCCTTCGTGCCTCATCATCATCATACCTTCCCCACCTGCACCGCTGCTATGCATCATTTGCTGCATTTTCATCCATTCCGTATTAGATACCTCATCTGATGCTAATACTTGTCCGTTCCCAGGATCTACTATAACCTTATAGAATTCCATTTCTGGTGTACTTAGGAGAATCGTATATGCCAAGTATCCACCATGATCACCGCCGAAGGCTGCCAATGCAAATGAATTATTACCTACCGACTGCTCTGCAGTAGTAATTGCTTGGGTGAGTGTTGTATTAACTTTAGAACCAATTGCTTCAAAAATAGTTTGCTCTAGATTAATCGTTCCATTGATCATACCCATCTTCTGTTGGTGACCGGAGGTCATATTTCCATAGTCACCATACTCGCCCATCATTGATTTCTGTGCATTAACCCCTTGCTCAGTTGCAAAAGTTGTTAAACCTGTTAGGGCTAACAAAGTAGCCGTAACTAACCCGGTCGTAGCCAAAATCTTTGCTTCCATTTCGAGTACATAAGGTCGTTTATTCTATTTATCTATTTTACAATTTGCGACAGATTTTCTTGCAGATTAAAAGTGAATTTATGTTATCTATATAGATACTCTTTAACGAAGTGTTTTCTTTGGCGCATCTGATGGCAATATTCTATAAGCTACTAATTATATTTGAGACTAGCAAAGCGTCAATTCGAGTCGACCGAAATAGCTATTCATAACCAAAATCTAGAGGACAGGTTATAACGACCATCGTGGCGTGCCCATCACTATCCAAAGAATATGAATCCCATCTGCCGGGTTACAAGTACATCACACTTAATGCCAATATTGTCTAGATCACCAAGTTGGAAAATACTAATATGTTATATAGCTGTTCTTTTGTTACTGTATGAGAGATGGAGAATACAAGTAATAATGAGCGGATCTATTCTTTCGTCACAGTTAATATTTTTATGATAATGGCAATGTTAGTAATATCGGTGCCAGTTAGCTACTTGTACACCGTAGCATTCACATATCCAATCCATGCACAGGTTCAACTAGAACAACAGCAACAATCATCCTCATCTCCAACCTCACAACAACAAGAGGGACAAAGAGTTTCTACTCCCTCCTCACCCTCCTCAACTTCATCATCTTCAGGGAGGGTGATAGAATTTGGTACTGACTCAGAGAGTGATGATGTGGACACATTACCTGCTTCTACTTTGTCACCATTGCAAAGTGATAGTGGTGGTGACAATAATACTTCTCAAGAAAATCTCATCACTGGATCCTTCGGAGGTGACCGTATCTCTGGTACCGATGGGAATGATATAATAATTGGCCTTTTGGGTACCGATACTATAAATGGTGAAGGAGGAAATGACAAAATCCAAGGAAACGAGGACTCTGACAAATTATATGGCGATGCAGGAAATGATATACTCCAAGGAGGAATTGGAAGTGATCAGATCTTCGGCAGAACAGACAATGATGTGATAGTAGGAGGACTTGACGATGATTATTTGGTTGGCAATGAGGGTAATGATAAACTGTATGGTAGCGAGGGAGACGATATTCTAATTGGCAGTGCTGGGGCAGATTACTTTGATTGTGGTGATGGAACAGATGTGGTAACAGACTTCAATGTATCAGAAAATGACGATAACGCGGGGGATTGTGAAGAAATCATAGGCACCGGAACAATTGTATCTGGTTAAAATCGACAATCTAGAAGCGTTCACTTATATCACGAAAGTGACTAATGTTCTAGATGCCCTTTGTTTCTTCTCATTTCATGTACACGCACTATCGTTTTCGTGTACACTTATGAACTATCCAATATTATAGTCTAGATCAAGATTCTTGAATTCAAATAGAAGCTGGTGTTTTGGATGATATGTCATGCTCAAAGATACAGAATCGCGACATAAGGATAACATATAAGTGGCTTGAGAATTGAGGGGAGATTCTGTTTCCACCCGAATGGTCGGAATGTAATATTGTATGTCAAAAAGTTAATCATATTTAGAGCAACAGGAAAAAATATATAGAAATATATCAAAAAAGTCTCGTGATCACCTCATAGTCAATACCTTGACCAAAGATATTGCCTACGCCTTGGACTCGCTTCAATAAATGCAAGGATTATGTATTTATCTATCTGCTTAGATACTGTTTCTTGTGTCCAAAAGGAAACCAGTTTTATTTATAGATGAGTCTGACGATTCTTCAAAAGCAATTGATCTCTTGAAAATATCAGGAATTGAATACGTAGAATACGATATCAAGAAATTCGAGGATAGCTGTTGTGGTGAACTTTCAACAACCACAGCTCCTTCTCTTTTTGCAATTGAGGGAACGTTTAAAGGCCTTGAGAAAATCAATGTATACATCTGCACTAGAGACAATACCAACTCTGATCGTGAATCTGAAAGTGCCTATTGGTAAGTGTTGTTGTGAGGTATACAAGTAGGGTTATTATAATAGGGATTAGTCTTGTACAGAAATCATTCAAAAGAGGATTAAATAATCAGTATCTGTCTTGAGAACAAGATGTTTCTCGTAAAAAGAAGTGGCCAACGCAGTAGATCAATAAACCAACCTCGATTTTCGGTCTTCTCTTTGATTGAAACCTCTAATCCGTATTTCAACACGCTACGAATTGCTATATTGGTCATGGTACTTATAAACTTGCGATCTCATACCTAAAGTTACCGAATGTTTTGCAGTCCTTCTTTTACCATCAATATAAAAAACCTGGCAAATAACAAATAACTCGTAATCAATAATCCCTAGAATAAGAATTATCAAAAAAGTATGAATTACTTAATCATTTTACATTTTACTATAATCCCAAGTTGAGTAATATTTTGGGCTAATTTCCAAGACAACTGATTGACCTTTCTTTATTCCATCCATAAGTGCCTGGGAGATAGGATTTTCTAGACTTCCTAAATATCTTAAATGTATCTTTTCCGCAACTGGAACGTTAAAGTCTATATCTTCATATATCTTCACAGTTCCCTTTCCTCGTACACCTTTGTATGGAGGGTTTTGATCATCAATGCAAAAATAAATCATATCGTTCCTTTTCATATTGTTTGTTTTCTTCGATTGTTTTCCTGTTTCAACGTATATCTTGTCCTTTGAAGAATCGTAATAGTACCAAGCGGGATGAATGTTTGCATGACCATCCTCATCCACTGTCCCAAGATGCACATTCAAAATCTTAGAATTTAAGAAATCCTTAGTTTCTTGCTCGCTCAGGGGGGCGCCAAATCCTGGGCTGGCATTTAAAATCTTTGACATGGAGATTATGGCATATTTGCGTATTTAAACTGTTTCGAATAAGATTGAATATGTGGACTCGGAAACATTTGCATACCCTATAAGTCGTATATATCTTATGAGAGATTTGATTATTTTAGAAATCTAGTCTAGAAAGTCCAAAATGGAAAGGACCTTGTTACTCTCTAACCAGCTACCTTTTGTCAATTACAAAAATAAAAATAAGACGCCTAGCGGCTCAGTTCCATGGAGAGCTTGGGCTATGAAGTTATGACATGAAGAGGCAGAACAACCAGGAGGCAAGCAGACTGCTATTCCTTATCTCAATCGGGACAGATTATCCGTATCAACAACGAAGAAGTAGATTTCTTACAGTAATCCGAAATTGAATAACACCGATGTTAAAGTTTGATGACTGACCAGTCAGTTATGTTTAAATACGGGAATGCTAGCCATTTATCTACTCCTTTGTATATTTATAATCTATACTTTGCATATTATCACTCAAAAGTTGAACGCTTGTACACAAATTGTGGCTTAATGGTATGGTAATCTGGTGGACCAATGAATGTTAAACAACCGAATTAGCAATCAAGCACATTCATCAACCAGAGATCGAAATGGACCATGTATTTCAGTTACTAATCTTAAAAAGCAATACAGTAAAGCTAATGCGTTTACCCTTGCTGGCATTTCATTTGACGTAAAATATGGTACAGTCTTTGGATTTCTTGGCCCAAATGGAGCTGGGAAAACTACAACACTTAAGATCCTTACCACTCTTCTAAGTCCTACATCTGGGAGTGTATATATTTTTGGTAAAGATCTAATTAAGAAACAGTCTGAAATCAAGAGAAAAATAGGAGTTGTATCACAGAACCCTAGTTATGAGGCGAATTTAACAGTCGAAAGAGCCCTTGATCTATATGGTCTGTTATGGGGATTGCATGATAGTAGAGTGAGGAAAGATAAAGTAAATGAAATATTGAATACGTTTGATCTTGAATCCATCAGAAATTCCAAGAATGATGAACTCTCTATAGGTCAGAGAAGACGAGTGCAGCTTGCAAGAGAATTCATACATGGCGAGGATATGGATCTCTTATTTCTTGATGAACCCACAGTAGGATTGGATCCTTCTGCTAGGCGTATGCTTCTTGATTATATAAAGAAACATGTAATGTCTGGTCTGACGGTTTTCTTTACTACTCATATAATGGAGGAAGCAGAATATTTGTGTGACGAAATTGCTATTATAGATAATGGAAGAATAATCGCCTTTGACACACCAACAGGGCTTAAACAGAAATATGGTGGAGCGAATAAGATCATAGAAATTACTTTCAAAGAGGTACTCAGTCAATCCTTTATTGATCTACTAAAGAAAATAATCATAAGTGGTACGGATAGTAATGACCAAAAGGATAAAGACAACAATCATAAGAATTATGATGAATCCACTAGTACTAATATTAGCAGAGATAAGATTAATACTACCACTACGTCCCATATAGATATAAAAGGAACAAATCCAAGTGCAGTTTCAATTACAGTTAATAATGCAGAGGAAGTAATCTCTGAGATATTACAGCTCGTTTCGAAGAATGGCATGCAGATAGAGAGTATCTCAATAAATCCACCATCACTAGAGGAAGTATTCTTATCAATAGTCAATGATGAAAACAATTCGAGGAATAACGAAAGAAAATGAAATCAATGAATGACTATATCATGGTATACAGTATTCTCTTACTAGTGTACAGGAACATTGTAGCTGCGATCGATAAGATGTTTTTGATTTGGCAAATAGCCTTTCCGGTAGTTTATATATTTGTTGCAGGATACGCGTATTCTGCCTTGATAGGAGATCAAGGCATCGCTATAGGATCGTTAACTGTAACGTATGTCTCATTTTTGACTGCAGGCATGATAGGATTTAATGTAATGAATGGGAGTACTATAGCTGGAGCTATCATCTGGAATGACAAGAGAAATGGCATGTTTCAACAAATACTGGTCATGCCATTCAATAAAATTCAATATGTTATTGCAAATCTTATAACACTCATTCTAATTGGATTAGGTAGTGCTGCAGTTATTATGATAATTGGTTTTCCAACAATATTCCATGACATCAACGTCACACCATGGAGTATCCCCTACACGGTATACGCACTAGTAGCAGGGTCAATATTCTTTGGTTCTTTCACAATAATTTTATCCACTAGGATGAAGAGTAGTGAAGGCTATAATGTAATTAGTAATGGTCTATTCTTATTCTTTGCTTTTGTTAGTTCAGCGTTTTATCCTGCAGAAGGTTTGCCTCAACCCTTAGCTACAGCCTTCTATGTCAACCCGTTAACTTATATAGTAGACATTACCAGGGCAGGAATATTTGCACAAATAGACATGTTTACCAATGTTGAGGTATTAATACTTGGTTTACTTTCATCTGCAGTATTTTTAATCGCTACGAGGTCAATGATCAAGATGGAAGGTTAGATACTCTACGCAGTGATTCAACCTTGCAGCCTCTTTCCACGAATGGTAATAATAAATTTACAATATTTACACACAACAATCAAATTGAAAGTCCTGGCCTGTTGGGCAGCTCGTGTAGAAAGTAGGCGTTAGAAAGGGGGGATGAAAGGACAATGAAAATCATAAGAGGTTTGTATAAAGATGGTTTACACATACAATTGAATATACCTAATTAGGACGATCTCTGCATTATCGTCACAATCGCCGAATTAACCAATTCAAATGCAATTGGTGAAACAAAAAATGAATTGGACAGGTTGTATGAAACTGAACTAGCAGGAGTAGAATAAATGGTCTGAGTTATTGAAGAAATATTCAAATAAGCAATAAAGCGTTTAAACCGACTTTAACACGTTTCAGATATGGCAATCCATGCACTACCCGATCGATTTAATTATTTTTATACACGTTCCGATAGGAGGAATATCCAAACTGTTATAATGGGTGCTTGGCTTTTTTTATATGGTTTTACGTTAATGGTAATTGAGATAGGGCAAGTAGTACAGGATTTCACGGTTATAATGATAATCGCATCTGTTATGGCCCTGATCTCATACAAACTCAAGCAACCCATGGTCATAGGTTTCATCATTGCTGGAATGATTATTGGTCCTTATACACCACCTTTTAGTCTAATAACTAGCACTGAGGTATTAAACCTGTTCGCGGAGATCGGAGTAATATTAGTACTTTTTGTAGTCGGAATGGAATTTCCTATAGCGAAGCTACGCAAAATTGGAAAAAGGGCCTTTATTATTGCATCATCGGAGGCATTCGGTACTTTTGTCATTGGGTTTGTGGTAGGTCATTACGTATTGCAATATCAGATGTTCGATAGTCTATTCTTAGCACTAGCAATCTCAGTTACTAGTACAGTAATTGTTATGAGAATCCTAGAAGAGTTGAACATGATAAAGGATGAGGCTACTACACTTATTCTTGGAGTAGCTGTTATCGAGGATATTATAATTATATCTATGCTTGCAATCTTGCAGTCAGTAGCCTCCTCCCCTCTGGGAGAAGTATCGATCTTCGAAATAGCGACGTCAATTGGACTAGTGTTAGCATTCATTGGGGGAGTTCTGTTTCTAGGTTCTAAGGTCGTACCTCGATTCATTAACTATGTGGGAAGTACGAACCAACATGATATACTAGTAGTAGCTATGTTAGGAATAACCTTTGGGATATGCTTTATTGCGTTTGAAGTTGGTATTTCTGTAGCTGCAGGCGCATTCTTCGCTGGTGTGTTGATTGCAGAATCAAAGGTGCATTCTGTTACAAAAGTGCTGGCCACTCCTATAAAGGATATGTTCGCTGCACTATTCTTTGTGTCAGTGGGAGCTTTAATGAATATCACTTTACTTCCTGCATTCATAGTGCCCGCGTTAATCCTGGTTGGAATCTCTATATCTGCAAAATTCATAACGGTATTCCTTGCATCAAGGTCTCAAGGCCTTAGCATTGTTACTTCTTTAAGGACTGGTTTTGGCTTATCTTCTTCAGGAGGAGAACTAGCCCTTGTTGCAGCAAAAGGAGGTTCGGATGTTGGGGTAACGAGTTCATTTCTGTTACCTATGGTTGGTACGATGACAGTAATAACAACATTCATGACGCCATATATCATAAAATTTGGTTGGAGGGTGGCAGAAACGTTCAGAAAAGAAAGTTTAGGAAAAGAATATGTAGGAAGCGAAAAGACTGATGAATAAGCAGTAGCTCAAGCCTGTCGCGGTCTGGTTCTCTTTGCTGATTGCGGTATCATTAGCTTCAGCTTCAGCTTCTATACTTTCTAACGTTTCACCTCTGCCATGAAGCTGTTCTAGACATATTGTGAAACCGACATGGGCACAATCATCTGCCTTGCAATACTGACACATAGGTACTCCCTCTTTTGTTTCAACTTTCACTTCAGATTGTACTGAGCTATCCCATAACATTGTACATCTATCATTTTCGAAACTCTTGACCACAATTGGGTTTTCGATTGTAGAATTTTTGTGAGTAGAGTTCAGCCAGTGAATAAATGCCATAGTACCTTCATCTAATGTATTTGACTTAATCACAAAAACATCTTCAGCTGATTCCTTCATACCCGGTTGGTCTCTTTTCTTTCGTTGGTTTACGTGATTTCGATGGTAGTCGACATCTTGATCAAGTTCACCATCTTCCGAAGACTCGTCCTTTTTATTTGACATGTCTTAATTGCTAGTTCCTTCTTATCCTTGGGGTACTATCATCTACATCGAAATATAAGAACCTTGTGCTTGGTGCTTGAAACATAGGGATCAAAATGTATTGGATTCTTATTTTCTTCTTGCCGCAATTTCGTGAAATCTTTTTGAGAAATCCTACATGTGCACTCAAAATACCCATACTTTTTAATGTAAAACAAAGTACCTTCCGTCCATCCGCCGGTCTACTCTTTTGTTACCAATTTAGCACCAGACTATAGGTCTAATATAGTACTCTACACATTGTAACCTGTAACGGAAAATTATTTTGCATATGGTTGTCCTGTGATCGTGCTCGGAACATCAGCATTTTTTGAAGCAGGGACAAATCAAGTTGCCTAGCATGAACATTGTGATTAAGATAGAATTTCCTCCCTACAGATATGCGTCATAAGTGGATTTAGTAAAATCTAGGTCCTAAGAAGGTAACCTAAACTAAGGCCTTCTTTGCTGAAAGCTTGCAAAGTAGCTCATTTATCATCTTTTGATGTTGCAATATTAATCCCATACACATCGATTCAAATGAAAAGTTCTTTCCCTTGGCTTTAGCAGTTTCCGAATAGGCCTTGATATCTTCTAGCATTTGACGAAAAATAATTCGATTTTCATTCCTAAGTATATTTCCAAAACTATTCCAAGACTCAATTTCATTTTCTAATATTTTGTCGTCATATGTGTGTGTTATCGTTAGGTTGGGTGATTCCATTTTCTCAGACAACTTCTACAACGGATTTTTACCTTACCATGCTAAAAATAAGATATGCCTTCTGGGAGAGGGGGAGTAATCTCTATTATGTAATCGTCATCCTATCTTGTATTATGAATTGTAATCAGTAAGGAAAGCTAATATACTATCACAATTTTCAAATACAGTGTTAGAAAAGGTTAAAGTCATAGTAATAAACAATGTTCCAATATTATGTAGCCGGCACACTGATCTATGGCGAAAAAATGGGCGATGACAAAAAAAAGATGTTGGCTTTGTTAAATTATTAACCTGGTTCTGGTTCTTCGTGATGGAATTCTGGGAATGCCTGTTCTGCTGCTAGTGATGCTACATTCTCGTCGCCCTGAATCTGGGAAGCAGTATTTTGACATCCGATATTTAGTGGCAATTCACCGTTTCCACAGTCATTGGCCTGAGAAACAGCCTGGTTTTTGTGATATTTGGTTGCGAGAGCGCTGTCAGCTGTTATCGCAGTTGTTCCTAGTAACGTTGCTGCAATTACTGCGACTATTGCAATATATTTGAGGTTCATACCTGATAGCAGAGTGAAAGTTTAATTTATCTGCATTAGGCAAATTCAGACTCTTGCATAAATCTGATATTTTTTCTATTAGAACTAACTAGATGGAAAGAGTTTTTTTCGTATGATAATACAGCGTGTGAGATGCTGTCCAGATAATCTGCTCCACTGTATGGGTGAATGTCTTACTTTTGGGTGAATGTCTTACTTTTGGGTGAATGATCAATATATTGTTATTATTTTGAAATAAAAAAAGGGCTTTAGATGCGGGAGATTGTTATTGTTATTGTTGTTATTGTTATTGTACTCCGATTACGTTTACAGCATTTCCGTCACCCTGTATTTGTGATAATAGATTCTGACAGAAAACATTCAATGGCAGTTCACCATTACCACATTCATTGACTTGAGATGCTGCTTGACTCTTCTCGTATTTCTTCTTTCCAGCGAATGCGTTATCTGTTGTAGAAAGTGCTGTAGCGCCAATTAACATTACTGTTATCGCCGCTACAATTGCAAAGTATTTTGCGTTCATACTACTACCAATTGTAATTAACATCTTATTTTTCTATTTTCAGAAAATTTAAGCACTAAACTAAATCAGATTTATGTTCCATTAGATAAATGTAACATATTACCATGTTTGATCTTTCTATCTGAACCATGAAATATCTGAGCGTCTCATAGATAAGAAATGCATTTCCAGGCATAGACAATAATAGCTACGTTATATATCGTGAATGGGTATGAATGACAGCTATCTTTTGCAGAAGATATAACATATGTATATCAAATATTACTACAATTGTGTTACCAATTTGAAATACAAAAAAATGAAAGAGAAGTTGATTTGTTCTTAATTGGCGCTTTGGCTGCCGTCTATTGCTACTGCGTTTTCTTCACCTTGAACTTGTGAGCCAATGTTTTGACAGAAGACATTCAATGGCAGTTCACCATTTCCACAAGCATTGGCCTGTGAAACCGCTTGGTTCTTGTCATAATGTTTCTTTCCGTCTGCAAATGCGCTGTCTGTTGCAAAAGCTGTTGCTCCGATGAGCATTACTGCCATTGCTGCTACAATGAACATGTATTTAGTATTCATTTGGAAGTTTAACAACAGATCTGCTTATCTGAGCTATGCAGAAGTGGGCTCTTACTTATATCTGATATTTTTTCAGTTAGAACAAATTGCTTAGCATAGGTCCGACGTCCACTAGATTTTTCTATCGATATTCTCAATACTTATGGATGGGATTGACCTGTACTCATGTTAAACGCTTTTTTGAATATCTTGAAACAGTCAGATTCTGTGTTATTGGATTCAATGAGTACTCTCGTGATCTTCTAATTCTTTTCGAGTTTGAAATTCTCGACCACAGTCTACGCAAGAAAAAGTTGCATACATCCTAGCATCTATATCATCCGGTTTTTCATCGCTCATAATATTTTTTATGTGGTATAACTATAAAATGATATGCACAAACTGTTAGAGCTTACCGTCTTCTTAATCATTGGTGCAGTAATAGCTAATCTTATGGTCGGTAGCAGTACATTAATCGAACAGGACGTTAACGCTCAAAATTTGACAAATGCAAGCAATTTGACAGGAGTTGAGAACGACAGTAGTAGTGCAAGCGTAACAGCGAGACTGAATGTCTCATCGCCTGAACCTGAGCCCGAAGATTATCCAACCCCTAGTCCAACTGATGTGTAATCGAAGTGGCTATATCTGCTCAAAAGTTTCAGGATACTACCGACACTATAAATACTTCAAAATAAAAAAGATGATCTTTCTACGATAGATGGAGAGATATGTGTTGCTACCCCTCTTCGGCTGTTTCTCCAATAGTTCCATTAGCCGCTAGTCGCAGTAGAGAACCGAATGTCTCACCATTATCTGTGCTTATCCTAACAACTGGTTCTTCTGCTGTCTGATTGCGTTCCCACCAGATAACTATTACGAGTAGATATATACAATTTTATTGTTCAGGGAATGCATTCTTCCTTTGCAAGTGTCTAGACATTAGCATTAGTGTTCACTATAGCTCCAGCCAGAGATCATTAGGCGAGACTGAATAGTATACTTTTGAAAAATTTATAGCCAGAAGTTTGATCTTTCAATACTCAAACAGACAAAAAAAAGTTTGGATTATGGACCAAATATGCCAGAAGCAGATAACGCTTCATTGACTTCGTTCATTATCGCTTCTACCAATTGGTTTGTGGGGTCTGGATCTTGTTCTTCGGTGGTTATTATTTCATCGTCTTGTTCAGTTACTGTCTGTTCGCTGTTAACGTCATTAGAATCGGTCGAGTCGGTAGATTCTTCTGTGGCACCATTGATTTTTTCGCTGGGTGTGATCCCCTGTGGGTTGTCATTGCCAGTGCCAATATCACCTGAGCTATCTGGGGCATCAACATTGCTACCAAATTTTTCTGGAGCTGGAGTAATCTGTGCAAAAACTGACTTCTGACTATCTGCAACCATACTAGACAGGAATGTGCATATGAGTAGAAGCCCAAATAATTTTCCATATTTGAAATATTGAGCGTGCATCATATTGTTGTCTAGAGTATGCTACGTTGACAAATCTATATTTCAGTTGATTAGGTTTTATCTTATAATTATACTATAGTATGGTTCACTTTTGTCTGTGGATTAGAATGCTGATCTCCGATTCCAGATCTTGCAACCTATTTAGCTGTTTTCGCAAACGGTTTGGTTGCTTAAAGTCATAGTTAGCTTCTGCTATCTCCATAGCGCATACTTTATCCCTATTTCAGATCGCTAAGACGACCAAGAGTACTTTCGATCGTATCGATCTCATTTATTAAAATGTCAGACTCCCTCAAGTTATTAGACTCTTTCAATTTCAGATTTAGGCCCTGAACCCTTTCTTGGAGCGTGTCTTCGAACTCGACACAATCTGCAATCTATAATCGCTTTTTTTGTTGTTCCAGGTTGTTGTAGCTCGTCGTGATCTCGATTTAAGATAGGGTGAATAATTCTTATGACCCATTGTAAGCAGAAGGACGAACACATAACTAGTAGAGGATTACTTTGATTTTTTCTCAATTCATTTATTTCCCTATAAATCGTAATAACAGAAATCACTTTACCGCTGAAAATTTGATTTCGAATTAGCAGAAATAAAAGAAACAAGTATTTCCCTTTTTCCAATACTTAAGTATCGTAGCAACTATACTTTTGATCCCTTGCATACTTATAAAGTATACTTTGTATACCATATCCATGAATAAATCGGACATGATGGAAATGGAAAAGGAGATCGGGAATCAGGTCCAGCTTTTCATGTGGAGAATCCCGAAGAAAAACCATGAAGCAATGGTGGAGCTTCAGAAGCAATTTAATGACCTTCTTATCAGGTATGGGGTCCTGCGCATGGAGATTTTCCAGCTTACCAATACCGAGGCCTATGATGGATGTACCAATATAGCTACGACTATGTCTGCTAGTCAAGATGAGGAAATATGGGTAGAGTTACAGTCACATAGTGACTTAAAACAAATGAATGATATCACAACAGAGGCTATGAAGGATGAAGCTATGAGTGCTGAAGGCCCCCTTGTAAAACAGTTTATGGATCTCGTGACGCCTGCATCTGGCATGATCATGGGAAAGTTCACTCGCCTCAGAATCTAGGGACGTAATATGAATCAAGTTTGCATGAGGAGAGGATTGACTTGTTAGGTGACAAAGATGCAGCAGCAAACATCGCGGTCAAGAATTTGGAAGTAGCGAAGAAATTCTATGGAGACACGCTTGGACTTACCCAGGTTGGCTCCGAAGGCTCCGAACTAATTATCTTCAGGAGTGGAAACTCTATGATTAACGTCTATCGGTCAAAGTACGCCGGAACCAACCAGGCCACGGCTCTAACATGGGTGGTCGGCGACGATGTGGGGAGTGTTGTGCAGGCACTAAAGGCCAAAGGTATCTCATTCGAACACTACGACATGCCTGATATAACACGAGAAGGCGATGTCCATATTGGGGGTAACATGAAGGTCGCTTGGTTCAAAGACCCAGATGGCAACATACTCAATATCGTTAGCCGATAGTCTGGCCTTGTTCCTATGCGGAGGTGTTTAGGATTTGGATAAGGGAAAGTCGTGAGGCAGAATCCTAGCCATCCTTCTTTCTCATTCCTACACTACAACAATATCGAACATTTTGCAAAATATGGGCTATTCTTTTTCTTTATATTTAAATAGTTAATTCTTTATCTTCATATTGAAGTAGTTTCATATTCAAGTAGTTGTTAGAGGTTTAGATTTGCCGAAGAAGGCCTTTACATTTGGACGATAAAGATAGTACAGTATTATTCCGTTGATTGCGATGCCAATTATGTGAGCAGTAATCCCAGACACAAGTGCTGCTATATCATTAGTTAAGGATTGGCTAAGGGTACTAGTAGAGATTACAGAGGTAACTTGTGTTATTATTGCTATGATTGTCAATATCACCGTAACGATCCAAGCCCATCTCTTCCCTTTTAGTAAGCCATAGGATACAACTAAGTATCCAATGCCAACTGCAAGCACTATTGAACCGATTACTACTCCAATACTACCAAAGTATTGGCTGAGAGCTTGTAGTTCTGCTGTATTCTGGGATTCCTGTGGCGGCAGCCGCTGATCCTCTGTAACAAGAGTCTCAATTGGGACTGCTGTAAAAAATGCTCCAAACGCGAGCAATGAAAGTCCGCCAAATACTAGCAATATACCGCCAATTATGGTTAGAATAGAGATAATTGTAACACCAATTGGTCTTTTTATCGATTCTGTCAATCGTCTTATCCATCCATTATGCCAAGAACTGGAATAAAGGTATTTTAGAAAATTTGTCACTATTTCTCATCGACATGGTCTGAAAACGAATGCCTAAGGTAGATAAGTGTTAAAGTAGTTAGGTCTGTGCAATTGTTTTAGATATCTCAATATACTATATGAACTAATGAGGTAATAATCTTAAGTTATCCATTAATAGGTTACTAGTCGGTCCACAGGTAGGCGATCCATACAGTGTCTCCAACATTCTTCATGAAGGTCGTCCACCTTAGTCATTAGCTTATAGCTTAATTGTAACATGTTTGCTAAACCATGAGAAGGTACTCCAATATCACTGCTGATAACCAATCCAACTCCAGGGTCTAAGATGAGGTATTAACCGTGGATGGTCGACCAGCCTCTAAATTGGAACATAAGGTTGATCATGAGTTAATCGAAATAAGCATTATAAAGTTACCAATTGTAGGTAGCTAATCATAGACTACCTACATCTATTATTATGCTTTCTAACTTTATCTGCTACTAATTAGGCTTCATACCTCAAGTTTGAACGCGATATGGTTATCCATCTTTGTGAATGTGAATTACCTATCGCCCTCTTTTAGCGATTATTATTCCAGTCATTACAACGTAAGAGACCTGAAATACTTCTAATGTAACAGCCATTTCAGTTATGCCAGGAGGTGCAGACTGAGGATTCTCAACTATACTAGCAATTACGTAACCTGTTAAACTGACTAGAACAGCCGTCCCTACAATTCCAATGATATACCAAGGCTTACCCCATTTTTTTACCATTGGTAAGACCCAAAAGATTTGTGCTACACCAGAAACTAGGAAAAAGATAGTATATTCCATATGAGAATTGATAGAACTTGGTACTAACATGAGGTGTAAAATTCCAGCTATACCGGTGCAGACTGCCGCTCCGACGTATAATAATGCTCTCTTAGTAATGGTCATTTTCTATCACATCAAATAAGATAGGAATCTCTTCATATAAAGCATAAGAAAAACTATCAAGATAATAAAATTCATGATTACATTGTAATTAATCTAATGCCACTATTTTGGTAACCGTGACGGGTTCTTAATTTAGAGTTTTTTGAAGAGCGTAGCCCCTGTTCAACAGAGGTTTTCTTGAACGAGCCGTGCTCAGAACCGTCTGGACAATCATCATCCGACTGAGGCGAAAGCACCACTACCACCTGCTGAGGCGAAAGCACCACTATCACCTGAGCCTATAGAAATGTCGCTTGTGTCTACGTTATCATCATAATAACCATCATTATAGTCACTGTTGTGATCATCGTCTTCACTGTCATAGTTACCAGTTGATGTGATAATTATTGTATTTCCATTATCGTTATCAGAATCGTCATCACTATTATTGTCATCATCATCATGGTTAGAGCTTTCATCGTCGCCATCACTATTATAAGTATCCTGAGACTCATCCTGTTCATCATCATCGTCATTTGAAGGCGCTTCATCGTCATCCGAGGACAAGCCCCCGCTATTTGAAGAAGGAGTAATAGGCTGATATGAAGACAATGTGGCTAACTGAACAATACTAGATGAATTGGTTACATTAGATGTAAGTGTAGATAGCTGATCAATATTATTTGTATCTGTAATGATTGTTGAATTGCCGCTATCATTACCTAAACTAGCTGGTGTAATTTGAGCGAATATATCTTGTATCATGCCAGTAGACGAAGGAAAAGTGATTAAAGTTAGAGCTACTGCAAATAAGCATGTTATTGCTATAACTACAAACAACTTTGTTGCTACTTTATAATACAAGTTCCTATCTTTTGCAGTTGGTATTCGACTATAAAAATATTCAATATATAAAACACAGAAAAAAGATCGGCTGTTGAATGAATGGTAGTTTTATACGGCGGAAGAGTGGGGATAAATTTAGGAATGCCGAAATCGACAAGTACAAGTGCGAGTGAGCTTCCTGCAAAAATACATCATAGGGAACTGACTAACAGTTCAAGCTTCGTTTTCCAAGCGACTCCATCTTTTTACTCTCATTTAATGACGAGAGTTGAGCCACAACTTGGCTTTTATCTTGCCCTTTATGATAAAAATTTACATCAACTTTTGTCTTTCCATCTACCCAAGTAAAATGTAAATTCTTGTCGAGGTTCCAACTTCTGATATCAAGACCCCCCCTGGATAAGCCCCTGACTACGTTTACTATCATCATTCCAAAAGTCATGTATAATATTAATTACACTTACGAAGGCAGGATTTACTACAATTCATTTCCTAATAACTCATATACTAGATTGGTTCACTTGTCTTAAGATGGTTGTTAAAGCAATACCTGAGAGATTTCATTCTGTTACACCAGATCTAGTGGTCAAGGGCGCATCAGATGCTATTGAGTTTTACAAACGTGCTTTTGGAGCAGTTGAAAATTATCGTCATAATAGTCCTGATGGGAGTAGCATTGTACATGCCGAACTCAAGATAGGAGATTCAATTGTCATGCTTTCAGATGAGTTTACCCATGGAGACATGGTAGGATGCCGTTCTCCAAAGTCTATTGGAGGAAGTGCTGTCACATTACATCTTTACACGGAAGATGTTGATAAAGCCTTTAATCAAGCTGTAGCTGCAGGTGCAACGGTAACGATGCCTGTGATGGATATGTTTTGGGGAGACAGGTATGGACAGTTAATGGATCCCTTTGGTCATTTCTGGTCAATTGCGACACACAAGCAAGATCTGACTCCTGAACAGATAGAGAAGGCGGGACAGGATGTATTGAAAAAAATGATGAGTACAAATGAATAGCTAGTACTGATGATCTCCCTTTTACATGATTTTTTCCGCGCTCATTTAGTGTTAATCTCAATTCATCGAGCATCAAAGTCTATTAATCCGATCTTCTGAATAAATTCCTTATAAATAGATCGACATATTCAGGACCAAGCACCCTAAGACGTTCTTCCACCTCCTCTTGACTGAATTTTGGTTTAGTTCCTTACAAGGTATTGCGGCAAATTCCATCTAGTATAAATTTCATGGCCTTGGTGGTTAGATCTGCATCACTTTCAGTGTTTAATAATTTTACGTTAGCCATTGTTAAACTATTTCTCATTTGCACTCCAGCCCTTATTGATGTATAGTAAATCATGGTGATTCTTTCTACTAAGAGATTTTATTATCTTGGTATATAGAAAGTACGTACATCATTATATGCAAAATTTAATGGATAAGCTGAAGGTGGAAGAGGAAAACCTGAACATTGAACTAGAGGAATCGCACGGAGACCCAAACAAAATGAAAGTAGCTCTTGAAAAGAAAATTAATCTTTACATCCGTTTTCTCAAAAAAGACGACCTCAGTGACCTGGACAGGCTTCGTCTAGAAAATAAAAGAGAATGGGCTTTGTGCCATCATTTAATATTAATACTGGAAAAAGAAAATAGCAAGAAAATTACAGACCTAACTAAACGTGTTTACAGACTAGAGAAAACGGTTCGATTGGATTAATATTTCATTGATTTTCACTGACGTCTTTCACTCAAACTATTGTACTACCAAACGAATAGATGTTGACGATATTTTTGCACTAACTATACTATTAATCCCTTGCATACTTATAAACTAGATTTAGGATATCAGAATCAATTGGTAGAATGATCACCAGAAATCAAACAATCTTATTTGTATCAATAATAACTGTATATTTCGCTCTTTTATCACCTAATACTGGACTGAACTATATTCCTCTTGTTTATGGTCAAGCCCCCAACTCCTCATTTCAAGCAGAGGTTAGCGCTATAGATAATATGCCAGCACAAAACGTCAAAGTGGGTGATATAGATATAGCATATAAACAGCTTGGAAACGGTAGTATTACACCAATTGTCCTGATTGCAGGAGGTGGTATGACTATGGATATGTGGAATCCAACTTTGCTAAAAGAGCTCTCTTCAAATCAGACAGTCATAATTTTTGATAATCGAGGCGCTGGAGAATCAACTATAGGAACAGAGGAATATTCAATCTCACAACTCGCAAATGATACTGCAGGCTTGTTAGACGCATTGAAAATAGGCAAAGCAGACATCCTTGGCTATTCAATGGGTTCCTTTATTGCCCAAGAGCTAGCTTTAATGTATCCAAACAGGGTTGACAGTCTTATACTCTATGCATCAAGCTGCAGTGGCAAAGAAACGATTCCTCCAACCCCTGAGGTCGAACAAGCGTTTGCGGATATTGCCAATTCTTCATCTCCGATACAAGAGGAGAAGATCGTATCTCTACTCTTTCCTCCTGATTGGTTAAAGGCAAATCCAGATTATCAGAACTATATGCCAATTCCTAAAGAATCGGTCTCCCCACAAGTACTCCAAGCACAATTCGAAGCGATTGGGAGCTGGGATAGTACATGTACTAATCTTTCGAATATTACTCAGCCTACCTTGGTTATAGTTGGAACAGAGGACATTTTTACTCCAGCTACCAATTCATTAATGATAGTGGACAAGATTCCTTCGACATGGCTTGTTCAAATAAGAGATGCCGGACATGGATTAATGAACCAGTATCCAAATCAATTTAATAGAATAGTATCGACGTTCCTGGAGACAGTTAGATAGGTAATTACCGTCAGATCAGCGATATCAAATAATCTGAAATCAGCTCAGCGATAGATTTACTATGTATACTTCCAAATAGGGAACATGTTTAGCTTTCTCAATATCATACCAGTAGTACCTATGAAGACGCAACAGTTCTCTTAACTAAGTGTTGATTAGAAATGCGCCGTCCCAAAAATATCTTGTTTCTTGATTTCGAGAAAGATATGGACTGATGATAGTGCAGAATTTAAAGCTCAATTTTACAATATTCCAGCCTCAAAGATTGGTCCAATACTTACTCAAAAGCCACATTTCCCAATTTATCTGGGTAGAATAGCAAAGGAGACATTGGTCCATATTGCAAAATATGCAAAATATGCAGATGATTGGTTATCTACTGTTGGTGGATCTCTGGATATATTAGAAAGTAAAGTTTGTAGAACTATGGCATAGTACCATATCTTGGTAATGCAGCCTTGCAAATCTGGCATCCATATAATGGTAATTTAACTCCTTCCTTTATTGCATTATAACCCAAATTAGCTATAATTAATTTTCCTTCGTTTTGTGCCATTTCCAATGATTTTCGTTCTCTTTCTGATGATCCATATATTATCGGAATAAATTTAACGATGGCATCACAGATATGACAATATCCTTTAGATATTGTCCTTGGAATATCCCTATGGTATGCTGCATGGAAGCTCTGAGCCTCCTCCTTTGTAATCCCAAACAATGCTTCAAGCCTATAGTTTATTCTGTAATAGATTAAATCACCTTCATCAAATCTGTTATCTTGAAGATAGTATCTGTGTAACTCTATCAATGTTCTAGTGATTCCGACTTCCTTTCTCATGCCCTCACTATGCAATTCATTAGACGACACTATAATCAGTTATAGTAAATAAATATGCTGACAATGGTACGACCTGTAAAGCTAGATAATAAAGTAATATCTTTTAGAGGTACAAAGTAAGAGAAACTGCGCGACAATAGATCATCAGTATTATTGTATACTTCAACGTTTGAAAGTTACATGAGCCTTACTGAACTATATAAGGAATCACAATCAAGACTAAACATTAAAACAGATGAACTACAAGCAAAGAAAAAAACTCTAAATGAGGTGAAAGAAGAAGTAAACAAGTTCAAGAAAACAATATAATAGCTTGAGCACAATTATTTATCAATCCTTAAACACATCTTACTAGGGCTCCTCAAGAATTGATAGACTATATTTTACTTCATTAGATATGTCATATTCAAACGAAATTTAATGTAATTGATACACTTCCAACGCTCATTTTGTCAAGTGTTGGCAGCTTAGAATACCATTTCAAGTAGCTCCTTATGTCGAAAGCAGTTAGTAGTATGATCATTAATCATACCAATTGCTTGCATCAATGCATAGCATATAGTAGGACCCACAAAGCTAAATCCTCTCGCTCTAAGATCTGTGCTTAAATTGTTTGATTCTATAGACTTTGTAGGAATTTGTCTGCAATTCTTGAAAAAGTTGTGTTTGGTTCTTCTACCTTCAACAAAGTCCCAAATATAATTATCAAAACTGCCATAGTCATGTTGTATCTTGATGAATGCTCTGGCATTAGTAACGGCAGAGTTGACTTTTAGTCTATTTCTTACGATATTAGTATTGGTAGATTGTAACAATTTTTCTACATGGGGCATTCTGAATTCTGCTACCTTCTTTACATTATAATTAACAAACGCCTTTCGATAATCTGGACGCTTGCGTAAGATCGTTGACCAACTCAATCCGGCCTGAGCACACTCTAAAACTATGAATTCAAATAATTTGGTATCGTTGTGAACTGGGACTCCCCATTCTGTATCATGATAGAGCTGCATTTCGGGATCTTTAGGATTATCAGCCCATGAGCATCTACTCAAGCGTACCTGACGCATGCATTTTGGATCTACATTTATGAGAATATAAAGTAGATGTGAAAACTAGTTTATGCTATAGTAAGAACATCAAAAATAGATGTTTATTGATTCTAATTCCATTAATCCTAATAAATTGCTTAATGATTTACCAGTTATGCCCCTTAAATACAAATCCCTACTATCGTGTTCATGAGTACAAATTCTCTACCGCTGGTGGCTCATTTGAATCAAATGAGGTGATGCTAGATAAGGCGGAGATATTTAGAATGATTGAACCATATCTAACATTCTTAAACGTTAATCAACTGGAAAGACAAGGTGCAAACATACAAAGTAAGTTAGAGGAACTAGAAGAGTTAAATCAGTCGTTTAGCAAAAGAGATAAGATGAAAGCTGATGCGATAGCACAATTATCAGACCAACTTATGACGTTAGCTATAAGATTACAAGAGATAGAGAGGAATCAGCAGGTGTAAGTGTGAGTGTACAGCTTTCGAACAGGTACGTACAGTAGATGGACTCGGGGTAAATTTCGATATAAATTAGCCATGAGGATATATCCTTGAATTCCTATGAAAAAGGACAAGGCCTACATCCGGAGACTCAATTTCTGTATCTACATAAGTTTTTCTATGGAGGTGTCACGACATTCACTGCACATTTATTTCACACTATGGGGCTGACACGAAAAGGTCAGAGCATACAACCTGTTTTGCATCCCACCATTAAGTCTGAACATATTCTTAGAGATTTTGGGTACGGGTTGCATTACAAGAATACATCTATCAAATCACTCTGCCACGTTCATTTTCCATTCATTACTGTTGTCAAGGACAACTATTTTTATGCCCTCAAGGAATTGTCAGATAATCAAAAGAGTAAGGCAACAGAAGTAAAAACAAAACCTGTGATAGTAATACACGACCCACGGGATATTTCCGAAAGGATAGCATCCCTAATAAAAACCTGGAAGGTAATCACAATAAGGAAGAGTGTCCAGAGATATCTTGGAATGAAATATGGCATCGGATCATTATTTCTTTATCATCCCTTTTTCCCATACAATACCACAACTTCTTCAATCTTGGAACTTAGTGTTCCCCCAAGAAGAAGAGGCGCTTTATCGATATCGCGTATAGGATTTGGAAAGAATATTAATCTTATCCTTAAAGCAAACAAGATTCTGGATTCACATAATCGTAGTGGATTGAATGCTAAGAACGAGAGCAAATCTATTAGGATTTATGGATATCCTACACCAAAGTATGTCTATCTCTTTCTAGACAATAAAAGGGCTAACGAGAGTGAGAGTATCTGCAGTAAGGACACAATTAGTGATGGAGATTTTAGAAGGTATTATTATGGAAAGTTTGAAAAATCGTTTTCCGCTGTGTCGGAAATACTTTCGTCGAGAAAGTTTGTGGTAGATCTTTCAATAATAAAAAATGATGGCGGGGGCACTCAGTATACGTTTCTTGAGGCAATCCACAATGGCTGTACTCTAATTCTACATAGAAAATGGCTTGAAGGAATTTGTTGCGATCCTGGGTATTGTGATTTCAAAGAAGGATACAATTGTTTTGCGGTCGAGAATGAAAATGAATTAGCGGAGTTGATAAAGAGTGATCCGGACACAATGAAAGTGAATGAGAATGCAAGGAAATTAATGTATAGACATTACAATATTAATTGGTCGCGGCTAATAGGGAATTATAACTAGAACAAATCAGTAATAACACAGATATTTTCGTTACTTACTAAATAAGGAACATGTGTAGGGAGACAGATGGACTTTTAGAATTGCTCAATTAGCTGATAACAGTGATAATATAGGAAAAGCTTCTGCCCTTTTATATTTTAATATAACCTATTTAACATACTTCTAGAAGAAACTTAGATTGAAGATGAGTAATTCATGAACTTCTAAATAATTGTATCATTATGATTTCTCGGTGTGTGGCGAGGGATCGAGTTAGAAACCATTGGTTTACTGTAACTGTAACATATAAGGGAAAATTTATCCAAAGATGAACTTAAAAAGCAGGATGTCTATAATTATACTACCAGTAGTTTCAAGACAGCTGTTTCTTATCTATCTCTGTAAACTTAGGAGAGCAATAATAAAATGCATTTAGAACGATTTTACAGCTCCTCTTGATCCTCACAGAAAAATCTATATGAGGAAGAAAATGAAAACCATGGGAACTAACCCCTTTCATATTTATACTAGACATAACATTGATGAATACCAATTCTAAATTAATTATAGTGAGTATATAATTAGAAATGATCTATCTTCAATATTAATAATACTGAATATTATGCTGAAGATTAAGCAAATTAGTTTTTTATATGTTTATAGATCTAGTAAATTTATGAGTTCTTCTCATCCAGATTCAAAACATGATGCATTGATAAATTATGCCTTAGTGTCAGTTATTGCAACTATAATTCTCAGTTATTCAGTTTTAACTGCAGATTACTCGTATGCGCAAAAATTATCTCCCAGCATCTCCTCTTCCAATAATAATATTAGTAACAGCTCAAACAACAATAATACTCAGCAGATAATAAAAGAACCGTTTGGAGAAAACGTACAGAAGAACCAGCAATCTCCAGATTTAGAGCAACAACAACAATTACAGGTTTTACCTAGCGTTAAGATTACTTCACATACCCAAAATCAGGAGGTTCCAGCCGGTGCTCTGACGATAAACGGAATTTCAAGTGATACGCCATCTGATATCTGCACGGTGTATATAATACTGAATAATGTAAAACCATATCAGAAAGTTATACCAATAAGCATTGAAAATGGTCAGGGCAGTAGCCAGAATGATTTTTCTACCTGGAATTACACATTCACTCCTCAATATGCTATAATCAAAGAGGGTACTAACAAAATGACTTCAAAGATAAGCTGTGATGCTCTAGCAACAGGCATAAGTAATACAAATAGTAACCTGACTAAATTTACTAGCTTAAATATTACTGGAATCACTACTGATAACAGTAATAGTAGCACTCAATTGATCAGACATTTATCAAATGTTACCTCCGCTAATTCGCCGGTACCTCAGCCAACTACCTACAATATTTCCCAAAACGCAATATACTCTCCTATAACGCCTTCTCCTAGCACCACAAGTCCTTTGAGTAAGAATGTTGTAGAAGAAGAGGATAATGAGATTCAATCATTAAATGAAAAGGATGAAGAGATCGAGAGCGATGAAACAAACGAGGATGATAATGATAATAACGATAGGAGCAGAGCAAGAGAGATATTTGAGAGAGTAGAAGAAAGATTAAGAGATAGTGGAATAGATTTCGATATTTCAAGCACACTTGATTAGTCAACTTTTCATTTTTTGATTTTCGTATTCCTTCTCTAGGTTAGTAATGACGAAGATATTATGGAAATGGAATTGCATTTATTGTTGAAGGTATTAGAGATTCGATATTTGAATCATCACTATTACTTTTGGGATCATTATTCTCAGCTATGACTTGACTGATTCTAGAAGTACTATCGACACCTTCGATGTTGATATCAACATTTTTCTTTTCTCCATCGAGAGGTTTAGCAGAAGCAATCACAAAGGATCCTTCTTTATCATATCCGGAAGGACACCCCAACAAAGATTGGATTTTAGGATCACAGTTCGATTCTATAGCCAGAGCTTTACCAATATTGAATAAATTATCGAAAGACATTCCTCCAGTCAACGCTAAAATCGATAATAGTAACGTCAGTCCAATCGTAGACATACTTACATGGCACTATCTGCAAGTTAAGATAATCAACTTAATTGAAGTAAAACACTTAGTTTTGCTATGTAAATATTCTATTAATTTTACATCAGTAAGAAAACTAAATAGAAGTAGATGTGCTAATGAAGGCTCTGAAGAGCATAATCCTACATACCTTATATCTAATCCTTATTGGATCAGGCATCATATTTAAAATGAAAAGTATCTTTGATCCTTATTTAGATTAAGATTTTAGATTTAGGATAATTCTCTGGAAGAAGATTATGCTTTTGATATCATTATTTTTTAAATGAAAGAATACAATTAGGATATCAAAGGCATGATAAATAGTACAAAAGTGAATAGACGTATATCAGCAAAGATTTTTCCAATAATAGTGGCTATATCATTACTATTGATATTAGTTAGCAATGTGGTAGATTCGTCAATCCTCTTTAAATATGCGTATGCAATCGAAGAATTCGACATAGACGTAGATGTTGAAGATAACGAGATTAAGCGTGGTGATACTCAACACATAACAGTTACTGTCTTCAATGATGATACTGATAATCACGTATCAGATGCAGACGTCAAATTAACAGTATATCCTCCAGATAGTGATTCAACCTCTGCAAGAGATGAAACCGATAATAATGGAGAAGCAACATTTGATGTAGAAATAGATGACAATGCGGAAACAGGCAATTATGATGTAGATGTAAGAGTATCAAAGGACGGATATGATACAAAAACTGCCAGTACATCATTTGAAGTTGTAGGATCAAATGATGACAATGATGACAATGATGATGGCTATGATGATGATGGTCATAGGGGTTCATCATCTTCGGCCGCAGCTGCAGCTTCTTCAAGCAATAATGATGATAGTAGTAGCGCAGTATCAAGTGCTAGCTCCTCAAATAATGATGATAATAATGGTGGTAGCGGTTCATCATCATCATCATCATCATCATCATCCTCATCCTCTTCGGCTGCAGCTGTAGGAGATGCCGCGGCTGCCGCGGCAGCTGCATCGGGTGCATCATCAGCCGCAGCAGCAGCAGCTGGCAATGCAGCAGCAGCTGCTGCAGCTGCAGGAGATGATGCTTCTTCAGCAGCAGCTTCAGCTGTATCCGAGAACGGAGGGTCTTCATCAGCAGCTGCAGCAGCAGCTGATGCGGCAGCTGCATCAGCAGCAGCGTCTTCAAGTAACAATGAAAAGAATGACGAGGGGGGCGATTCATCAGCTGCTTCTTCTAATGAAGACTAGAACGGCTAATAGCCACAAGATTCTACAATTTTTTTCTTTATAGCTTCTGTTAGAGAGAATAAATAGAATGGTATTCACGTGGATATGTTACTCATAATAGTACTAAAGTATTTACTAACTTTGCTTATTTTTATTAGTGTCTTCTTTTTATCATCGTATAATTTTTCTGTGAAATATGAACATAGTCTTGCTTTTTTATGGATAGGTTATTTGAAATGACCTTAGGTATCACTAAGAACAAGGTGTTACCTGGCATTTACTTTGCACTGCAATATGTTTACTTCCATCTATTGTCTCCGTAAACTGCAATCTCATCATAATTTAAGTTAGTTAATGTCCTATATACGAGGTATCAATCGATTCTGTATTTGCAGAATATCTGGGGTATCTTAAAATAATATTAATTATCAATTGATACTACACACCAAACTTTTTTATATATATTGCACGAGAGTCATCTTAGATTGGTTTCACTTGCTATTATTTGCTATCATGAAAGTCAGCTCTGACAAAGGATACGAATACACTAACTCAATGGATTGATTATGTATAATTAAGAGTGGAATCAAAGCTTAATAAATGATTAGGGATGACAATTAAGATACCTGAACATGCCTACTAAGACAAAGGGTAAGTTTTCAAAAATACTGGTTGCTATTGATGGATCACAACCATCCATGGATGCAGCAGAATATGCGATAGAAATGGCAAAAAAAGATGCTGCCCAAATAATAGCAGTGACAGTAAACCGTATTTCCTTGTCATCCTATGGTTTAGCTACACCCGAAGGAGAACTAAAATCTCCTCAAGAAAAAGAGATCATACTTGAATCTAAGCAGCGATTCGACAACCTGGAGCAAAAAGCAAAACTAAACAATGTAGAATTAAAAACCAAACTCATCAATAGCCAGATGTCTATTGATGGTACAATAATTGAATACGCAGAATCTGAAGATGTTGACCTGATAATAATGGGTACTAGAGGTAGATCAGGCTTCAAGAAGTTATTGCTGGGAAGTACTGCCTCCTCCGTAGTAACTTATTCACCATGCCCGGTAATGATAGTAAAATAACTGAACCATCACATATTTTACTTGATATTATCGGATTGCAATCTATGTGATCAAACCTCGGCTTTTATTCATTACCTATATTTTGGAGATAAAGCTTATCTCTAAATGGTTTTTTAGTATCCAGTTTAAATTTGCAGTAACAATATCATCCTCTTAGAATTCGAACCCACAGAGTCTATACCGCCTTTGATTATCAACGAGGAAGAAATATCTCGTTCGCACTGCTCCTTGAGCCTCCAGGATTTGGACCTCCACCGATAACGTATATTTTATCGTCGTTAGCAACAGCGACCAAACCGTGTCGAGCAGTTGGCATTGCCAATCCCTGATCCCATTTGTTAGTTGTTATATCGTAGCTTTCGTTGTTGTCAAATGTTCCAGAAGGTTCTTCCCCCCCAAAGACATATATCGTTTCGTTAATTGCTGAAGAGGCTAGACCTCCCCTATGGGATGGCATTGGTTCTAGTAATATCCAACTATCTGTGGTTGGATCATAGACTTCGTTAGAGTTAACGTTAGCAGACATGCCTTCACTTCTTCCGCCAACAACGTATAGCTTGCCATCAGCTACTGCAGACGTAAGGTGTTCTCTTGCTGTTGGCATTGGTGCTTTCTCCGTCCACATATTTGTTGCTGGATCGTAGGCTAGGGTGCTG
>JBOGPP010000235.1:0-2819 GCA_050748485.1 Nitrososphaeraceae archaeon | reverse complement strand
GGAAATAGAAGAAGTTCAAAACAAGTTCATTAACCTAATCAGATCAATGATCAGAACTCTTCTGGCGGTCTCTATTTAAGAACATTGAAACTTTACTAAAAGAGACTGCCACAAGATTAAAGTTCCGGGAGATATGATATTCAATGTCCATCAATTTAATGGAGTGTCAATTTACAACCCATCTGTTCGGATCTTGCCTTTACTCCACTTGATATGCAAAAAAATAACTGTTTCTTTTCATATACGTGGGTAATTTGTAGGTGTGATGTTTTACATCACTATCAATTCTGAATCTTCTGGCCCTTGATCCATCAAATTGATTGTTCTCTATTTCAATGACGCAATTTTAGGGGACTGAACCTGATCTTCCTCCTGTGACGGGCGAGAGCAGCGTTAGATATCCATCAAAATCAATTGGCGATCGGGGTGTTAACAGCATGTCAATGCTTTGTTCTCGGCACTACTGCATTTCATTCTCCTGCCTTTTCGCTATCTAAAGGTCCTACAATAAAGCTAGCCGTGTCTTAGTTATTTAAGCTAATTGTTTTTAATAAGCGAAGGTTTTAATTTCAGAAGAAGAGTTGCCCTACTTATAGCACTTGGCCAGCTCTTCTTCTGGAGAGTCATCCACCCCTTCATATCGTCCTCAAGAACACCACTTGGTTCGCTCCTTAACCCTGCTCGATGTAGTAATGGTCGGGATTGCTGCCATGATCGGTGGTTCGATTTTTGTACTAACTGGACCAGCGATCGGACTGGCCGGAAGCGCTGTAATAATCGCATTCATAATTAATGCAACGATAACGCTCTTCACAGCAATGGCGTATGCTGAATTGGGGTCTGCAATGCCCGAAGCAGGTGGCGGATATCTTTGGGTGCGTGAAGGTCTTCCTCGTCCAAATGCTTTCATTAGCGGATGGATGGCATGGTTTGCACATATAGTGGCCGGGAGTTTATACGCAGTGAGTTTTGCATCTTTTTTGAACGGCCTATTGGTGCAACTTGATCTGTTCAAAGATGTCGGTTCAGAGGGAACTCTGCTAATACTAGGCGTAATCCCATTGGACAA
Organism: Nitrososphaeraceae archaeon; assembly: GCA_050748485.1. Lineage (GTDB taxonomy): Archaea > Thermoproteota > Nitrososphaeria > Nitrososphaerales > Nitrososphaeraceae > TH5896. The sequence goes on along the minus strand of JBOGPP010000235.1, from coordinate 1,750 downwards.
AGTTATTGCCGTTGCGTCCGTTGCTGCTTTTACATACGTTAATTTTAAGGGGACTTCTGAAACGGGCAAGACTGGCACCATTGTGACGGTAATCCAACTGGGACTGATATTTGCACTCATAGGTGCGGGGTTGTGGACCATGCACACGAATCCGGGATGGACATTGAACTTTTCTAATTTTATGCCAATGGGAATTGCGGGTATTGTTGCGGCAATGGGATTGACGTTTATTGCCTTTGAGGGATATGAGGTCATAGTTCAAACTGGCGAAGAAGTAAAAAACCCAAAACGAAATATTCCTAGAGCGATTTTCATCTCTTTGTCAGCAGTTGTTGTTTTGTATTGTCTCATTGCATTTGTGTCTATTGGGGCCATTTTTCCGGAAGGCGGAATTCCCTCATGGAAATTCATAGGCGATCAGGGTGAATTGGGAATAAGTGCTGCTGCTGAATTGATTATTCCCTACGGTGCATTCATAGTCCTTGGAGGAGGAATGATCTCCACACTTGCTGCCCTAAATGCAACAACATTCTCTTCAGCAAGGGTCGCTTTTGCTATGGGAAGGCACTATAATCTGCCGCATAGGTTCAGTGCAATTCATCATAGGAACAAGACACCCTACATTGCAATTCTTCTTTCAGGACTCATAATGGCGGTGATGGCTTCTGGATTACCATTAGATCAGATTGCTATCGCTGCGGGAGTAATCTTTCTCTTACTCTTTACTCAGGTCAATCTGGCTGCGATTAATATACGAAGGATTTACGGAGACAAATTAAATTATGGGTTCAAGACCCCATTTTTCCCTGTTATTCCAATTGTAGGGATTTTTTTAAAGATCGGCCTGGCAATCTATCTCCTAGTGACAGATCCTTTAAGTTGGGTCATCACAATAGTTTGGGTTGCGATTGGGTTTGCAGTATATCGAGTATATATCTTTCGAAAGGAACTTGAGCATTATGCCCCTACAGTAACTAGCGAAGGAGCTATGGAGAGGAAAGACTTTCGAATTCTAATCTTGTATACACCAGAGAACCCCGACAGGTTGATAAAATTTGCAATTAGGGTAGCCAAAGAAAATAACGGGGAAGTAGATATATTGAGAGTGATAACAGTCCCCGAGCAGACTCCCCTATCTGCAGGGATTGCATTCGCGGAATCAGCGAAAAGAGCATTTAAGCCATTAGAAGAAGCTCTCGACAGAGAGGGTATTACAAATCATTATTTGGCTAGAATATCACATGATGCAACCGAAGCAATTCTTGTGACCATTGAAGAGCAGCATATCGATCTACTACTGGCAGACTTTGAAACACTTCGAACAAACAAGAAACTACAGACACTCGCTACTTGTGACGCTTTAGCCGTAAAGAGAGCTGATGATGATTTGCAACTTGAAGCTACTTCTAGGATGACTCGCAGTAGTGACTATATACAAGCACGGAATTGGAATTACGGGCAGCAGCCACAAGCGAACACGCAATTAAGAAACGAAAATAACAAGAAAAAAAGACTCGTTGTTCTGTTCGATCGTGGAGAGCATTCAGATATTGTTCTAAGGGCTACAAGGTGGATTGAACACTCGGGTTTATTCACAGTTAATATTCTCTCTATCAACAAGGGTCATGACGAAAATAGGGAAGAAAAAAAAGGGCCCAATCACAGGAACCATTCACATCAACCACAACATTTAGGGATGGATGAAGTTGAATATAACGAAATCTACCTATCAAAAGAAACAGAGAGCAGT
>JBOGPP010000234.1:0-6759 GCA_050748485.1 Nitrososphaeraceae archaeon | reverse complement strand
AGGAAATTACAAAGAACGGGTTTACAGCTGTCAAGATAAGCAAGACGTTAATTAACAAGGCACTGGATACAGATTTAGACACAGGATTACGCCTAGAGATCTATGGATGGGCATTGTGTTTTGCTCACGAGGATAGACAGAAGATGATGTCTGCGTTTTTGAATAAGAGCAAGAAATCATAGTGCCGGTAACAAGATTGGTCTACACCTTTGTCCATAGTCTCTGAGGCAAGTTGATCCGTAAAGCTGTGAATTCTATTTTTTACTTACAATCCTTGCGCCCTTACTAGGTGAGCACTTTATCGTTGTGCAGGTCAATTCACACTGTCCAAATCCAATTCTCATCGAATTTGCTATGGCCTCCAACCGATCCTCACCTGAAACAATAGCGACCATTGACGGACCTGCCCCACTGATGGTAACCGCGAACGCACCTGCATCTAATGCACTAGCTCGGACATTGTCGAAACAAGGGATCAAGTGCTTACGAGCTGGCTCTACGATGATATCTTCTATTCCTCTTGCTATCATATTGACATCTTTTAAAACAAACCCCGCTACTACAGTGGCAGCATTTGAAAGGTTATGAACGACATGCCCTAGTGAGACATTTTCTGGTAAAACCTTCCTGGCAAGTTCGGTTTTTTTTGCAGGGACTTCCAAACCTGGGATCGCAAAAACAAGATGTAAATCCTTTGGAGGCTCAATATGGATGAATTCAGGAACTGTTGGAAACGGGCGTACCAACACAAAGCCTCCCAAAATTGATGCAGCTACATTGTCGTAATGCAACGACCCTGCACTGGCCTTTTCTCCTTCTGCCGCAAATCGAACTAGATCAGGCTTAGAAATGTGGAGGTCGAGAAGAGTATCGAATGCCATAACAGCCGCGGCCGCAGAAGCTGCACTACTACCCATCCCAAAACCAGGGGGAATGTTCTTCTTTACTATAACTGAGAATGAACCCTTAATACCAAAATCTTTGATGATCTTCTGTATGGCTAACCCAGCTGAATTCTTACTTACTTCTAGGGGAATCGATTCGTGATATTGTCCGGTCATTTCAATGCGAACTGGAAAAGAGGCTTCATCAGTGCGAAAATGTTCTCGCATACTAATGTTACTATGATTAGGATTAGTAGTAGTGGACCTCTCTATTGTTACGAAATCGTCGAAAGCGTTGACGGCAAGACCAAAAATATCAAATCCGGGGCCAAGATTGGCAGTAGATGAAGGCGCTGCTGCGGTAACAGAATGTGATGTCAAATGATGCTTAGCCATATCTACCATACTTTTCTTGATTAATTTTTTCCTTTGTTTATTATGGTCATTCTTATTATTCTTTATTATATCATAATAACAGTTCAACAGATTCTGACCAAAAATGTTCCAACTTAATCCCTTTTGTCCTCCCCTTGACTGACGATTCTTGATATAGCACCAATCAGATTGATCATGCCGCTCATCGTAAGACTTGAAACCGCTATTAAATCTTGCAAGAAATCACCCATACTTAGTGCCCTTAACACTTCCTTGCTTAATAGGGAATATTCTGCTTCTTTTTCTTGATTTAGACTATCTTCAAGTTTCTTACTGGAGGAGGCCCATCCAAGTATCTGTGGAAGCGTATCTATGATGAGGTCGCTCTTACTTAATACGTTTACTTGTGAGGTCTTTAATCGTAGCATGATAGAGGAGGCAAGCAGAGAAATAGAGACATAATTTAACGCGGAAGAAACAAGCGTTCCGTCAAAAACAAAAATATTAACCTTATTATCTGCCAGAAAATTTCCTACAAAGTATGGACCGCTGGCTCGAAATGCAAACAATTCAATTTGCCCAGGAGTATCGACGATAACATAGTCGGGGTTTAGCTCGTTTACTTCATTTTGGATTTCTTCTAGATGAGTAGATATGAGATCGCTAGCAATTATAAGTGACCCGTTTGGGCCTAAATTATAATCCTCCATTATAGCTTTCAAATCGACATATTCTCTAACATCTATATCTGGTTCATAAGGGAGACTTTCTGCACCAGGATCTAAGTTTAGGGAAACTGGATATGACCTGTTGTCAGAATACCATTGAAGCAGCCTCGAAGTAAGAACAGACTTACCAGCCCCAGCCGTTCCAGTGACGAAGATCGAGTCCATAAGAATTTACAAGCGATAGTTTGCCATACCGGTGTATATTTGTGTATGGAGAGAGGAGATTCGAACCAGAGGGCAACACACCCCTTGACCTTGGCATAACTTTACCGGTCCTTTCTCAAGCCATGGTTGTTCACGATGTTACAGTATGATTCAATGAACAAAACTGGCCGAAATCACCGGGGGTTTTTATATGGCCTCATCTTATCAGACGGGTGAAATATTTTGAATTGGCGTTTGCTCGCAATCCCGGCAAGCATTGTGCCATTGATCTTGATGGTATTCTTCACACATATCACTGTAGATGACCTCTTGTCCGTAGGGGTTATTCCTTTTGTTCTTTCATCTGCAGCAGTGATCGGGAAGGTCTTGCTACAGGCATATAGGTTTAAGTATTTTATTCGAAAATTTATTGGACATGTTGTTAGCAGCTTTTCAACGACGATTTCTGCTAGACTTGGTTCAGAATTTGTTTCACAAACGACTCCATCGTACATTGGCGGCGAAATAGTAAGGATTGCATGGTTGACACGAAGAGGAGTTCCAGCTGGGAGAGCTGCTTGGACTACGACCATTGAAATAATCTCAGATGTCTTTGTAGGAACCATATTAGGGATCATTTCTGGAGTGTTTGCGGTTCTCAATGGAGGCTACCTTATAGGAACAATCATAATTTTACTGTCTATTCCCACCTTTACATTTTGGTTTTTGTTAATGTTCTTTTCTGCGAAAAGAAACCTTAAACTTCCCAATTTATTAGATAGAATAATACAAAAAATTTTGAGGGGAGAGCGAGGAAGAAATCTGGTCACATCAACCAACAATGCAATCGCAGATTTATGCCAGATGAGCAGAGAAAACTTTACCTTCTCATCTTCAGCCGTTATCAAAACATTTGCAATAGGAATAGCAATAACAGTCGTTGCATTTGTATTACAAGGTATCTCATTTATGGTCTTGGTGAATGCAGTAGGCAATGGAATTCCTCCTATAAGTCTATTTGATTCGGTCATGGCGACTTCTGCTTCCACAGTATTGGCCACGCTACCCATAACATTGGGAGGATCTGGCCTGGCTGAATTGGGGATCTGGGCATACGTTGCAAATCTAAATTCTATACCCTCGCTACAGGATATAGTTACCGATTCGCACTTATCTGTAATAGTAGTTTGGAGAATTGCATCATATCATGTTCCTTTAGTAATCATGTGGATTGCATTGATGAAGCTTACAGTAAATAAAGATGTAATATCTGTGAGGAAGAAGAATCTTAATAATGGCCCTTCTGATTCAAACACAGCCAAGCGTCATCCTCACGGCGAGGACCATAAATTTAAACTAGGTAATCCCAATGGTAGTAAAGGCCAGCCAGTTAGAGATGATTAGTTAACTATCGAGAGTCTCGTGACCGACTATAGCACCGATCCGAGAACTGTTCGTAAAGTCAGTCTGTTTGGCCGCCTCTTTGGTAAATGGGATTGGACTGAGGATGAGATGATTGGATTGCGGCGCTAAATTCAATCTCCACCGTCGTCATCGGAGTCCGCGGAGCTTTCGTTACTACTTTTTGCTACGTCAGATTCCACGTCCAACATCTGGAGATCCTCCATTTCGAAGCGATATAGGCTATCCATCTCTAAGGCATATTTGCTCTTGAGAAGATCAGCTAACTGTGAGCTTAACTTACCTTTATACATCTTAATCTTAAATTCGTAGACAAAACCTTTCATGAATTCAGATATTTTCATAGTAGTAGGGACATCCAATCCTTCCACGATTGTACGTCCATCGGGAAGAGGTTCGTACACTTGAATGTCTACCTTAAAATCCTTTTCATAAATATCAAGAATGTATCCGGTCCTAGATACGGTTTGAGGATCTCCAAAATTAACAGATTTTATTTCATCTTCAGCCCACTTGGGTAGTGCTTCCGGTTCATCTTGAGATGTGCGCGCTGCTCTTGTGCTTCTTGCCAACTTGATTACTCTATCGCAATAAACCTAGATAAAAAGCATTGTACTTGAGCAAGGGTTCTAGTTAAAAAAAGAAAACCACGTAAGGAGGAAAGGGAAGATGGCCAAATAGTAAGTTAGATTTGGGCGTGTATTTCAAGGATTTTGAGATTCCTGGTTCTCTCTTAAAATGGGGTTGCTCAGGCCAGCCAAATTTGAAACCTAATGTAACGTAGACTTGTAAATGTCTGTTCCAAACTGTGTTCAGTCTTAATCCCTAGGAAATACTATAGATATCACATTATCAGTTATCCTAATCTCAGCCCTTGTTTGAAGTATATCATTTGAGAGTTCCGAAACTAGAGTTTGGACGTACAAGGACCATTTATAGCCTAAATCATGTTGGATGTTAAAATGATAGGATCCATTTCTAAGGATGATATTATGTTGCATCCACGATACTGTAAGCCAGGTTCTCAAGATTTCTACGAAATCATCTAGGTCATGACTCTCATTCATAAATGTTAATATATTTTTGAAATTTTCCTTTTCGATCTTTTGTGCAAGATTTATGATCTGGTCATTTGTTAGCTGGTTAATGACCTCCTTGAGGAAAGGTTTAGTCATTGGAAGTAAACCCATCTTGCGCTCATACCTCTCCCATTGGATGTGATTTGAAAAAATACGTGTGACAAATGCATTTAGATTTATCTTTTCCAATTCAGCATCCTTTCGGAGCTCTTCTAACAGAGCGGTGGGTAGTCGGAAAGTAATGGTTTCAGTGGGATGAGTTCTTTTTGATAGCTTGTCTGCGGTGGAGGAGGTGTAACCTACTTCACCATTCCTTCCAATGGATCGCCTTCTTCTGTCCCTGCTGTAGCCACTCAAGGATATCAATTTCAATCAGGGACTGTGAGATTAAAAAGATTGTTATTTTTCGATTGAACTAAAGTGGGATCCTACTTATTTGTCATTCATTAATTGCGATAATCCTCGATAATGTTTCGTTCCAGTAGGTACGTGTCGAGGAACGAGGAATACATATATTATAATGTTATGTTGCGTTATTATAGAATATAATGTATGCAGTTAATTCTAGTAATTGTATAAACTAAAAACGAATATAACTTGATGGTTGATTAGTTAAATACGATACGTTCATTAGTAGTATTCGCATCAAATTTGAAACCAGATGATTTGAAGAAGATATGGCTCTGCTCTGAATGTGGTATATGTTTCATATTTAGCTCTGATGTCGATGATCACAAGACGTTGGTTGGCCATTCAAAGTATATAAAATACGATATTCCCTGGACCGAGGCGGGGGCATTCGCTACGCTTTCACCCTCGTCGTAAATCTTTAACATTTTTTTGTTTGCGGCCGGCAAGATAAGCTTCGTTCTCGAGGGAATCTGGTGCGCCGCTTAGGCTAAAATTATTATAAATTATTATATCTTTCCTAGTGATTACCACTAAGGGCAGTTTAGAGGGCTGGTAGTTCAGTGGTAGCAATGTTCGATTCGCAATCGAAAGGTCGCGGGTTCAACTCCCGCCCAGTCCATCACCATTCATCCGAAAGGGTTCGGTAAATTTGAAGAAGCAAACCACGAATTGTTGACAAGCTGATATCGATAGACTGTTAAATTTAACTTGGTTTGTCAACATATTTGTCAACAATTTCTTGTTGACACAGAAGAATGAGTGATAGATCTGTCAACAATTGTTAAAACTATGTCAACAGCCTGATCGAGCATGTTGACAAGCTACAGATAATTCGGTTTTCTGTTCTGGTTTGCAGAATGCTTAATACTTAGTGTGATATTCTTATCTCATGGATCCGCGACTAGAGCAAGGAGATTACTTTACTCCTAAAATCAATGCTAAGAAATCAGAATGGTTAAGCGTGACAGCCAGGATCAAAAGAAATGAACAAGATCTCTTCAATACGCAGCTTAAACGTCTGCACATCGAGACTCTAAATGAGTTGGTTAAGAACCTAATAGCAGGCAAGATCACAATGATCGCCGAAGATAGACAAATTGAAATTATGAAAGTGCAGGCACAGACCACGGGTCTACTTACGGCCCAATCTGGTGATCATTACGACTTTTACAAAAGAGTAAATGACGATGAATTTCACAGTTGGCTGCTCGAAAAATATCATCCGCATACTGGCAACTGCTATTATAGATATTACCTCAAGTACGTCGATTTATTCTTTGGATTAAAGCCAAATATTGAGCTGCTCAAATTGGCACCTCATAAAAGAAGTTGGATCCTTCAATCGATCAAGCGATTTGGCGATTTCTATTTCAGCAAATATGGCACAAAGGATGTCAAACAGCTCATATTAAGAATAATCGAACGCTATGACCTTAACAGGAACCTTGACATGAAGGATCGGATTTACCTCGTCAGCCCTAAATTTGTGGAAGAAAAAATAATTAAAGTAATGGCGATCCCTGGGGATATTGGTTATACATGTAGGTTGGGGCTTTTGAGTGGACTTAGAGAGATAGAAATTTTCTACATTAAGGAAAAATCAATCTGCGTTCAAGCTTACGGTTGCGACTGTGACAAATTGCACACTGTAGATTGTAAAGACAATGGAATGACTGTTATTGCAATTGGTTGGAGCAGAGGGAATAAGAAGGCTAT
>JBOGPP010000233.1:0-28971 GCA_050748485.1 Nitrososphaeraceae archaeon | reverse complement strand
ACATAAAACACACAAGGGAGGTTCAGATTTTTAAGCAAACTCCGTTTCCAGTAATCTTTTCTTGTCGCTGATTCGAAACAATTTGTCTGTTCTCTTCACTGCTTCTGACCTAGGTCGTCGCAAAATCATTGACTGAAGAAGAAGATGATTCTCTGGGATTACTAGGCCCGTTTGGTCGTCTGAATACACAATCTTAAGGGTGTCTTCTTGGACGCGTAGCACGTCTTGATGAATATGTACCATGTTCGTGTCTCCATGTTCGAATCCAAGATCAATCGCCTTCATCCTAACATCTGCCGTTCCCTTAGCAGAATTTAAAATGGCTACAGCGAATTCTTTGGTAAACAAGTCTAGGATCCGGTCCTTGGTGGGTGCTTTTGAACGAAATCGGACAATCATTTGATGGAGGTGCATCATTCTAGAAGGTACTTTAAAGGCCTCGACATACAGGTTTGCATGTGGAATAAAGTCCTTCACGTCCTCTTGATGATGCGGATTTTTATCCCATTGAATAGAATCTTTCACTTCCTTTGAATCCTCTAGATCTGCCCACCTTCTAACCAAAGTGACATCATAGCGTTGAATTTCATCCCCAAAGCTCTCCATCAGCGGCTGTATCACTTTGCCCATTCCAGATACGTTACAACTGCCTTGAATTACGTATTGTTTGTCTGATGCCTCATCATAATTTACTCTGGAATTGTGAATCATTTTAGCGACAGCTCTATCGCCGTGTCGCTCCTCTCCTCCTTGGAAGATAGCAGGTTTTCTCAGAGGTTGATAGAATCTAATTTTGTTACTATATCCTTCGCCTTCTTTAGCCGCGTCTAGCACCAGGTCACATGCGGACACAGCCTCCTCTATAGAACCGGCTATCGATGATTTGAACCTAGGAGCTAAGTTTTCTGGAACATAAATGTCAAATTTATTCTTGAGGTCTTCTAAAATCTGCTCATCTATGGTATACTTGGCGATTCCTAACAAACTAATTTCGTTATCCTTTGATAGGGCAGAAGCGAGTCTCCTTCCTATATTTCCATATCCATTAACGAAGACCTTAGCCATTTGCTTCACCATAGAATAGGAGACAGAAGGTTTGCTTTTATATACTGTAGTCGAACCAATAGACTTCGTCTATTCAATTAGATTTTTATATGTTGGAGAAAATTAATACATATACCCGTGTTTGATTTTCTTCCAACTTCATCTACAAATGAATTGCTGAGATTTCGCATGGAGGTGATATTGAAGCTTGAAAATCCTTATCATTGACAACTACGACTCTTTTGTCTACAATATAGCTCAACTTGTAGGTAAGCTAAGGTGTAAGCCCACAGTGATCAGAAATGATGAAAAATCTGTTAAAGAAATTAAGGAGATGAATCCAGATGGCATCATAATATCACCAGGGCCAGGGACTCCAACAGTAAAGCGGGACTTCGGAGTATGCGGCAGTGTTATCAGTAAACTAGGTCCTCTATTTCCTATTCTAGGTATTTGTCTGGGACATCAAGGCATTGTTAGCTCCTTTGGTGGAAGAATTGTTAATGCTAAGGAGATCAGGCATGGAAAGGTAAGTGAAATTAAGTATTCTCCTAGTAATTTGTTCCTAAATCTTGAAAATCCGTTTGTAGCAACACGATATCATTCACTAGTCGCTGACCCTTCCAAAATCCCAGAATGCCTGGAAGTTACAGCACTCTCCAAGGATGATCATGAGATAATGGCAGTGAGGCACAAGAAGTATCTAATTGAAGGTGTCCAGTTCCACCCCGAATCAGTAATGACAACGCAAGGTCCTCAGATTCTTGTAAACTTTTTGAATATGATAAGAAGATGAATACCAACCGGTCTCCGCTGCAAGTTTTGATCGAGAAAGTGGTCGTAGAAAAGGCTAGCCTTAGCAAATTAGAAACAATGTTTGCGTTCGATCGTATGTTCAATGGGAGCGAATCCGATATAACTATTGGTTCGTTTCTTACCGCTTTAGCCATGAAAGGTGAATCCGACGATGAAATATTGGGGGCCTATGAAGCAGTGAGAAGAAAAGAATGCGAGTTTGGACCTGCACTAAGACCATCCATTGATATATGCGGTACAGGTGGAGAAGCTTTGAAAACTTTCAACATAAGTACTGCTGCCGCCGTTGTCACTGCGGCTTCAGGTTGCCGAGTTGCAAAACACGGAAATCGCTCCATGTCTGGACCTTGTGGAAGTGCCGATTTTCTTGAAGTTATAGGCTTTGATTTAAATTCATCGAACGAAAAGCTGGTACGTTCGCTTGAGGATGTTGGGATTACTTTTCTATTCGCGCCCATTTTTCATCCTTCAATGAAATACATTTCCACCGCTCGGAGGGCGGTCGGATTAAGGACTGTTCTAAACATTGTAGGTCCACTTTGCAATCCTTGCGTTAATTTGAGTGGTCAGCTGATCGGTGTGTCCAAGCCATCCCTGTTAACACAGATATCGAATTTGATGAAAAACTCAAATCTTAAGAGATTCATGGTGGTTTATTCACAAAATGGATTTGATGAACTGACCAACACTTGTGCTAATAAAGTTATTTACTTCAATCAAGGCGAGCTAAGCTCTATTATGATCCGTCCGCAGGACTTTGATTTGGATATCTCTGAGATGAATGCTCTTACGGTAAGTTCCAAAATGGAATGTGTTAGAATCACCATGGAGGTCATATATGGCTATGCTTCAAAAAAAATACAAGATGCAGTAGTACTAAACGCTGCCGCTGCCCTGTTAATAGGGAATTGTGTAGACAAGCTGAGCGAAGGTATAGAATTAGCAAGAAATAATATAAGGAATGGAAATGCACAAGCAACTCTGCACGGGCTGATAAAGAAGTGTGGTAACGACGAGAAACTGCTTGCGATCGAACCGACTCTTCGTAATCGACATTAAAAAGCTCATCTTTTTGGAGATTGTAAGAATGCTACTCTCTTATATGTAAACCACTTCTAGCAAAAGCATGCAATTACAAAATTGGACTAAAGTCGATCAAATGCACAGAAATTAATGCGGGGATGTTGAGAAAAAATTTGTTATCTAACACTTGCTTTAGGTTATCAAGTGCAGATCATTTTTCACTTTCTTTTAGTTTTTGACTTCGTCTTCGCCTTAGCTTTAGAACTGGATTTCTTTGTTGGTTTTCTTGTGCCCGCCTTAGCTTTAGGAGCAGCTACAGTTTTTACCCTACCACCACCTATTTTAAACATCTTTGTAGTACACACAGGACAAGTTCCCGACAAAGCCCTTTGACCATTCTTCATTGTTATCTGCTTTTCATCTTCCATATCTCGTTTTGCCTTACATTTTACACAATACGCTTGTGTTGCCAACTAGAGATCTCTATCGTGCTTAAATATAAGAATAGCTCCCATAACGGAGTCATTGTAGTGTGTATTGCCTAATCAGTACGAGTAAATCTCGATACTTTGTTCAAGAAACTTAGCATTTCAACTCCTAGATAAGGTCTAAAATTTTCTTTGCACTAAGCTATGGTTTTACTATCCAAGAGAATCGGATTGTACTTTTGGAGTGAGACAAAGCTTCCTCGCAGATACAATTCAAATGTAATGGTTTAAGTCAAATTGAACGTTGCAAGTTTTGCATGCACTATCCAATTTATCTAAATTTCTAAACCATTTTATGACTTAGATCCAATTATGCGGTGAATTGGATGCACCTTAAGTTACAAGTGCAAATAGCTCAAACGGTAGGCTTTGAATGATCAGATCCGAATATCTTATTAAAGTAATCTGCTTGTTCATGGTTGAGCTCTTCTGTTTCACCTTCTTGAACGTTTGCTAATTTCTTTGCTAGCTTCTTTTTGTATCCCAATTGCATTTGTCTTGCGATCTGAATTCGTTGAGCCTGAGGCGAGCCCGCGCCATGCATAGATTCAGTAAGATATCCCACTGCGTTCCTGCCAAGTGTCATATTTTCAATTAGCCTCAATATCCTAACACGATTTTCCGTCGACACGCCCTTTCTCCCCTTTAGGTATTTTTCAAGTAGAGGCCCAACTTTTGGGCTCTTAAAGTCCTTTTCTGACGGCATAGTAACCATTAAGCCTCCTGCGATATCCTGGGCTATCCTGCTCAACTCATAGGGAAATCTAGTGACATTGTGTTTGCAGACGTTAGCAAGCATATCGTCGTTTTGGAAATTACCAGAAGCAGTCGGTTGGGACTGGTACGATGACGCAATCCCCGCTGCAAAAATAGTCTCATTCAAATGGGTCATTTCGACTAGCTTATCTTTAATATGGGAAGCGTTTGCAACCCCATTGTAATCAGCGATTGCCGCTGCAGCTCCGATCAAGACATCACCTAAACCAGTCTTACAAACATAGCTTCGTCTATGATAGCACGTAAAGCGCTCAACAAGCATTGAAGCATACTCAACTTCCCCATCCATGAAAATCCGTTCATTAGGAATAAAAACATCCTTGAAAATTATCATGGCCTCTTGACCAGAGAACTGTGCATTTCCAGAGTCTATATCTCCGCCCTCCATGCTCCGAGTATCGCATGATTGTCTACCGTAAATGTATGTTATTCCATGAGCATCAACGGGTACTGTGCCTACGATCGCGTAATCCCGATCTTCAGGCCGCAATCTCATGGTAGGCATAATTGCTATCCAATGTGAATTAATGCATCCAGTCTGATGAGCTTTCGCTCCCGTCACGTATACACCATTCTCATCTCTTTTCGATATATGGACAAACATATCAGGATCGTCTTGCTGACTAGGTGAAAGGCTTCTATCACCCTTGACATCAGTCATCGCTCCTCCAATCACCATGTTCTCTAGTTGAACATATTTTATAAATTCCTTGAGTCGAGTATGATACTTAGTATTATATTTCCTGTCGATTTCATACGTAGTGGAATACAAAGAATTCAAGGCGTCCATTCCAACACATCTCTGAAAACAGGTGGCGGTAAGTTGTCCTAATTTTCTCTGCATACGATTCTGATTGACTAAATCAGCTGCATTTTCAGTAACATGCAAAAATCTATTCACTCTTGTATTCGAAAGGGACGAATGGACTGATGCAAGCTCCGGTTCTTTCTCGGCCAACTCATAGGTTTCAGCAACAGCATTAATTGAAGGCCGTATCATTGGATGATCTACTGGTTCACTTACAAGTTCTCCAAACAAATATACTTCTAGATTTCGCCCTCTAAGACTCTGTATATATTCCGCCCCACTGCGAATAGGCATGATTATCTATTATTATCTTTGATATTATTTATATCTTCTTTTCAACTTTTTGACAAGTAATATTGATATAATATAATTATTTTACTATTTTGTAATCAAACCACCTGTCTTATTCATAAAGATGGTTATCCGAATAAATAATGTGTATCGATAATTGTCTGGAAAAGCTAATCACATTTCTATTGATTTGAGGAGCTTTATTGGAGCAAATGAATAACAAATGCTAACGATAGAAATTCTCTGCTAGTTCGCTTTAAAACAATTGTGTGCATGAACTGTATTTATTATTGAGATTTCCTCATGCAATATCTACTACTTTTAGTCATCTACTTTTGGAGATAAACCCTTGATAGGATCAAATAATATATTGATGCGTTCGTATGTCAGGATTAGAAAGGTTTTTTATGTCATGGACTTCCGTAGGGATTTATTGACTATAAAATCCTTTGATCTAAAAAAACTAATAAAGAATTTTCCCGACTTTCCAAAAAGAGGGATATTATTCAGAGATATCAATCCTCTAATTAGTAACGGAGATGCCTTGAGGTACATATCGGACGAATTCTATCGTAGGTTTAGCGCAGCACACCCTATGATGATTGCAGGAATTGAATCCAGGGGCTTTATCGTAGCTTCTTGTATTGCGGTCAGATTTGGCTTAGGTGTAACAATGATCAGAAAAGCTGGAAAGCTTCCAGGAAAAACTAGTCGGCAGGCGTATCAGATTGAATATGGCACTGCCGAGATGGAAATTCAACAAGGTAGTTTTCTACCTGGACAGAATGTCATTGTTGCAGATGATTTGATAGCAAGTGGCGGCACAGCCTTGGCGGCTGCCAAGTTATTGAAGGAAGCGGGTGCCAATATTTGTGGATTCGCCTTTTTGATCGAAATGAATGACCTGAAAGGCGGAGCATCTCTACGGGAATTGGGGTATAATACCCACTCATTAATAGTATACTAGTTCAATATGACTCCCGAATTTACAGCAGAAATTGCAATTATTGGGGGAACAGGCATGTACGATACTACGATATTTACGAATAGGGTTGAAGCCAAGATGAGTACTCCATTTGGGCATCCTTCTGACATCATAACGATAGGCGACTTCAAAGATGTAAGGATAGCATTTTTGCCTCGGCATGGTAGAAACCACACAATACCCCCTCACAGAATTAACTTCAGAGCAAATATCTGGGCATTGAAGGAGATTGGGGTATCAAGAATAATCTCCCCCTCCGCGGTCGGAAGCCTTGATCGGTCTTTTGTGCCAGGAGACATAATAATACCTGACCAGTTTGTAGACTTTACTAAAAAGAGAGAACAAACGTTCTACTCAGGCGGAAGAGTTTGTCATGTTTCTGTAGCTGATCCATTTTGTCCTGAGCTCAGAGAGATAACTACTAAACTGGCAAGAAAAAATATGTTCCCACATCACGATCAGGCCACCTATCTATGTATTGAAGGCCCTAGATTCTCAACCAGGGCGGAATCCAAATATTATCGTGAGAATGTAGGTGCACAAATAATCGGGATGACCCTTGTTCCAGAATGTGTGTTGGCAAGGGAAGCAGAAATTTGCTATGTATCATTGGCAACAGTTACTGACTTCGATGTCTGGGCCCAACACCCGGTTAGCTCTCAGGGTATTTTGACCCAATTGCAAGAAAATATTGAGAAGATTAGGACCATGATTAAGGACCTAATCGTAGAGATACCTAAAAATAGAAGACGCTGTGGCTGTGGAACTTCACTTAACGACGCCCTAGTCTAGGCAGCCATTCTATCAATATCCCCTTTTCTACTAGGTTTCAGAATTACGTCCCCTTCAATGAGCTTTCTCTGGAGACTTAACAAAAGCATTTCACTATCCAAGCCCATTCTTGTCACTTCTGCAAGAATCCTCTTTGACAGACTGAGGCTAACATTATGTCCACCGATCCTCCCGAAAGCTATCGCATTAAAATGAAATTTCTTTCCGTCTATTAATATATATCCTCTCAATTTACTCGCAATGTTGCCACCTCTAGAAGAGGTTACCACCACGGTATAGGGGTGGTGGAATTCTGGAATTTTATCTGGTAGCATTTCCAGAATGATCCTGAGTAACGTCTACTGTTCGATTTACATTGCGCTCTACTAAAAAACTCCACCAGTCAGAATCAACAATATTAAAGCTTTCACTGTTAACTTCAACTACTGACTCATCATCCGAATCTATAAATCGCTGAGTACCCTTTCCAACAAGTTCTATTAGTTTCCATCTGTTCGTTCCTCTTCGGTTCCTATTTACTGCAATAGCCCATTTCTTGTACTTGTCAATCCTATGCAGCCCTATTTTGTCTGAGATATCTAGCGTACCTATTCTTTTTTCCTCACAGAAGAACTCTTTTGTGACTACGCTTCGCCAGATATCAACCGATCCAATAATTTTAGGTCCTTCCTTTAGATTGATAACCCCAAAATACACAACTCCAGTGACAGAGCTGGATTCACTCGTATCAGATGCCAAACAATTCGCCTTTTGACTTAATTATCGGCATATTTATTTGGTTCTTGCCAAATCGTAGTGCCTTTCTAAGTTGGTGGCGAGGCTATCTACTTGATCGTTTCTACCGTATTTCATGCCTAGCTCGATGCATTTCTTTCTATACCTGTTCGATAGAGCGAATCGGGGATGAAGTGATTCGAATTTATCCTCTCCGATTTCGATAAACATGCCCTTCTCCATCAACATATTTGAATAGAGCTTAGCCTTCTCATTAGTCCAACTGCAAGCTTGCGCAATTTTGGATACAGTCATTTTCCCTGAATATACAACCAACAAATAAAGTTGGGCCTCTTCTGAATCGAGTCCTAAAACTGATTTCAATGCCGAATCATAATTATTACGACGTTCTCCCATGATATTTCCTAATACCGCGAATTAGCTTATTAAAGTATGATCACAATGCCTAGGTACTCTAAATGCGGAAGTATATTAGTAGACTACTTGATTCATCGTAACCTGTGCACCCAGTCCTGAGAAAACTAGAATATTGACAATGACTACCGAAAGTACAATGAGCGCGGAAAATGTCAGCCCCTTCACTCCCCCAGGAATTATCTGTCGCATGAACATAATCAAGAATGCTGCTGTGAGAATGCCTGTAATTGATAACGATGAGATTAGACTTGCATTTGCGATTAATTCAGTGGCATAAGAGACACTAGAAATCACACCTATCTGTGAATACAGCCCCGAGAATACCACTAAATTCACGGCGACGACTGAAATTACAGTAACAGAAGACAAGAAAATCCCTTTGATCCCACTAGGGATTAACTGTCGCCTGAACATAATCAAGAATGCTGCCGTGAGAATGCCTGTAATTGATAACGATGAGATTAGACTTGCATTTGCGATCATCTTGTCTAGATCTAATCCAGGGAGGCCTAAAGCCGAATTAACCTGCAACACGGATACAATTACGGCAACGATAGCTATGTATGGAATTATCCATACATACTCCCTCAATGATTGTCGCCCTATACTTACTCTGGATGGCATCTGTTCCTCCGTTACCTTTTGAGGTACAGAGATCTGCTCTGGTCGGGTATCGACATAGCTATGATCGATCTCTTGGAGAAACCGAAATCCTTGTTCAGTAAGGGTATATTCCTTCGAATTTTTTCCTACATAGTCAACCATACGTTCGAGGTGGTAATATATGGAACCAGTCGAAAGCCCGGTAGAATTCCTAATGTCGGAGAACCTTGCAGCGCCTCTCTTGTCTGCTATCGCTCTTAAAATCTTAATTCGAGTGCGTCTTGCTCGCAGCTGCGTCTCTCCGTTCAATATCGTTGGTATGCTCTGAAATTATTTATCTCTTTCCTTGATGCGTAATCTAACTGAAATTATTCAGGTAATAGAGATACGCAGATATTACGCTTCAATATTTACAGCCGTTGCTGGGCGGGGTCGTAGCGAAGCCAGGGATCGCAACGGGCTCCAGATCTTACATCCCAACCAAAGTAATTGGGCAGAAACCCGTGGATCAAGGGTTCAATTACTGACACGTGATAGTGCAGGTAGAACATATCCCTTCGGCCCCATGCTCATATTGCGATTATCAAATCTATCGACCCATTTCTATGATATCCACGTCGACACCTATTCAGTGTCAGGGTTATGACCTGGATACACGACCCCGGTTTCATATTCTATCTGGATGATTGTTTTAACGAAATCGCTTGAGCTTAGGTAATTTTTGTCGATCTTCGCCACATTCCTAACCTGAGCAGTAATATGCCAACAGCGATCCCGGCCAACGACGTAACGAGGGTGATGGGTTGAACAATGCCTCTTAGGGGTTCTGGTGACTGAGAAATGAATTCACAATCATCAGAGTTATTTTCACAGTTCTTTGAAACTGGATAGATTAAAAGGATAGTAATCAATGCCATCAAGATTGCGACTCCAGTTAGAGAGGAAAGAGCCCCACACTTAATCAGGACATCACTAATACGATTCAATCTTCTATGCTCTTATTCTTCCAAATCGTTTGGAAATCACAGGTGACGAAGTCGTCTAACATCTATTACCTTGAAATAGTATGTCGAGTCATCTGAAACCTGAACAAATTTTTCATTATGATATATAAATGGAATTGTACCTTTTACATGACTTTCCCACAGGTCATGAACCGATGAAAAATATTCTTTTCTATGTCTTCCCAAGAGTCTCAAACACTCATGAGTAAGAAGGTGAGATATTTTTACACAGTTATTTTCTGCAAAGAATCTGGCTCTATCATATCCCATAGTGTTGTGCTCGGGTCGCTTCCAATAGACCATGGAAAACTTTTCAGCTGAATATCCTTCAATCTTACAGTCGGTCCAGATCGGTTTGAAATAGGCTAAATAAAAGTGATATGTCGATGAACCTCGATCTTTATGATCTCGCGTTAAGTAGCCAATCGACATTCGATCAAAGAGATGCCCAGGAATTACAGGTAATATATCAGCATCGATCGTGAAACTAATATTGAAATTTCTTTTTATCCACCAATTGAAAAAGCGGACCATCGACAGAATATAGGCCCAATCTTGACTTTCTCTGTCCTTCCATTCTGACTCTTTGGCAACATAGATGAAGAATAACTTTCCCTTATTCACTAGTGATTCATGACACAACTCTAGATATAGACATTTTTCCGCCCATCCCGTCCAATAATTAATTTCCTGGTGTAAGCTAATCAAGATAAGTCAGTTCAAGAGCCAGCGTACAAAGCAAAAAGTAATACTTTGATGCTTTACCAATCTGCTTGTCAAATTGGCTCTAGGATGGCACTGAAAGGAGCTAAAAAGGAAACATATCATGTTAATCGTACCCAGACTTCAGTCACCATGATAGATCCAATAGTATCAAATGGTTTCCCACATGCCAGATGCATTAAAATATCTGACAGCTTATCGACAGAGGAACTTTGAGTACGAGAAATTATAGGTAATATTTTTTAACAAACGAACTGATACCGACTTATATTGTTCGTCCAGTATATGTTACTCTGATGATCGACGGCGACCTTATTCAGAAATTGAAAGGTAAAGTTCACAGTGATGAATGGACACGACTGATAAACTCAGTTGATGCTAGTCATTTTCAGATGATCCCGTCAATGGTCTTTGTCCCAGAGGACGTGACTGATGTAATTAATATGTGCCATTATGCGTATGAAAGAGAAATTCCGTTAACTGCTAGGGGAGGTGGGACTGGTCTACTTGGACAAGCACTAACTCAGGGAGTAGTAGTTGACATTAGCCGACATTTTAACAAGATTATCGAAATTGAGGAAACAAATGTGTTGGTTGAACCCGGAGTCGTAAAGGCAGTATTGGACAAAGAACTCAAGAAAAAGGGAAAGTTCATTCCTCCTGACCCTTCGAGTAGTAATTTTTGCACTTTAGGGGGAATGATTGCCAACAATTCCAGTGGAGCTCATACACTAAGATATGGCAGCACTATTGATTACCTCGAAGAACTAGACGTAGTCTACAGTGATGGTTCTATGAGTACAGTCGGTACGTCGAATCCGCCGGACCATCGCTGTGAGGCGCTATTGCCAATGATCTTGTCAAAGTTAGCCTTGATCGCTGCTTCTTACCCAGACACCTCAAAAAATTCATCTGGATTTAGACTAGATGCTCTGGTCCGAAACAGATCATATTATCCCCAAAGGGTTTTTGCAGGAGCAGAGGGTACGCTTGGGATCATTACTAAGGCTAAACTAAGAACGGTAGACATTCCTCAGTTTGAGATTCTACTTGTGTGTGAATTCCTAGACTTGACAGACTTACTGCTATCTATCCCAAGAATCCTATCATTCCATCCTTCAGCAGTTGAGCTTTTGAGTTTCGGACGCCTTAGCTCAGGACAACTTCAAACTAATGAGAAAGGTTTAACGGATTTTCCTACTATCTATGTGGAATTTTGCGGGGAATCATTGACGACGTTAGAACGACAGGCTGATCTATGCAGGTCTGCGCTCCGACAAAGCTGCATTTCGTTAGAGGTTTTGTCCGACAGAACTAGCCGTAATGCGGCATGGAATGAGAGAAGAAATACATTAAATCACATACTGCGATTCAGCAACGAGAGTAAGAAAGCTATAGGAATTATTGAAGATACCATAGTGAATCCATCTCTGTTAGAAGAATACATTCCGTTCATACAAGGGATTTACAATAGATACAAGCTTGATTATGTGATGTACGGCCATATTGGTAATGGGAATATCCACACCAGACCGCTGATCGATGCTCAATCCACTAAGGCTGTACAGATTATTGAACACCTTGCCCACGACGTTTTTTCAAAAGTAAGGGACCTCAGAGGAAGCATTAGCGCTGAGCATGGGGACGGGTTGGCGCGTTCTCGCTACATTAGGCAGATGTTTGGTGCTGATGTATACTGGCTCTTTGTTCAGATAAAAGAGATTTTTGACAAGAAGAACATAATGAATCCAGGAAAAAAAGTGTAGCAGGTCTATCATAGCAATTCGGACAAAATTTTTAGAGAATCTTGTAATACCGGTCAGGGATAATATTACAAAAACTTACTCGGGAAGGGCTCCAATCTTGAAGATGGTAGCA
This sequence comes from Nitrososphaeraceae archaeon, assembly GCA_050748485.1. GTDB lineage: Archaea > Thermoproteota > Nitrososphaeria > Nitrososphaerales > Nitrososphaeraceae > TH5896. The sequence goes on along the minus strand of JBOGPP010000233.1, from coordinate 16,587 downwards.
AACCTGGCAGCAGTGTATCGCCAAGGTTTGTCGATGGCTCGTGATATCCCAATCCTTGCACTTGTTATAACTTCGTCGATATCTATCCCTCGATGTATAGAAATACCAGAGGTCTCTTGAGTGACGTCTAAGCCATTGTGGCCCGTAGTTATCGACATCGCCTCTGTAACCCGACCTGGACCGATCGTTAGGTTTTTAGAATATCTTCGCATCCTGCTCATAATATCCTGTCCCGCTAGAGGCAAAATAGATCTAATTAGCACAGCACCGGCGTCAGTATCGTACTTTCTTGCAGTCACATTAGCACAAAAGTGCTTACCATAAACAAAATATACATACAAATGTCCGATGTCCCCGAACATTATAGAATTCCTCGTCCTAAGACCCTGGAATGCATGACTAGCAGGGTCGTCCAGGTACCCGTAAGCTTCCGTTTCTATTATGTAACCGGCTAATCTCATAATACCCCCGTTTAATGCCAGTCTACGTATGAAGATCTTTCCCAGAAGTGATCTAGCAACTTCATTAGTATCCCTTTCGTAGAATGCACGTCCTAAACAAGCGGTAACATAATTGAGTGATTCGAAAGACATTGGTTAATAAGCTCTTCCAGTATAGAAGCAATACCTAAAAAGCCTTTGAAAATCTAAAGTTGCGTTAATTTTCTAAAGAGATGATATCTATCCGTAATGTCTTTGTTTCCTATGTTAAGAAGTCTCGTTAGCCCAAAATCTTCTACGGCAAACGACCCCATGACGTTACCGTAAACCACTGCGGATTTAAATTCTTTTATTTCAGTATTATCTACAGAGGCTAAGTGCCCCATGAACCCTCCAGCAAATGAGTCGCCAGCCCCAGTAGGATCCACAATCTCTTCTAGAGGATAGGCGGGAGCAACAAATATCATGTCAGGTCGTACCAAGATCGAACCGTGTTCTCCTTTTTTGACTATAACAAATTCAGGACCCCATGAGAGTATTTCTTTGGCACATTTAATTAGATTTGACATGCCACAAAGCATTCTTGCTTCCTGATCGTTAATAACCACGCCGTGTACCATTTCGAACATTTTTTTTACCGCATCGGGTTTAGTTTGAATCCAAAATTCTATGGTATCACACACTACCAACTTTGGATTAGTAAATTGTTTGAGCATCTTCATATTCTGGATCGGATCGTTGTTTGCCAAATAGACATACGGTGAATCCTTATGTTGGTCTGGTACCGATGGCTCGTATTCTGCTATTACGTTAAGTTCTGTCTTGTTAGAAGTCCTTTGCGAAAGATCATAATTAAAGGAAGAATCATATCTAAACGTTTTTTGGCCAGATTTTATCACTAATCCAGCTGTTCCAACTTTTGATCGCAAGAGACTTAAGTATTTTTCTGGAAAATCAGAACCAATTACACCCAGGATTTCTGTTTCGACAAACATGCGGGAGGCAAGGGCTGCATAAGTTGCAGCCCCTCCCATGATCTCCTCTTCCGTTCTAAATGGAGTTCTAGTAGTGTCCAATGCAAGGCTTCCAAATACTGTTAAGCGCATTCGTAGATGTCTCCTAGATGCATGTTCATTAATTTGTTTTCGTTACTACTAGGTCATCAGAAATAAATAGGAATCGCCATTCACTAAAGTAGAATATGAAACTAATAGTAGGGATCACTGGAGGGTCCGGTGTTATCTATGGGATAAAATTGCTAGAGACACTTTTAGAATTGAATGTTGAGAGCCATTTGATTATCAGTGAATGGGGCGAAAAAACTATAAGGATTGAAACAAATTTCAGTACTAAATACGTTAAGTCGCTTGCATCTGCAAATTACGACCCTCATAATATGGCATCTGAGATATCCAGCGGGTCGTTTATCTCAGATGGCATGGTGATTATCCCGTGTAGTATGAAAACATTGTCAAGCATAGCGAATGGTTATGATGATAATCTAATTTCACGAGCCGCAGACGTTTGTTTGAAGGAGACACGAAAACTGGTAATAGTCCCACGCGAAACGCCACTATCCAGAATACATCTTGTGAATATGCTTCGATTAAATAAGGCTGGTGCCGTTTTGCTACCTGCTATGCCCGGCTTCTACCATAGACCGGAATCTATTGAGGATCTATTGAAACACATCGTAGGAAAGGTCCTAGATCAATTCCGTATCCCAAACAACGTCTTCAAGCGCTGGGCACGTAGCATCGATAGAGAAAACTAGCTGCCTAACGATCTGAAATACACAAGCAGGGAGTAGACATGCGCTTTCGTTCAAAATGGCGGAGTCCTAGCTTGATCTTTACCCTTAGGTAAATGTTCTTCCCATAGGTACAATTTTTCTTGCTTTAGTTTTCGTCTGTAATTTTGCAACATTGCATAAACAATCTTGTGAGAACTTCCCTTCGACAATTGAATAATCGCCTCAACTGCTACCTTAATGGCATCAAAAATTCCAATGAAGCCAACTGTATGCCCGTAAACTGAAACATCAGCCCCGCTCAATTCTTCGATAGTGCGCCTAGACTTTCCTCGTTCACCGATGATTCTGCCGTTTAGCCTTCTTATTGAACTTTGTGAGTTGCCCACATAGTCCCTCATATCAAGCAGCTGAAAAACAACATCCTCATTCAGCAATTTGAATGCCTTCTCTGGTGAAAAGCCTCTGGCAATCGCAGAGATTATCTCCAGTGCTTTGAAAGGATTTCCTTCAAGTAGAGACCTTGTATCGTACCCAACAACTACATCTCCAGTCTCACTCTCAATCTCAACATTTACCCAACATTCCTTTTTTATTCTCTCCACAACGGCACCGTTCTTTCCGATCAGTGCACCTATCCTTTCGCCGGGGACCTTGATAAACTGCTGGGAGATTTCTGGCCCATCTTTAGATGCTCTCAAGTTATCTTCCCCACTCAATTCTCTTAAGTCGCTGTCACATCTGGTTAAATTAGCTATATTAAAGTAACCAGGCTTACGATTTCAAATAAGCCGAAAAACGAATCTACCTGCGGTAGAATTTGAAAATCATTAGGAAAGGGATACCGCAGATTCGTTTCACACTTACCTCTTTTGCTAACCCCAAAGAGATGGCCAGAGCGACGGTCTTCTCACCCACAAGGTTGGCAATCGAGCACTTTTTCAGAAGATCTTCGGCTTTATTTACCCCGATTACTTCTTCCTGAAAATAATCTCCCGATAAAGAAAGAACTGTTTCACCATGACGTAATATTTTACCAACTAGGTCTGCATCGCAGACGCTTATCATTAAAGAGTCGCTATATTTTGTCGTTCTAGCGGCAAAGGTCTGGTTATCTCTGCACATTCACTTCAGGTATGAAAGTCCCAAGACGTTAATAAATCAACGATCTACTCTTTTGCAAAGAACAGTCTGATTGAATACGGGAGAGATAAATGTTATCGATTTCTATTTTTTGTGCCTAGATTCAATTTTCTTAGATCCCCAATTGATCAGCTTAATTAGGAGGTTAAACCATCTTGTAACCTGTACGTGCTCTCTAAATGCCAGATGTGATCGGTAAGAGTAAAGGATATCGTAAAAGTCTACTTTCTGCTTCAGAGGAAATTATGAAGAAGCCTGCATCACATAATAAGATTCTTGTCCTTTGTGTTGATAGAGATGACGATATAGGTTCTAAGGGGGGATTGGAGACGCCTATTGTTGGACGAAGTTCATGTATAAATGCAGGAATAAGGTTGGCCATCGAAGACCCTGAAGAAGCTGATGCGAATGCAATCTTTGGAGCTGTCAAAACATATGAGGAGTTGATTTCTAAAGGGCACAATGCTGAGGTCGCACTCGTAGCTGGAAGATATGAGAGAGGAATAGAGGCTGATGAAAAAATCTATTCAGAGGTTCAACTGATTATTAATTCGTATCAAGCAGATGCGGTTGTGTTGGTATCAGACGGAGAAGACGACGAAGCCGTCGTGCCTGTTTTGCAAACGCTAGTGCCGATCATTTCAGTTCAACGGATAATAATTAAGCATAGCAGAAGTGTGGAGTATTCATACGCAGTTCTAGGCAGATATGTAAAAATGCTAGTATATGATCCAAGATATTCCAAATTCTTTTTGGGTGTTCCCGGGGCATTGTTGGTCGCGACAGGGATCGCAACTATTTTCGGGCTTACTAAGGAAGCAGTTGCACTTGCACTGAGTATACTTGGGATTGCCTTCATTATGAGAGCTTTTGATTTAGATAAGGCAATCGGGTCATTAGGTAGGCCTACGCCGTCAGGATTCATTAGAATATTTTCTGTTTTTTCAGGAATACTCATTATACTGGTTGCGATAGTCAATGGATTTTCAAGTATTCCCTCTAATCTGATTGAACCTAGTTCCGGCACTACAGCAATAATTACGAATAGAATGATAGTTGGATCCTTTATCCAAGGGACAATTACGCTGCTTTGGATAGGTGTTGCAACTATATTTGTTGGCTCGCTGCTCAGCAATTGGTTCAAGGGGAGTATCACGACAATGTCAGATATTCTTAGATTGGTGGTCCTGGCCTTGCTGTATATACCCGTTCTTCAGTTCACTTCGATTCTTACTGAGAGAGCAAATCCCTTTAGCCTGATATCATCTATCCTAATTGGGTTGGCAATTACACTCGTCGCGGCCACATTTTTGTTCCAGTACTTTAGAAATAGAAAGGGCGGAGAGGTTTTAAAACACTGAGCTAATTAGTCCCAAACAATAAAATCGTAGATGAGGCTTTCGCTAAATTCAATAGATTCCCATGCAGACAATTGAGAACGGGAAGGCATTTGCTGAGACTCTTCTTCAACTGAGTGGGCTCTATCATTATTATGAGAGGAAACTCCAATCACACATTCTCCAAAATCCGTTACCAAATCACGTTGCGATTATTCTAGACGGAAACAGGCGTTGGGCAAGACTAAATTTCCTAAATGCTGATAAGGGACATTTTGTAGGAGCAGATAAGGCAGAAGAGCTTCTCAACTGGATCCATGACATTGGGATTCGAATTACGACCCTGTATATACTCTCGACTGAAAACCTAAATAGAAATGATGAAGAAATAAACAATATCTACGATCTTCTTTGCATAAAATTGCAAAAGCTTTACGACGACTCGCGTATTCATAAAAGAAAGATGAAGATAAAAGCTATAGGGAACGTAAAGTTAGTGCCTCCCAAGCTGCAAAAGATACTATTCGACTTAGAAAAAGCGACCTGTGAGTACGACTCGATGTTCTTAAATATTGCGGTGGCTTATGGCGGTCAAAAGGAACTTGTTGACGCAATTAAGCGCATCGCTAGGATGGCCGTCACTGGCGATATTAGAGTTGAAGATATAAACGAGAAAACCATCGAATCCTGCCTCTATACCTCTCATCTACCGCAGCCGGAGCCTGATCTTGTCCTTAGGACATCTGGGGAAAAACGCCTCAGCGGCTTCCTATTATGGCAGAGTGCATACAGCGAGATCGTATTCATGGATGTTTTTTGGCCTCAATTTAGGAAAATTGATTTCATGAGAGCAATAAGGATTTATCAGAATAGAGTAAGAAAATATGGTCTTTGAAAGATTATTTGGATCGTCTGGTGACAAATAGTTAGATGCCTGAACATTATATCGATTCCGAGTTACCCAATGAAGGATATCGTTTGCAGATGACGGATTTACCTCTGTGGCGTATTAATCGGAATTATGCTTGTTGGCTGGGACTGGCTGCTTACTGTGGAAGGATTTTCTGAAAAATATGCTCAAGGAATATTCAGCCGGAGCGGTTCTTTTTGGAAACTTTGCAAACAATGAAAGAAAGTTCTTGTTACTACACTATACTTCAGGGCATTGGGATTTTCCAAAGGGGAATGTAGAAGCAGGAGAGACTGAAACAGAAACTGTCAAAAGAGAAATATTTGAAGAGACAGGGATTATAGACATAAGATTCGTAGAAGGATTCGTACAACCAACATTTTATAAATATAAACGAAGAGGGAGCCTTGTACACAAGAAAGTTAGTTTTTATCTTGCCCAAACAGCAACTAGCAGTATCAAGCTCTCAAACGAACATCAGGATTTTCTGTGGGCTGAATATTTATCAGCTTTAGCGACCCTTACCTACCGATCGGCTAAAGATATCCTTATCTCAGCTGATAAATTCATGAAAGATAATCGAAACATTCGAGTAAGGTCCTAACGTTTTCTTAAGCTATCATTGAGCAAGTCCAACGTCTTCAATGGCTGCGCACTCTGGATGATGCTTCTTCCAACGATGAAATAATCGACTCCATACTTCGAGGCTTCCGATATGCTCCCTCCCTGAAGCCCTATGCCGGGGGAGAAAATCGGCGCTGGCTTTGCTAATGCAACGTCCTTTACTATATTGGGTTTCGTTGCCCCTATAACTATCCCATCTACGCTCGCCTCTCTAGCGTACCTTAACAGTATTCTATATAGTGGCACTTTTCGCTTACCAACTCCTTCAGTCTCATCATAAACCTGCATTCCATATGTTTGAGAGGCACCAGGGTGGCTCATGTAGACTAATGCCAGAATACCTCCTCCCAAAGAGTGTGCTTTTTTTGTTAGCTCGATTATCTCCAACCTACCGATAATTGGATTGACTATTACTGCGTCAAAACCTTCTTCAATTAGGTATTCTAAGGTTAGTTCATTGGTAGAGGGAATATCATTAAGTTTAATGTCAGCTATGACTTGAATGCCATAGGAATGACACATTTGTATTATCTCAGTTATTTCGACTCGAGCCAGAGGAACGATTACGTGAAAGTTGAATTTGATAGCACAAATGCGGGTCTGGAGAAGCGTGACAGTCTCCGACAAATATTTGCCTAGGTCATTTTTTCGGATGGGATCAAGGGCCAAAATAATGTTGCTTTGCTTTCTCTTCGAAGATTTCCATATGCGAGCGGAGAAACCATCAGCTGAACTCAAGTGATCTCACTAGTGGATGTGGTTTCGCAAGTCGTATCAATTTGAGATATATGTAGCCGTGCTCGTCAATCCTATTATAAAATGAGGTAGCTTCTGATTTCTGGCTTGAATATCTTAGAAAAGAAGCTGTTGGACTTTCATCCACAACGACATAATAGAAATAGGAAATGGTGTCGCTCTCACTTACGCTCATCGGTGCTCCCATGATATACTTTATATGATTTTCGATTTTTTGTTCAAATACCAACAAAGGTAAAGGTGGTTCCTCATAGATGGTCTTGTAGGCGCACACTTTGGCCAAACTTGAAAGATCCATTAGTCGAATGGTTACATACTCAAACATTGAACTGACCTTACTTGATCTCGAAAAGCTTTTGGGGGACTTATCGATCTTTACGATAGGAGAATAGACAAAAGTCGGATTTGATACGTAATCGACGAGTGTTACCTCTTCTACTTCACCTACAATTCGGTACGCTAAATACTCCCCAACTCTCCCAACCTCATTCTTGACAAAGAAGATGACAGGTCTCCCATTTACGAAATCAACCTGTACTGCAAAGGCAGGAGTTCCATTCAAGGAAAGGGCAAAGGATGGGAGGGGTATACGTTCCAAAGCACAAACAAGCCTGCCAAAGTCCCTCAAGCCAGAAAGCTCAACATACCATGGTGATTTTATCCGCAATTTCTAATAGATTTGTCAGAGATCCTATTAAAAGCATGTGAAAAGAGATCCGCCGCTTCCATATTTCGACACTCAATAATGCCATACAGAGCTTGGCTACAGTTATTCTGGGGAAATGACTTCCGCCAGGGCGACTTGACGAAATCAAGTGACCCAAGCACTTGCTGAGCAGAGTATCGGAATTTTACACCTGGATAGGGAAAATAACATCTTCTCCTCCCTCTAGTAAACATTTGAAAATCCTGTGTGAGAATGTAGATATCCCGCTTAAGATTACATTTAGGTGATATAAAATTGCAATATGGATAAATCACGCAAAATTTTCAATGAACTTAGGAGCTCCCCCTAACGATGGCCAAATGAGATTAGCTCCGACTTCATTTAGTATGAGTTATGGTCTGCGATCAATTATATCATCAAGTTCTTGCCCGGTTCCTATTATTGCAACTCTAAGACCTATTACATCCTCTATTTTTTCGACAAAGTTTTTGGCCTGGCTGGACAGACTATTGAACTCCCTTTTGCCGGAGTCGGAAGGAAAAACAATATCTAGTTTTGTTAAGGCGACCTGCGTCGCGCTGTTCAACATGACCGATCGCTTGGCTAGTGCAAAATTGAACGGTGATGCTCTCCTCAGCCGTCCTGTGACACTACCAAATTCAGTCCATCCTTTTGAAGTAGTTTCTTCTTGCTTTAGTTCCCCCTCAAGAGGACCCGATCCTACCCTTGTTACATATGCTTTGTAAACTACCATTACCTCGCTGACTTTTTTGGGTCCAATTCCAACATCGGAGCATATGGCAGATGCAGTCACATCCTTTGAGGTCACATAAGGATAAGTCCCATGGTAAAGTGAGAGAAATGTACCTTGCGTACCTTCAACTAGAACGGTCTGATCACTATCGATGGAGTTGTTCACAGTATTAGATATGTCCTGTAAATACTCAGATAGCTCGATTGAATCTCTTGCAAGACGAGCTTTACGCAATGCTCTGTCAGCATTTGCAGGCCCCGTTCCCGTTCTAGTAGTTCCTATCTTAATTAGATTTGGATCAGAGGTATCTTTGTCAATATGAGTACTATCTATTATTCCACACTGAGGGTCAACAAATGTTCGATCGTGTGTACCGAAATTTTTGATTTCTTGCAAGAGTACGTCCGTGTTGAGAAGCACTCCTGGACCGATCATGAGTCTGGTTTGATTACTCACCAACGCGCTGGGTAGCATTCTAGTCTTGTGTTCTTTTCCATGGAACATAACCGTATGCCCAGCATTGGGTCCCACTCCACCTCGAACTGCTACATCGGCTTTATCGTTCCTAGCTAGATATGCAACAATTTTCCCTTTTCCTTCATCACCGAAGAATCCACCTACGATTACTGTACAAGGCATCTCTTTTCATAGATAGGATCTCAGATATTTTAAGCAAATGGCACTATTCGTTATGCCAAATTATCATCTTATATTTAATAGGCGAGATTTATAATTACCAAAAATATGCCCGATGATCTAAAGCAATACCATTCAGAGGATATCATTCTAATCTTATCGCAGCTTCCTGAATTCTTACGTAAATCGATGATGAGAAGCAGACTGCAAGAATTTTGTGTCAAAGATTCGAAAACGAGGGAAGAATTCATTGACTCGATTTTGGACGGCCTATCCACAGCTGATAAAGATTCCCTGAAGAAAGTAATTCGAACATGGCTAGGAGTAGTGTCAGAGCTAGAGAGTAGGGAAATCTCGACAATATTCTCTCCCTATATAAATAGATATGAGAAGGATCCGTCTTTGTGCGATAATGAATACTTTGCTATTCTTCTTGAAGCTTATCAATCGTTGGAAGAAAATCAAAGGGCCATCCTTCGCGATTGTCTTGTTGAAGTGGTACTGAATCAACATAGAAGTAGATGGATAGTATGTACTTTACCTAAAAAGGTACGTTCAGCATTACATTTGCGATGAATTGTCTTGTTCCTTGGCGTCGGGATTCTTTTGTAATTCCTCGGGCTTCTCCAATCCAAAGAACATTCTTTCATGTTTGCGTAAGGCTTTTCTGTGTTCGGGAAGAGACATATCAAGCCTTAGTTCATTAATTACCATCACTGAATTTGTGTTCCATTCAGCCCAACAAGTCGGACACGAAGGATACTTCTGAGACATCTGGTCTGTAATTGCGGAATCGTCAAAATCTTTCCCACATTTTATGCAGGTTTTAGACATCAACCGAATTCTGTCTATCGAATATTTTATTGTTTGTTACTTGTCTAAAAGACGACTAGACTTTAATATTCGTAGGATTTTGCTTTTAATTGTATCAGTTGCCAATCAATAATAGAACCGTTAGGTCCGCTTGTTGCGGTATCTATGGAATTTCATGATATGAGCCCGCATTTGTTCCATACCAAAATATTCGAGGCCACAGGAATTACATCTGTACGATTGATCTTTTGAATGCACGACCTGTTGATGTTGCATTAACTCCTCGATTTTTCTGAAGGAACTGCCACATTCATCGCACTTCTTTCTCTTAAACAGCAAATTTGTAGTCTACGTTCTCCTCTTATATTAGGTACGGCCAAATAATGGATGATTTCAAATTGGTTGCCATTTCAAGAATTCTGCCAATAACTTCTCATAATACTTTAATAAAAGGTCATTGTTACTTTATTGACCCCCACCTATGAAAAAGATAGAGGTAGTCATGCCACACGCACGGTTAGAACTTGTGTTTTTGGCGTTGAAGGATATGGGAGTGGGAGGCCTCACATATTGTGAGTCCAAGGGTAGAGGTCAGAACCCACGCCCACTGTTACATTCTGGGAGAGGTACATCTACCTACACGCCTGAATTCAATCTAAATGCTACATTGGTAGTCGTGGCGCGGGACTCGGCCGTCGAAAACATACTCAACACCATTCTTGAGAACACTAGCACTGGACTCAAGGGAGAGGGAAAGATATTCGTTCACGATCTTGATGATGCAATAGACATAGGATCAAGATCCAGGGGTGAAGCGGCGTTATGAGAAACCACCTTGATTAGATTAGATTGACCTCGTGCTTCGATTTAGGTTTGCTTTGAACTCAGAATTAACAGGACAGTGGATCTTGCCTGATGGAAGAGCTTTCAAATGGTTTCAAATTTTCTTAGGTCTAAGTATCATTTGTAGTAATGACAGTTCGTCAACCCTCGACGTGGCCGGAAGAGATGGGCGAAGCATATCACAGAAATAACTCTATCGCTGTCCTAACTCTTCGCTCGAACTACTTTAATGCGTTCCAGCACTTTCCAGTATTCGACTTCGCCGCCCTGCCTGATTTTGTCTTTCATTTCGTCATCAGCAGCCTGAGTCTCGAATACTTCAAAGGTCTCAAGGTCCATAATTTGTAGCGTTTGGCCAGACATTGATATGATCTGCCCGCTCCGTTTGTCAATAAGAGGCACTTCAATGTTAGCAGAGACCGGTGAAACCATACTATGTTTAGAACCATCGAAAACGCCAATCGCTGAGATTCGAGCCTTAGCTGACCCGTGCTTTCCAGGTTTGCTGTGGTCATAGGACACTATTCTACAGGGTTCACTGTCGATTATTATGTAGGATCCCACCTTCAGGCTCCCTAGTTCCATTGGCTTACTCAATGTCGATCAGGTATCAGGAACTTGGTGGGCTATATTTAACATTTCTGCTCCAGTTATTTAAATTCCTCGAGAATGGAAAAACTAAACAAGTTAAATAGGGACATTCCCTTTCTTATTGCGTCTCTTCTAGTCCTTTCGCAATACCGTTGATCGCTCTGGTGAGTGCGACCACCATCTACCTCAAGAATCAACAAATTTTTAGAATATGGAAAGCTAAACTTGGGTTTCATTGAACAGGATACTTTCATTTCAGCCAGAGCGGCTTTTGTTACTCTGTCCCTTTTCGCGATCGAGGTGGCTAGGTCGATCAATTCCTTCTGCCCATATGAGTATCTCATGAAATAGATAGAAACATAGTTAAGCCTCGCACATAATCTTTCGAAGAGGGTAGTCGTTATCTTAAACTCAAACACATGTCTCTCATAGGTGGATACAATCTTCGTTGTATCCTCTTCGCTTTGCAGACCTGGATTCGATATTAAAATATAATGATTGGCTCGGCCAGGGAAATAAAGCCTGGTTTCTTCCGTAAACGTCGCAGTCACAAAGTAAACCCTCTTTGGTCTCTCGGAGCTCTTCCATTTTTCCAGGGATATATCAAGGCTCGCATGATGTGGAATACAAAGGTAACTCTGATCACTATCTCGCTGGTGCTCCAACCCAGTGCATTTTTATGATAGAAAGTATTTATATGCTACGATATTTTGTTACTTCGTTTTAGAACTTTAGGTTCAGAAAAGTAATTCTGGACTAGGAAAAATTGTTATCTAGTTACTTTGGTCTTTTGTGGATGTTGCGATTGTCCATTTGTATGAATCAGTTCCGGGAAGTATCGATCGATAGAAAGGGAGAAAGCATGAGCATAGGAGCATGAAAAAAGCATCAGCAGGATTGGTATAAGCAGTCTTAACAGCAGTCAGCAGAACTGACCTAGGTGAAGCATTGATTCCCAGCCTATTTACCTGTGAGGAAATTTGTCTATGGCCGTTCCTTGACCTCAAAACCTGAGATGCAAAGTCTCTCAAAGTAGATGGTGGTGTGAAATAAACCTTGGCTTTTTCCCTGTAAAGGATATCATAACCCATTTCGAGAATTCGGCATTGCAAATAAAGGTCGATTGCGATCGTTTCCTTAGGAATGATTATCCTCTTTGCCAAGTCAGTACGTATCGAAAGTGATCTTCCCATAACAGTGTATTGGGAAACTCCCCGCTTTCTAATAGATTCTAACCAACTTGAGATGAACGAAGCCGCTCTTGCGGCTGATGACCTTGGATTAAGGCAAAGGGGATTAGATGCACACAATCCGATCTTGTTATTGTCCATACATAAGACAAGTTCACTTATACACTCTTTGAGTGGCAAGACATCGGCGTCGAATAGTACTACGATGTCACCGGAAGCTAACGAAAAAATTTCATTCCATGCTGAAGCGGCTCCTCCTCTTTCGTCATGATGCACTAGACGTATCATTGGATAGCGATGTTGAGCCATAAAGGATGCTAAGATTTGAGGTGTGGAATCAGAGGAATGATCGCAAACTATGATTTCAGAAATCCGAGCTTCGTCACAATTGACTGCGCTTTCACATACTGATTTGATTAGCGATATGATTTTTCCTCCTTCATTGTAGGACGGGATTCCTATTGTTAGTCTCAGCATGATATCTCTTCGAGGGGCAATGATGTCTTGCCTATATAATATTTTGCCTACTGATATGACAAGCCCTTCAGAGGAGAAATTTCCAAGCGGATTCAGACTCCAATACTCATTTTGAGTCTTTTTTTGCTAAGTCATATTCTAATGACTATCGCACAATTTAGAAATCAGAATGATATAGTATTATTACAGGAAGCTGAAATTCTTTAGCAAAGTGTCCTTAACGGTCTCAGACCTAATAATTCCCATCTTAGTATATCCGCGAAGTTTAAAACATTTCTTTCTGGACACTCAAAAGGGTGGTTCGATTCTAGTTTCCTCAGATGACAGAATCTGCTCGCTTGTAATTGATTTGATCAACAATGGAATCACCGACATCCTCCTATTCGGACTGCCGTGTAAGAGGGACGAAGGTGGAACAGCAGCGGCAGACAAGTCGGGAACAGTTCAGGTTGCCACTAGAATGATAAAACACGACTTTGGTTCGACTGTAAATGTCATTACTGATGTCTGTGTATGTCAGTACAATATTTCAGGACATTGCGGAATATCAGACAACAGTTATAGCAACGTCGATAATTTCAAATCGCTTGCTCTTCTTGAAAAAATAGCAACCAGTCATGCTGAAAGTGGAGCCGATTGCGTTGCACCATCCTCTATGATGGACGGGCAAGTAAGTTCGATTAGGCAAGCTCTTGATTCCCATGGGTTTGGAGCTGTGAAAATAATGTCTTACTCTGCAAAACATGCATCATCGTTGTATGGTCCGTTCAGGTCGGTAGCCTTCGCTAGGAATAACTCTCAGGATCTGGCGTTTAATAAATCAGCGTATCAATTGCCCTATTCTAACAGAAGAGAAGCGATCCGTGAAATTGAGCATGATATCAACGAAGGGGCTAATATGGTGATGATCAAACCGACTTTGTGGTATTTAGATTTGGTGTACGAAGTAAAGAAAATGATCGACGTGCCTTTGGTAGTTCAGGTGGTATCCGGGGAATATTTAATGCTTCGAAATAGAGAGGGAGTACGTGGAGATAATCGGGACATACATAACGAATTATTTGAAACGTTAATTTCCGTCAAACATGCTGGATCAGATAGGGTGATTACTTATATTACGATGGATTTCCTAAAACACGTCGCCAAGAGTCTATCTTAAGATGGCGCGTCCTAATTAGAAATGGATCGTTGTCTCACCAACTTTGTGGGTTAAAGACTAGTAAATACAGCATAAGAAAGCAGCATCACAATTATATATCATGACCTTCACGATCGGATTATCCCGCGGTAGCTCAGCCTGGTAGAGCTTTCGGCTGTAGATGTCGGCAAATGTTGGTGCTGACCGCGTGAAGCAGCCTATCAGGCTAACATATTAGCAGTAACCGAAGAGTCGCAGGCTCAATCAACAATGCAGAACTGCATTTTGGAGCAAATCCTGCCCGCGGGATACAATTCACATTTTGTAGATAGTCTAACAGCTCACATAACGTATTTGGCATTTGATATGTACTGTACTGTGATTAGAAAGGGATTGGCTCCAAGTCTTGTTTCAATTCCCAACTGTACGATCAACATAATCCCGTCTCCTAAGGCAGTCTCAAGGACATTTTTTTAACCCTCGCACGAGTCCTCAGGCTCCTTAATGTCCCAGATACATCCAATACGACCGCTGGATGTTCAGTACCGATCAGCGTCAGTGAACATAAAACCTCTCCTAGATACTCTGACCTACATCGAATCACATGTAGGTCAGGTCCAATCTTGTCGATTATTTTTAGAAGGGCCTTTTGAGTTATAACGTGACCGAACATATCTAGCATCCTTTCTCTTGCGGTTGATAACAGCTCCTCGGAAGAAGAATGGAATAACACTACCATGTATCTACGTTTGTATCTTCTCTTAAGTGTCACAGATGTAACATCTCATGTCAATCTTATGTTCTAGCCAATTATTCAAACTATTCCAATATGTCTCGGGTTTAATATCACACAATTCGAGTAGAGCGTCAAAGCATCTCCCTGATACCATTTCGAATATCGATGAAGCGCCACTAGTCAGAACTAACTGATTTCCGTATTTCTCTGTGAAATTGTGAATTGATTTGATAAGCGCAATATTCTTTGCAAGTTTTTGACCGTTGGTCTTACGTAACCAGCTAACAGCAATCTCGATTCCTAGTTTCTTTGAAGAACTGCGTTTGAGCATTTCAAAAAACTGTTGATCAATAGCCGTTATTTCTATAAGATCCACGTCTTTCGTAACCAGGTCATGGTAATTTTCGGAAATAACCAAATAACGAAATTTGGTAGAGGCTGAAGGTTTCCTCTGCAAAAGGTATATGACATTTGCCTCTCCATCTATACTATCATAGCTACCTGTTCCATATTCAATACCAATACTCTTCAGCCCGAGCAGATCCTTGAACCTAAGAACAGGCTGAACAACACGCATTCGTACATGGAGATCTATTCGTTCGAATCTAAAAGCCTCCTATATTCTCTGATGTAATCTTGCTTGATTCTACTAAAAAATAGCTTTGGTTTGAATTTTATCTTAATGGAATCAATATCCGAGAGCTCAATTTTGCCCTCGCAGATCTTTTGCTTATCCAGACGGAGATGCAAATTCCCTTTTTCATCAGTGTAATTGTCTAATGAGTAGAGCAACTTTTTTCGATCGTAAGTATCAAGGGATGTGAGAATGGTCATAGTTACATCTCTAGCTGGTTTTCCCTCTAACCTAGCCTTAATTATATCAATATGATTTCCCCAATGACCTAGGAGGTTCGCAGACTCAAATTCATTCATATCGACAATAAGAATGGTTGATACTAAATTAAGCACTCGATCTTTGTCCTCGGTTGCGTGAACTAAGAATACGATTTCTGCAGCCGCTATTTCGAAGGACCTGAATTTTTCCTTTTGCATCTATATAGCAGTCTTAATATATACAAAAATCACATGGTAACGTTATTCTTAACCATTAGCAAAAGGCGCAATTTTTCTCTATTTTTAGGATGGTGATCCGACTGCTGCTTCCTCGGTAGCTGGTGATCCGACTGCTGCTTCCTCGGTAGCTGGTGATCCGACATTCGAGGGAGACGATATCAATTTGGTCTTTTTGATGCCTATATGCCTAAGCGGGGTCAATTTCTTAACAGCTTCTAATAGATCGTTGTTCAAATTCCCAAGTGGAACTTGCTTTATGAATTCATCAACAGTAAGTTTTGGTAGGCGCTCTTGCAAGAATTGACGACAAATAACTCTGATCTGGTGTTTCTTTTCGGAATTTATTCGTCTCTGACTGAACGCAACTAGGGATACTCTGAAGACGTATCCGTCCGCGGTTTTGTAATCAGCTACATAACTTACCATTGAGCTTCCTCTCCTAATTAGACTTCTGAGAAATTCTTTAGCATACTCATGTCCTTTGAAAATCGTTGATGCACTACCGTTAACGATGTTTACTATCTGCACAAATACCTTAGTCTGGTGCTGTATAGGGTCTTGCTTTAAAATGTCATACATTGTGTTTTCAATCACTCGCCCGCGAGCAAAATTGACATCACTGACAGGCACGTAATTTATAGCGCTTCCACCTAAAGCAGTAGGTGCATTTACCATAATCCACTGCTTATCCTTCCACTTGTCACGAAC
>JBOGPP010000232.1:0-4400 GCA_050748485.1 Nitrososphaeraceae archaeon | reverse complement strand
AAAAAAACATGGGTAGATGGAAATGCCTGTGGTGCTCTAAAGTCTTGGAAGGTGATTCCTTTATGGATCTAATTGCGGCGAGCACGAAGGAGGAAGGTGGACAACACGTACACGGCTGGGAAAATATATCCCTAGTAGAGAGAAAGGCAGTCTTAATCAATAAACTGCTGGCTTAGTCTTCCACCATTTCTCTATTGTATTGTACTCAAAACGAGAATTAACTAATGACTTGAAGTTATTGAAACTAGAGAGAATTCAGATTAGCACATACGCGATAAGCAATCCTGCTAGTTCAAATTTTGATGTGAACCTTTCAAATAATTGAAATTCTCTACTTCCTTGAGGGTACTTATTCTCGAATTCCTCTATTGTAGGAGGAATTTCATTTTGATGTAATTTGCTCCAAAATCATTGTGATGCCTCAAAATCATAGCTTGTATTATATTGTTCTGCTATTTTTAGGAGTGTATTCGTTTGTTCTAGCGTTATTGACTTTCTACGCTTTCCTAGCACACTTCTTTTCTTCGGGCATGACCGAAGAGTTAGGTCATTCTCAACCCTGTTTGAAAGGATAGTAGAAGTGGTAAATTGTGACGATTTACCCAAATGCAAACTGATTCTTGTGAGAATATCTTTCCTATGTAAATCCTACTTTCTATGTGATATCTAAGGTAGATATGATGAAGAACAGGGTACAACTTAGCTTACTGGTTATGATGCTGTTTTTCAATATTTAAAAGAATTATATGAACCCAAATAATTAGTAACAAGGACCTTTTGGCAATTTGATTACCTTTTTTATATGTACTCTTCATTCCGATTTTTATTAAATTGTCCAATTTCGATCCAACTGATAATACTCTTGCCAATGCTTTTCAGGCAGAAAATAATGATATCAAACCGATTCCCAATGAAGGAAATTTGACATGGGAGGTAATTAATTCTTCCTCTGAGAGACTTTTAAATTCTATTAGATCAGCTGATAAGCCGGTCGGAGTATGGGGTCCAATTTCTAATAGTAGTCATACTCTCGAAGAACTAAGAGAAATCAATCAAAGTAGAGCAATAACTGACATTATCACACTAGGTTTTGATGAGTACTATTTCGTTATGAGTAATTTTGAAGATCCTAAGTTAATTGATTCAACGGAATCATTATTAGAGTCAACTGAAAATCTTGATTACGATCTGAAAATTATAATTATCCTACTACCACCTTCTGAAGGAGGTCCTAATGGAAATTACGATTGGAAAGGTTGGATTGATTATTTCAATTCTCTCAAGCAGAGGCATCCCAACTCATTTGAAGGATTTACTATCGATGATTTCAATTGGATTAGCACGAGAAATGATACAAAATTTGAGTATAACATTGATTTTATGGAATATTCAAATCTAATAGAGGCTCTCGAGCACAAGAGAGAAGATGTAAAATTCTTTCCTACCGTGTACTTTGAAGGTAAAAAGACAGATGTAGTCGTAGACAAATTTCTAAATTATGTGGATGGCATTATTGCAGTAAGTGGCTGCTATTATAATGTGTCTACATTAGAATACTTGAAGAATATTGATAATAATGAAGCATATCTATCTAAGATAAATCGTACGGAAGAAATACAAATTAAAGAAGAACGAGGAGGAGCTACAACTGATAAGATACACAAGAACAGTACTGAAATTGAAAAGAACTGCCTAGAATGGTATAATAAGTATGAACATGCATACAATTACTGATTACAGTGAGATCCTTGTCATAAAGCAGATAATACCTGGAAAGATAAGTTGTTAAATTTACTGTAATTTTGTGTCCTTTTTCTGCCTAATCTGGAAACAAGAAAGAAAGGGCTACGAGTCACCTTTTGAATTTAATTATAAAGAAGATGGCAAACACCATTATGGTTCCTAATAAGAGTAAATTGTTTCACAGAAAGTGAATTATAAACACAGCAAAATGCTATTATCATACACATGCATCCAAATCGGATGGTATTGTCAAGATTGTGGTCTAAATGTACTAACAACTTATTAGTGTGTAAATGCACATTCCTTGTCATGTCTAACAGTTCTAAATTCAGATATCATGCTAAACAAACATTCTATTCATATTTGGGAATCGTATCAGGGATATTGATCTTGAGTTTAGCTTTAACATCAATCGTGAATTATTATTACTTACCAAGTAGTAATAGGATTAGTGCTTTAACAGAAGAAACGGCTTTCATAAATGGTCAAGTAGAAGAAGATGGAGTTCACCTCTCTTACTATAGTAGCATTTTCAGTAATCTGAGTAGAGGTCTGCCAATAGATGAAGGAATCTCGAATACCGTATCTCCAAACGGACAACAAGAAGATGGAGGAGATAATTCCAATCCTACTGCTGCTGATCAGGGACTACAGCGAGAACAAGAACTTCAGATAGATACTTCAAATAATAGTCCTTAGTTGATATATGAATAAGTCAATATGCGAGAGATAGTGTCTCCACGTACTACATGGACAGTTGATTCCTATGAGAATAAAGATTTTTCTGAATAATTAAACAGTTTTCTTCTGAAGTGTAATTTAATCACATATTGTAAATTTTTATAAAGGATCCAAGCAGTAGTATAATGGTTTTCATGTTACCAATATCACATTTATTGATGTCAATTTTCATAATCATATTGGCATCATTATCGGTA
The DNA here is from genome assembly GCA_050748485.1 of Nitrososphaeraceae archaeon. Taxonomy (GTDB): domain Archaea; phylum Thermoproteota; class Nitrososphaeria; order Nitrososphaerales; family Nitrososphaeraceae; genus TH5896. The sequence continues at coordinate 1,719 of JBOGPP010000232.1, read as the reverse complement.
CACTCTATTATCTCCATGTACTTCGATCAGAACTCCAAATTGGAGCAGAACCCACAATTACAGGCGGAGGAGGAGAATACAAATATCAATAGTGATTCTCTATCAAAAACCAATAACGTTTCTGATAACAGTATCAATAATAGTATATCGGATAGTTCGGAAACATCTACAACTAATAAGGGATTATCAAGAGAATCATCGCCATCGTCAGTTCCAACATCCTTAGAATCAGGAATCGATGTAGACACTTATCCTGTCGGAATAACATTAAATCCAAGTACTAAAAAGGTCTATGTTGCAAATGAATTTTCTAACACTGTTTCAGTGGTCGATATACCCACTCTTAAAGTAGAAAAGACAATCGGTGTAGAAAATTTTCCTTATGCTATAGATTCAAACACCCTAAATAATAGAGTCTACGTAACTAACAGAGGCTCTAACTCTGTATCAGTAATAGATGGCTCTACTAACAGTATTCTGTACAATATAAGCGTAGAAGAATCTCCAGTAGGCATAGCTGTCAATCCAACCGCAAGCTGGATATATGTAACCAATCTGGATTCGAGGAGTATTTCTGTAATAGATGGAATAAGCAATTCAGTAGATGAAACAATAAGATTAGGAGAGGGAGGAATACCCTATGGATTAGCAGTTAATCCACTAACAAACAGGATATATGTGACAGACATAGGGTCTAATTTAGTTCATGTTATTGACGGACAGACGAACAAGTTAATTTCTACTGTGTCAGTGGGTATGAAACCTGTTAGTATAGCTGTGAATATTCGAAGCAATACTGTGTACGTATCGAACTATGATTCCAATGATATTTCAGTTATTGATGGTTCTACCAATCGGTTAATTAAGAATATACCAGTGGATGGTGACAAACCAGCAGGGATAGCATTTAACCCAATCTCCAATAAAGTATATGTCTCAAATATTGGTTCAGAGACTGTTTCAGTCTTGGATGTTTCAGATATTAACAGCTCCAGGATACTCAAAAATATTACGGTGAATCCAAGTACCACATCCATATACGATGAAAAGAATTCTCTCCTAGAAATCCCTGCAAATCTCGACTTTCCGCTAATTACAAGTTTTGTAACCTTTGATCCTACTGATAACTTGGCTTATCTTACAAATACTGCTTCAAATACCATTTCAGTTATCGATGGAGAAACTGATTCAGTCGCTGTTAGAATAACCTTTGATGCCACCCCTCCAGAAGCAGGAGATATAGAATGTAATGGAATAAAGAGACTGTCTGGAAATTCTACATTATATAATAAAGGTGAAGTACTTCAGTGTGCTGCAATTCCTGAACGCGGATATATTTTAGGTTCATGGTCTGGACTTGCAAATGACCTAAGCAGCAATCCTCTAACTCTTGAAGTCTCTGATTTTGGTACCTTGACTGCAAATTTTAAGCCAGCATTGTCTCCTGAGGCATATGTTTTCATGATAGGAGGTGTAGCAGGAGCATCATCGGTCTTTCTGGGCTGGTATTACAAGTTCGGTCAGAGAAGATACATTAGCAGATATATGACAAGGATAGAAACTACATATGATACATTGCACGAGATAGATAAGGAACAATGCATCATGCAACTACGAAGCATAAGAAAGGAACTACTTTACCTTTTTAAAAAGGGGTCTTTATCTGACTCTCATTACAATATTCTAGACAAGAAGGCTTCAGACTATATCGAAGATATA
>JBOGPP010000231.1:0-5732 GCA_050748485.1 Nitrososphaeraceae archaeon | reverse complement strand
TCCTATTGAAACTAGTAAGCACATTCCATCCCCCGGACAAGGTTTCTATCCACTCGGTGCTCCTTCTAATGGTAATACAGGGTACCGAAAAAAGAAATGCCTCTTTCTGAACTCCTCCAGAGTCTGTAACTACCTTATATGACTCTTTAACAAGTCGTAGAAAATCGATGTAGCCCAGTGGTTTGGTTATGATGACGTTCTTGGTCTTAATTAGATCTTTGTATAGTCCATATGACTTGAGAAATTTTTCCGTCCTAGGATGAAGAGGAAATACCACTCTCATACTATCATAATTGCTTGGATCTATACGACCAGTATTATTGCCATTGTCGTCTTCTAAGCTACCAGATCTAAATGCCACTGGTGCCGGCCAATCAAACTTTCGTTTTTCTAAGTCTTGAAACACCCTTGTTATAATTTTCAAGTTGGCAAAAGCGTCGGTGCTTTCAGCTCTATGCATAGTGAATAGTATAAAGGACTTTGAGCGTAGACCCAGCTCCTTGAGTATTGAAGATTTTTTTGAGAATTTCCATGCCTGACGCACCACTTCGACTGATATATCACCAGAATTCACGACTTTCCCCACCACGTGCTCCCTCTTTAGATTACTCATCCCTGTCTTCGTGGGGGCGAATAGAATACTGCTTAGATGGTCGGTCAGAATCCTGTTCCGCTCTTCAGGCATTCTCCTATCGAAGCTTCTCAGACCGGCCTCAACATGAGCAACAGGTATTTGGTTAACCGATGCTGCAAGAGCTCCCGCGAAAGTGGAATTGGTATCACCATATACCAAAACCAAATTGGGTTTAGAAGAAACACCAATTTTTTTTGTGGTTTTCTTGTAGTCGTTTCCAAATTCTGCTTCCAGTCTACGTATCATCTCGCCAATCTGCTCTCCTGGAGGGCCAGAACCTACCTCGAGGTTAATATCAGGCTGGGGGATACTGAGCTCTTTGAAAAAGACATCTGACATCTCATAGTCGTAATGCTGGCCAGTATGAATAATAACATGTTCGCCATATTTGGATAGTTCGCTATGAATAGGGGCTAGTTTCACAAAGTTAGGCCTTGCCCCAACGACGGAAACAATCTTCATGTCAAAAAAAGGAGTTACCCAGCTATATATTTCTGCACAGGTTACGTTAGGAAAGCCCTGATGATTATGCCTCGTATTCAGTATTCACATTCTTACCGTGTCAGATGGCAGTTTCGCCTCGAGGGAGACAGTGTTATGCTCAGTAAGAATCGTCCTATTTTCTATAATATAACGAACTGGCTAGATAGCTATGCGTCGCAACAATAAAAGTTATGACGCAACCTTCACTAGACACATGATTGAAATAGGTAGTTACACATGGCAAACTTTATGCAGTGGCATATTTTTAATCCTATTATGTCCTCGAAAAATAGGTTATACGTAATTTGGTCAACCTGGCTGAAAATCAGGCTACTGAAAAACCGTGGCATCTCTTGTAATGGTACAACCCTTGTAAATAATATATGCTACCTTGAAATCAACCAGTCTTTAAACTATTAAAGTTTTTTTTACACGCATATGGTGGGGGGAGAAATGAATACCATAAGCCCCCCATCACACATACACATGTATGCTTGAATGACTCTGCTAGTTCGCCTTCTCTTCAGTCTGTGAGTCTTGAAACACACATGTTTTATTTATGACGAACTAAAGACTTTTGTATCACAAAACTATGTTCAAATATTAGATTATAAAACTGTAAAAGAATTGTTGTTTTGTTTAATATTGTTCTAATAGAATATATATCAGATATAAGTAATTGCCTGATTTTGCTTAACTCACATAAACGAAAAACGCTCACCAACTAACAGAAACTTGAACTTCAAATATATCGCAATAGTGGCGGTAATAGCAGCAACATTGGTAGGAACAACGGCAATAACAGCAGACAGTGCTTTTGCAACGAAATATCATAAAAACCAAGCGATCTCACAAGTCAACGAATGTGGAAATGGTGAACTACCATTGAACGTTGGATGTCAGAACGTCGGTTCACAGATTCAGGGTGATGAGAACGTAGCATCGTTAGCAGGTGCTCAAGCATTTCCATCTATCGGCGACGATGGCGAAAACGGAGACAAGTAACAGAACGTAGAATTCACTGAAATACTGAAAGCAACTTCACCTCTTTTATTTTTAATCTTGCATTTCATGAAATTCAGATACTGCGATTAATACGCTATTTAGTATCAAGCAACCATAGAATGGCTACGGAATATCAAGGCTAAAGCAGACCTCAATCGCCCACCGTTGGCTCACGTACCCAGCTTAGGACCTGTAGTTGGAACAAACAAACAGATCAAACGTTAAGTCACGATATCTCTGAATACGAAAAAACGGTAATTAAAAATTCGTAAGTTAAGATTGGTTAGAAAATTAGAAAAATAAGTTAGTGCGACCTCGAGAGCAGATGGCCGCCTACTTTATCATGACAAAATTCTGGTAATTGAACTATGCATCGCTGCTTTCGCAGCTGCTGCTCCTACTGCATCAAAATTAAGTCTACGTACACTTCCCACTAGTGATGTAATTTATTTATTATCGCCATCTGTATTGTCAAATTATAAGGATGGAAAAAGGTTGTGTTGGATCGATCCTATTAATTAGAAGCTCATAGTACTGACATTCAGAGTGAGAAAAAAAAGAGAAGAGAAGAGGAGTCGTGGTAGCTTTTACGGAGAGCTTTGTTGACCAGCTATTCCTACGCCGTTTTCATCGCCTTGTATTTGCGAGCCAATGTTTTGACAGAATACATTCAATGGGAGTTCTCCATTTCCACAAGCATTAGCCTGCGATGTCGCTTGGTTGTATTCTCTCTTCTTGCCTGCGAATGCACTGTCTGTTGTTGCAAGTGCGGTTGCACCGACTAGCATTACAGTCATTGCTGCCACAATTACTAAATATTTTGTGTTCATACTTCTGTTAACTTGAATGAACGTTCAGTTTATCTGCATTAAGCAAATTCGGGCTCTTTGTTAAATCTGATATTTGTTCTGTTAAAAATATTGAACTACCAACGCACCGGCAAGCGACTTCCCTTCCCAGTCAAGAGATTCCGACGACCTTAAATGATCTGCAGATTTAATATCTTACCCGTTTATAAACAGATCCATCCTTTGCACCACGAATATTCAATATGCGAAATTCGACTATCCAAACAAGAGTGACAGGTCCATTAAGGCAGTTTTATATTTAGCTTTTCCTCTTTCTTTCTTGGGCTGCGTTTTGGTAGTGGCGTCAGTGAGATCGTGGCATGTCGTTGTCCACAAATTGTGTTTATTGTGTTATTTCTGTCACAATATATATATGTAGATGATTATAGATTCTGGAACAATACGCTAGATGGTAACTATCCTCTGAACCTAGCATTTATTTGTGAGAATATTAGGCCATTTTGGTAATTCATTTTTAGGTGGACGTTCTAGGTCGTATTGCAAGTATCACTTCGGCTAGCGATGGTAGCACAGCAGTACATCCACATACACTAAAATTCTAATGTTGATGTTTCTTTTATTAAGAACAAATGTCTTGGTTAACCTTAAGTACGTCAAGTCAAACAAAACATTTATGCAAGTCAGAAATTATCCCTAATAGAAAATAGGCCAACGCATAGCCAGACGTTCTTCATGAGACCATGTGCGTTTGGATGGCATAATCTTATTTGCCTTACGAAACACGTTCCACCAAGCAACTAGACCTGAATATCTGCGGCATCGAAGCTCTATTTTTGAATCATCTATCTTAAATTCGAATGTGTTAGAGTTGGTTATCTCGCCGTTACATCTGCAAACTTTAGATCGTGGCATTCTTTTTTAATCATAGTATATTGTCAAAAAATAGGTAATACGTGATCAGGTTGATTCGGCAGCCAAAACACTATATACTTTAGTACTTGTAGGTTATAGTAATCTACCCCTATAGCATTAATAGAGCGTAAAATAATGTAGGATTTCAATATAGTGAGTGCTTGCGATAGATGTGGCTCATTTATATCATGGACATTCTAATCAAAAAAAAGTACTTATCGCTAGTAACTACTGGCATACGACTTGAAAAAACTAATTGCAAGGTTAGGCCTGGGACCCTTCTGCAATTAATCTCGTATAACCTGGGCATTATAGAACACAAAGTATGTGTTAATGCATTTGAATACTCTTATTTACCAGATCAATAGGCCTTACGATTAGCCTCTTACTATTGTTCTTCTTCTCATTCTCCTCCTTCCTCATCTTCTTCAGCTTCTTCTACCTGATCTGAGGACAACGACGCATTAAACCCAAGTATACTCGTAATGTCATTGATTATTCTTCCATGTTCAGGCACAGCCGTTAGTGTGTAAGTAACTATGAACGGGTCATCTTCTTCTGAAATGAACCCAATGGCGTTACCCGTAAACGGCATCGAACCAGATTCACCAGATCCAATCTCACTAATAGAAACGAGCTGTCCATTTAGCCTTATAATGTCACCCAAATCACCAAATTCCTCGGGAATTGCTGTTGTATTACCTGGATTCAAGAGATTTAATATGATTGAATTCACGGGCCTTGAGGCTTGATAGGTGATAATACCAGAATAAATTGCATTATCGTCCCTAATCGGCAGAATTATCGCCGTTTGAGGCTGTTCGCCCTCTCTAAGTTGGACAAGCTGAGAGGATATTTGCCCTTGCCGCACAAAATCAGCATTTAACGTGGGATCTGTCTCAAGATCTTCCTGTTGCTGTCGTTGTGATTGATTACCTGCTGTCTCATTTGCGGTTCGAATAGCTGATTCGAAAAACGTCTCTTGCGGTAGCTGTTGCTGTTGCTGCCGTTGAACTTGCGCTTGTACCACTTTAAATGGTTCTTGGACTGAAAAGGCACTGGTAACGATAGCCACTGCCAGGGCCACAACAAGGCAAAAAGTCACAGTTGAAGATAGAGCAACGTATTTCGCACAATTAATGTTTTCCAACATTAATTTAGAGCTTTCATGGTTTAATTTAACTTTTCTTGAATTACGGTACGTGATTATCTTAGCAAAAGTAGATCTTACATATTTATCAAAAAGGAGAGGGATTAAGGGCGGGTTAGATAGGATTCAGGTATGAATTTTGAAGTTCCAAATTCATAAAAAGGAGGATCTGACGAGGCCACAATATACACACGCTCTACTCACATCATAACTTTTCCTACTCGCCTTCTTCTTCTCCTTCTTCTGCATCAGTAGCAAAATTACCTAGGCTCGTCAAATCACTAACGAGCTCCGGTTGTGCCGCAATGGCATTTATTGCGTAAGTTGCAGCAAATGACTCATCATCACCGACTAATTCCAACGCATTACCGATAAACGGTACTGACCCTGATGTAGAGGAAGCTATCTCTATCGGAATAACAGTGTTATTCATGACGACACCGAAATCTGAGGTATCACCGAAATCTTCTAGTATAGCGGTCTCGTTCCCAGGCGGCACCTGATTCCAAACGACAACGTCAACTGGCGAGTTAGACTGGAAAGTCAACGTCCCAGAATACAAGGCATCATCTCCACGCAGTGGAAGAAGGACAGCTGACTGTGCATCATCTTCTGGTGAGGGCAACCCGTCAATATTTGATGAAACAAGGCCACTCCAGACAAAATATTCATTTAGCTCAGGCTCTATTTGGCTCGCCAGAAGAGTCCTATTGGTACTTTGTTGATCCTGCACCTGCCC
>JBOGPP010000230.1:0-9033 GCA_050748485.1 Nitrososphaeraceae archaeon | reverse complement strand
TGCTCTATTTTTGAAAACGCTTACGAAAAATTAGGATGAGGTAATAGTAAATATTCGAAAACAAAATACTAGAAGTAATCTCATATAATAGAGACTGAGGTAATGAGTGCCATATAGAAAAGAAGTTCAATTTACTTAAGTTGAAATCTTGGAATAGCCCAAACATCTGTGTAACAAAGAAGCGGCAGAGTATGAGGATCCACTTTTGAATTTCGGGTGTAATAGACGCATACGTATCAAGATGGACTGCGTCAAACCATCCAATACAATTATTAGGGGTTTTTCTTACCCACACCTTATGCGACATTACATTGCTGATACTTGGCTTAAAATGTGGAAATCAAATTCAGACGAGCTAAAGGGAAAGGCAATTAATTGGAGGAAAGAACCGTCAATTCATAGGATTCCAAGACCGAGTAGGCTAGATCGGGCTCGAAAGATTGGTTATAAGGCTAAACAAGGCATAGTTGTGGTACGCGCAAGAGTAGGCAGAGGCGGAATGAGAAAACAAAGACCCGTGTCAGGTAGAAGACCAAAGCACTTAGGGGTTGTACGTATTAAGCAAGGAACCAGTATGCGAAAAGTCGCAGAAAAAAGAGTGGGTGAAAAGTTTCCAAATTTGGAAGTGGTGGGATCTTATTACTTGCATAAGGACGGAATGCATCAGTGGTTTGAGGTAGTCCTGGTAGATCCTATGCATGGATCCATTTCCAAAGATAGAGAAATGAGAGGAAAGCTTGTCGCTTTTTCCAAATAGACAAGTGGCGTTGCATACCATTAGTATATTCTCAATTGTTCATGCTGGGATCTCCATGCATTTTAATAGATTCAACTATCTTTAGGATTTCTTGGTTTTCTGCGTCTTTTTCCAAGGTAATATAGAAAAATCCTCTAGTTATTGGTATCGTTACTATTTTGACCTTTTCATTTTCAGTAATTGTGAATCTTGTCTTACCTATAGCCTTTTCAAATTTCATTCTTAATTGGTTCCTAGTTGCTTCCAGAAAGTTCTCATCTCTAGCCTCATCAGGAGAAAACAATGGTATAACACCTTTACGAAGCTGTCCTGAAATAGTTCTTCCAAAATCGTTCATCAAACCGACATATCTAATTTTAGGTGACAGCTCTAAAAATTGTCTACATAACTTTCTGTTTTTTTGTAATTTCTCTTCATCAGCGTCATTCATCGCCTAGAGCTATAAAATTCTAGAAATATATTTGTTCAATCTTTGAGTATTATTGAGATTATGTGAAAGCGGTGACCTTGAAGCGAAAACCCCACTATTTGAAAGCAGAATGAGGCGACCTCCCCCCCTCAAATTGGCTTTGATTATTCTGGCAAAATTGGTTGCGTCATCATATTAATGTGTATCACGGCATTTATTCCAGTTACAGTTAAATTCAATAATCAGTGAGGTGTTACTTGGATTCGTAATCTATCATTGGCGCTAGATTTGCTCCGTTCAAAAGCACTTTTCCAAAACACTATCGATGTGTGGATCATGTTTTGCGAAGAGAGGGGAATCGATTGGTATGATATTAATATGTATCAGAGTTTTGTGGGTTATCTTAAATCAAATGGGTTTAAGATGCAAAAATTTCCTCTGTGCATTAAGGAATCAGCAGGAGTATATGAAAGAGGCAAAGACAAGGTCAAATTTCTAGAGGAATTATCTCATATTTCAACGGACGAAGCAGGAGCTTTCACAATAAAATTGGCTGATAATACAATGACTACTATACGAAAATTTAGGACTTAGTTTTACAACCTTTTGATGCAACGACCAAACTCTAGGATAGATTCTAGACCAATTTCATTTAGATTATTGTCAAACGGATACCTCTTGGAATCTGTGAATGAGTTTCTCAGCAATCACTCTGGCTGCCAATTCCTGTGCTTCTTTGGTTTGCGCACCAATATGAGGAGTACATAAGACATTAGGCATTTCTAAGAATTTTCTATTAATAGGTGGCTCGACCTCAAAGACGTCCAGTCCAGCTCCAGCTATTTTTTGATCTTTCAAAAGGTCGTACAAAGCGTTTTCATCCACGATCCCTCCTCTTGAAGTATTGATAATGTAGCTTGACCTTTTCATTCTAGAAAGAAGATTACTATCGAAAAGATGGTATGTGTCGGACGAGAGCGGAACATGGATGGTTATGAAATCAGAACTCTCAACTAGTGTATTTAGATCAGCATTAATCATGCTAACTTCGTTGATGTATTCTCTGCTAATAGGGTAAATGTCGTAGCCTATGATATTCATTCTTAATGCTCTAGCAATGCGCCCTACATTTCTTCCTATATTCCCTACACCGACAATGCCTAGATACTTCCCACTCAGTTCTGTTCCCATCAGAGACTTTTTAATCCAATTTCCTTTTGACGTTTCAGAATGCGCATGTGTAATAAAGCGAGCCAATGATATCATGGAACCGATGACCAACTCTGACACTGCGTTTGTTGCAGCTTCTTGAGCATTTATGACTTGTATGTTCTTACTTTTCGCATAGTTGGTATCAACGTTATCTAGTCCTACTCCCACACGTGCAATGACTTTAAGTGAACGTCCATTTTCAATAATGTCTTTAGAAACATTCGTTCTGCTCCTCACAACCAAAACGTCGTAACCATTAACAAGGGACCTGAGTTTTTCAAGCGTAATATCTGGCTGATAATCAACAATCATTCCAGCCTTTGTTAATATGTCAACCCCTATCTTATCAATTGAGTCACAGATAAGAACTTTCCAAACACCGCTCATATTGGTCAGGCAACTATTAGCCTATATATACTATTTCAAGAGGAATTCAAGATTTCATAGGTCCTCGGTGGAGATTCCAAGTGACAACTATGATATATGTGATCGGTCGTGTATTTCATGTTGAAGCCCCTAATTAGAAACTATAGAACGTCCTTCTTAAATATGCCTTATTGGTAACGCAATACATGATTATGTTCGAGAAACAAATTATTACTAGAAATTTGAAAATACTTTGTCATTGACACGGTTCATTCTAATCATCAATTCTAATCGAATGGGTTCGAATCAAATCAAATATTGCTGCTACCCAGCCCGACACACGTATCGGATTTGTGATTTGAATATATCTTTTGTATGATCAAATAATGAACTATTAAATTATTCCCTCAAATGGCTGTCACAATTTGAAGTAATTTTTCATTGGCGCAGCCATTGAATGCCTTGAATTAACCTAGTAGTCTTGATACAATACAATGTATCTAATTAGCTCGATCCTTTCTGGGAAGAGCAACTATTGCTAAGGCCATTAGAAATACTAATTTTTCTCTTGTGCGGGCATTAATAAATAAGATCGTTAATGGTCTCCATATATTCTATTTATGACAAAGGTTATTAAGACAGTTACTAACTGGCAGGAGCGTATCATGGGAAGAAAATATAGCTAGCAATTTTATTAGACTAATTGTATGATAAGGTTTATCGTTGTCATGATTCTTGTTGTGATCCCTCTTTATGCTCTAGATAGTTGCTCATAGTGCTACCACGGGTCGTCGATATGCTCCCCCATCTAACTAGAATAATGAGGGTTAAAGCCTTCACGAGACGAGTATTTCTGATTCTAGTTCCTCAATCGCTTCTTGCAACTTGTTCTGTGTTCTGCTATTTAGCATGCAATTCAGTCTGGAATGCATTATGCCCATAGCTCTAATTACGGATACTTTTAATTCTTCAAGATCAACATACTGCCCTCTTGCGGCTTTTATTAGAGGAGAAAATTCTGCAGTAGCTCCAATCTTCTGAAAAAGATCAAGTTGTTGCTTAGTATTGGCTTCAAGAGTTTGTAAGCTTTTTTACTGTCTGTTTAGCGATGGACAATGATTGCTGCTTTACAGTTCGGAGGGACTCTTCAGTAGCTTTATTCGATTCAGCAATCCTTGCCTCCAGATCCTTCAAAAATATCTGAATTATTTTAATTCCGTGCGACACTTCGAATTTTATGCTTAATGATATCTTTTTAGCCTCTTCTTTCAATACTTTTACTCTATCTGTTAGATGTTTCCTCTTCCAACCTTAATGTCTTCACTCTTGATTCAAGTTGTGTCTTCGCATTCACAAGGCCGCCGTATTGAAGTAAATCCTCATTCATGCTGGACAGGTCTTTTGAATATCCTTTCACAATGTTATTCCAATATACAATATCGCTCTGTGAAACCCTGTATTCAAAGAGTTCTTCAAGTTTAACATTAAGATCCTTAAGTTTCGAGCACTCAAGTGAAATTGATCGAAACTCCTGTTGGGCCTCAATCAATGATTTATTCATCTCCTCTACCTTATTCTCGAGACCAAGTTTAGCATCATATTGATCTTCGATATCACCCCAAAATTTCTTAAATGCTAATTGTGGATGGATATTGTTACTCTTGGAAATTTCAAAAATAGTATTTCTCAGCATTGTTAGCTCTTTCAGACCACACTCCATACTCTCAAGCTGATCATACAAACCAAGACGCATCTGGCAGAGGGATAACCTTTTCTCGTTTCCACTCGCACGCGGACAGTTTTGTTTAATCTTTGTTCTTCTATGACTACTGTTTCCTGTAGCTCCAGATGTCTTTCCTGAAGGTTATCAATTGCAGATAGTTTGGTCGTGATTGTTCTGGGTTCGTACAAACATTTTTTTACGTTATAAAGCACCTTTGCCAGCTTGTTTATTTCAGGGAGAATGTCAAATGATAACCCAGATTTGGATAACATATCATTCAAACCGATAAACTCATTGATGTTACTAATGGCAATCTTGCTGTTCTTCTTGGCGGTTGCTTGATCCCGCACAATCGTCAAAAAACCTCGTCAAAATCGTCGTCGATCTCGTCGTCATTCTCGTCATTCGAAATCTGGCCCTCAATGGGGCGAATGGGTTATTACAGTAAGCTGCTTCAGCAAGCCAGCGATATAGTTATATTGAAAAGTAGATAAAACAGTATCAAAAGCCCCAGGATGTCATTCATCAGATATCGAATTATGAGAATTAGAAGGCTAACTAAGAATAGAGCATATTTGATCGTTAGATCTTTGCTTTTCCTGTATCTGAAAATAAAAATTAAATTAGGCTGGTATTGACTTCAACGCGGTCAATCGGACTATGCTTTGGTTAAGCCAATTCTTACATCTACGGCTCTTGTTCCACCTCCTTCTTCGAACACAAGGAGTGGATTCATATCGAACTCTTCTATTTCCGGAAAATCAGTTACTAACTGTGATAATTTCTGAAGATTTTCCGCCAATGCTTTTAGGTCTGAGGGTTTCTCGCCCCTGGCTCCTTTCAATAATTTAATCGACTTTATCGACTCAATCATCTCAGCAGCGTCTTTTTCAGTTACGGGGGCTATTCTAAACGTAACATCTTTGAGAACTTCTACATAAATCCCCCCGAGACCAAACATTAACAGTGGACCGAACAAAGGATCTCGTTTGGCACCGATAATAGTCTCTTTGCCGGATCTGACCATCTCCTGAATTAAAATGCCTTTTATTAACGCATCCTTATTGTATTTTTGTATATTTCCGATGATATCATTGTAACCCTTTCTTACTTCTTGCTCATCAGAAAGGCCTATCTTAACCCCACCTGCATCAGATTTGTGAATGATCTGCGGGGAGACTATTTTCAGAACTAAAGGATACCCGATGTTTCTTGCTGCCTCAGCACATTCATCTTCATTTTTTGCCAAGTAACTCTTCGGAGTTTGAAAACCGTAAGCTTGAAGAACTTCGTACCCCTCTTCCTCTAACAGGTTAGATCGTCCTTCTTTCTTAACATTATCGAAAATTTTGGTTACCTTGTCGATATCCACCGGGAAATTCTTTGGTGGTTCCTCCTCTCTTGAGAGCCACTCTCTAAATCTATACATCGCGGCAAGTGTTTCTATAGCAGGTTCAGCGTACATAAAATGTGGGACATCTCCATCTGACAATACTTTCTTGTTTTCCTCACCCTCTGCCAAACCCATTAGAGCGGCAAGCATAGTCCTCTTTGTTCCTTTTGAAGTGCTCACGATAGTCCTTGCGAGTTCAGTATAGTCTAGAGTGGCTGATGGAGTACACATTGTTACAATTGCTCCAACGTTACTATTGGACAGCAATTCAACCAATACTTTCTCGAATCTCTTGTAATCAGCGTCTCCAACTATGTCAACCGGATTTCTAGCCGATCCATGAGGAGGGATAATCTTTGAAATTACAGCTCTTGAAGAAGATATGTCTGCCATTTTCAAGCGATATTCGGCACATATATCAGTGGAGATTATAGCTGGTCCTCCTGCGTTTGACACTATAGCAACTCCCGAATCTTTAGCAGGTACTAATTGTTTTGAAAATGCCGTAGCCAGCTCGAATAGGCTTTGCATCGTATTCACACGTATAACTCCTGACTGATCAAATAGCGCATCATATGCCTCATCTGATCCCATTAGAGCTCCTGTGTGAGACATTGCTGCTCTTGCTCCTTCAGGGGTTCTTCCAGATTTAAGAACAATGATAGGCTTCTTATTTTCCTTGGTTATCTTCTTGGCTACCTTCATGAATTTCCTCGCATCGTGAATATCTTCTAGGTACATTACGATTACCCGTGTCTCTACGTCATCGGCTAAAAGTTCTAGCACATCATTTTCGTTCATATCAACTTTGTTTCCCATGCTAACAACTTTAGAAAATCCTATCCCTTGTGCGATGGCATCTTCTACTGTAGCAGCACAAATTGCTCCGCTTTGCGATACCAAAGCAATCCCTCCATGCTTAGGTGTAATCTTGAGAAAAGTGGCATTCATCATATTTTCAGGCGAAAGGCTCATTATTCCTAAACAATTTGGACCAATGATTCTTGTTCCGTACTTCGCACCTATCTCCCCGACTTCCTTTTCTAGTTTGGCACCCACACTGTCAACCTCTTTAAATCCCGCGGTTACTATAATTGCTCCCTTTATTCCTTTCTTTCCTACTTCATCAATGACTGAGGGGACAGTTTTATTAGGAGTCACAATGACCGCAAGATCGATATCGTCAGGAATCTCCAGTACGCTCTTGTAGGCCTTCAAGTCGAAGACTGTAGGATTGGAAGGAGTAACCGGATAAATCCTTCCTTTATACCCTTTCTGTATATTAGAAAATATAGCCCTGCCTACACCTGGTTTTTCTGACGCACCAATCACTGCTATTGAGGAAGGTGACAAAAATACTCGGTGAGATCCCTGAACTGGCATACTAGAGGTAAAGACCTAGAAGGATAGTTATAAATGCACTTGTTCATCTTACAATGGCAACGTGAAATTAGCTACTTTAAACACAATTTACTCAGCTAAGATCATGGCAACGCAATTCACATGGTGCAAAAATCTGGGTGGTTAATTATCACAATTTATCGCAGTAGTCCAATGATAATCAGATAGTTGTACCAGAAGAGAATACTTGGAGGTGGAGTTGAAAGGAATGAATTCGATTTCATTATTAGATTTGTCTAAAATGGCGCAAAAGTTCTGTATCCTCAAGCTCTTAGAAAGTAGTATCGATTTATTTGGGTACGATCGTGGCCCCTATAGAGAAGGATATTCCGATGCTATTACATGCTTCGTTACAGGTAACCATTTCTAGGGAATATTATTTTCAAACATAAGTTATTCAAACCATCTTAGATAGCCAAAATGGTAGAAATCATACTTGTCGGTTGCCAATAAGTCTAGATGCTTTATCGCGGTCTTCTATCTATTCCACATATTATGTGTGCACCTTTACTGGTTCCCTCGTAAATATACACGCCCAATGCATCAATATTGATTGGCATCTTTGGAGCGAGCAGCCTTATTATTTCGGTTGAGAGATTTTCAACTGTTGCCTCGCCTGATAGCATAAATGTCGTAGCCTTTGGCACCTGTAAATTGAAATCACCTTGTAGACCTTTGAAGGAAACAAAATAATGCTTCTCGTCTTCTTTTACAACGTATTTCTTGGATATGAAAAACTTGTGATCCATCAAATTCAAGGCCTGTTTGATGATCCGTTTGGCATCTCCAAAATCTATCACAAGATTGTTCCTGGTTGTACCTATTATCTCTACCATCACGTTAGATGTATGTCCGTGCAGTATAGAGCACTTTTCGACCATTGGAAGAACATGTGCGTAGTCAAAGGCTAGTGAGGGATCCTCTATAAAAATAGAACTAGTTTCATTATCTTGAGAGTCGTACAGGAAGACTGAATCCAATTCGTCTACCTTTGCGAGATACCTAGATGATCCAAAAGCAATGATATTAAGGTCGGGATTTTTCTGTTTTATAGTTCTGAATTTCTGAAGATCTGTCTCAGAATCAACTACCTCGATATACTTGTTTTTTGTTTTGAAATCTATAGTGACTGGCTTACCATTAGTGAGTCCTGGGATGACCACGTCATATTCAAATTGATTGTCTAAAAATGATAGCAACCTTGCGAGGGTTGATTCAGTCCTACTCCTATAAGTTACTCTTTTATGATCTAAATACCTAATGTCTTTGTCTTGAAGGCTCTTCATATAAAATACTGTCAACTTATGAGCGATTCACATATAAACTGTTTTTGTCCCGTGGTTTTCTTCTCACCCACCCGTCTCTACGGCAACGTATATGCCGCAACCTCGGCATGCATTGATAACCCTATCTGAATATGCAGAATCCCCGATAGATGATATTCCAGTGCCCTCGTATTTGTCAAGTGAGGTCAAAAACTCTGCAAAAACTTTGAGAGCTCCCATGATTAGCCGAAATAAATATCGTAACCTTAGTATATGATTTATTTTTGAGATATCTTGTAGTCCCATTCCAATTATTGAAGTATGCGTATGGCATCCCCATAGTTTGGTACCTACAAAAAATCTAACTCAAAGTCGGCTTGCTGAATTAATTGTAATCACCTGCAATTGTTGGAGGATATAAGGCAATTTTCGTTTTGTAGCGAAGCTTTAAAAAGTGTTAAGCTATTAGATGGTCTGACAAATAATCTCTTTTACAAGATCAGATGA
>JBOGPP010000229.1:0-10134 GCA_050748485.1 Nitrososphaeraceae archaeon | reverse complement strand
CCCCATTCTTGGACCCCTGGCTGTTTCCATTAAAATCTTGCTCGACCACGTGAGACTTCGAAAATGTCTTAGACAAATTTGAGACATAGAAGTTCATCGAAAACGATGCTAAATACGCGCCGTAGGTCCGGTTATAATTTTAAGATATTTTAAGTGGCTATAGCGGAGACTTGATACCAGTGGGCATAAGTCTATAGAATAACATCTGATTGAAGGACACCTATATATCATGGTGTAGAGAATGCCTTTTCTTGTATTTTTTTGTGATTCGATTGCAAGTGCTTGTGAGTCGTTCATGAGCGACTCTTGAGTAACTAATGAGCATCCACAGCGTTGCCATATACTTCAAGCTAGTAAGGCACTCAAGGCTTGCTCTTGTGTATTTGCAATATGAGTCCTTCCCATATCTTTAACTTTGAGCGTAGGTAGTACATATCCTTCAACTTGGCATTTGATTTCCTCCTTTATACATTTCTCCACAAGATGGGACAACTCCCAGACGTATAGGAACTTTCAATATCATGTCAGACGGTATTCAGTTAGGGAAAGTGACCGATCACGAATTTGGGCCGGGTCGGATTCGAACCAACGACCCCCGCCATGTCAAGGCGGTATCTTAACCAGGCTGGACCACCGGCCCTCTTAGGATGTTCTCGTGTCCTGGCCTAAATATATGTTCTCAGAAGTGCTAAGGATATCATTTTGAGATAGCAAAGACTATGCCTTGTACTAACAGTATAAATCTCACTGGCTGTTGCTAAGAATGATCGAAACGTATTGAACACTTCTCAGAACTCGTTTGTTCAGTATGAAAAAGATGCGGTGTATAAAGCGATCTTTTCTCGTAGGGATGTTCGGACCAAATTTCTCGAACAGAAAATTCCGGGGAACGTTCTGGCTAGGATTCTTAATGCTGCTCATCACGCTCCGTCTGTGGGATTCTCTCAGCCATGGGATTTTATTTTAATTAGCGATAGGAAGATAAGAGAAAGGATAAAACAGTCATTCATAGAGGAATTCCAGAAATCTGTCAAGTTGCTTGAATCAGATCAAGAAAGGCAGCGTAAGTACACGTCTTTGAAGCTTGAAGGGATTTTGGAATCTTCACTAAACATTTGCATTACGTACGATCCAAACAGGTTTGGTCCCTTTGTGCTTGGCAGAACGTCTATTTCGGAGACGGGAGTATACAGCGTTTGTTGTGCCATCCAAAACCTCTGGCTTGCAGCTCGTGCGGAGGGTCTGGGCATGGGATGGGTGAGTATCATCTCAAATTGTAAAATCCAGGAAATCCTTGAAATCCCTGATTGCGTTTCACCCATTGCTTATCTATGTCTAGGTTATGTAAGTGAGTTTGAAGAAAGACCTGACCTGGAACGTTCTGGTTGGCTAGGGAGATTGAATTTAGAGAATGTGGTTTGTTATGAGAAATGGCGTGTTCATCAATCTGAACAATGGGCCGAGTTAAAAGACGAGATTGCAAGAACTGATTTCAATAATAATGGGAAGTGAATTAGCTTGGTCAGTATAACTACCCCTCAAGGTTATTGAAGTTGCGCTATTAATTCAAAATCTGAAAACACAATGGTGAAAAGAACATGAGTCATTTCGGTGATGGAACCAAGTCATTTAGCCTTTACTACAATGATCTAGCAAGATGGCTCTTCATTACTTTGACATTCAGTGGATTACTTGCAACTGGATGGTTTGGAATACCTCTAACCCCAACTTACTTCATAACTAGCCAAGTCGACACCGTTGCTGCTATATTTACGTTGATGAGTGCGCTAGGAACTATCTGGGGTGCGATGGCTTATCGGGAGTTAACTAGATCGGCGGAGAGAGTATTATCTGCCAATTACAAGGCAAAACAGCTTGATCCTCAAATTGGAGATTATCAGTATCGTTCCTATAATCCCGAAACCAAGCAGTATGAAAATGGTTATCTCCCGTTAGGTCCCATCGATTTTTGGGACAAAGAAACTAAAGCTCCAAGTTGGCTCGATAAAGGCAAATATTGGCACATACTCCTTGGTCTCCAATCCAAAGATAGGGAAATAATAATTCAGGTTGTTCGTGACAACGAGCTCCCGTTTTCAAATGGACGTAGAAATGTTGCCGTTACAATCAAGGAAAGAATTGCATCCTTGTCTTCGCAACAGAGCAAACGAGGCTACTTCAGATACAGAGTAAAAATTCCTCAGTGGATGGTGATGAACACAGAGAGATCAAGATATATCGACCCCAGGGAATTCCAATCGCTAGAGGGTCAGGAAATTAGAGCCCGAATAACCGACCTGAATAAAGCAATAGTAAGCGCTTCCGGAGAGGTAATTGATCGAGAGAAACCAAGAATAAAATTTCCTTACTGGATAACTACCTTTGGCATTTATCTCAATAAGAGTTTGCCACTTAGAATAATTTATGAGGAAGTAGCTCGTTACTTACCTCGCTCAAAAAAGAACTTTATAAGCGAAATCAACAAGAACCTTGCAAATGCCAAGGATGAAGAACTGATTGCCGCCATAATTCAGGTTGCTACTGATCGAGGTATTCCTCCAAACAGTATTCGTAAAATAAAGATGCTAATAAGTTTCTTGAGAAACGCGTACGACAACCAAGGATTAGGCGAGGGCTCGACAGAGTATCATAATTTTCACCATAGTCTAGAGGTTTCGTACATGGCATTGCAAATGTTACCTAGAGATTTTCGTGGATTTGTCTTTACTGGGAACGACTACGAACTCATCCTTGTTTCAGCTCTGTTGCATGACTATGATCCGGTACAATCCACATATGTAACAACAGCTGTAAATGATAATGGGGCACCGGTCTCTGTCATAGGACCAAAGGTTAGCAGAACAATTAGTGAACTCAAGAAGACTAGAATTCATGAAGCCTATTTCACCTTGAATCCATCAGAATTTGAAGAGTATTTTCGGGATCATACGCACTCACTGAAGATGCAGGCCGAATTTTCTACTACGCATCCAGAGTATTTGCAATCAAGTGCATACGAAAGGCCTAAGAAGAGTCGAGTGATAGAAGCACTTATTTTGCATACTGATTTTCCGTACTCTGCGCTAAAAGAGGCACGGAATACATTCTCAAGTCTCTTGAAGGATTTATCTGCTGAAGGATATGATTCAAAAAAAATTAGTCTCCTCGCAGAAATACTCTGGTTAGCTGACCTGTCGGTTACATATATGAGTTCAGATCCTATTCGGGCATGGGATAGAGTTACGAGTCTTTATGACGAATTGTATCTCCCCAAACTTGAGGCCGTCTCGCGAACGGATGCTTTCTTTTCAGATTTCGCAGAAACCAAATTATTCCAAGAACTACTGCATAGTAAGACATTTCCAGATGTATTTAGACAAAGATGGAACTTGATTTATCAATTCTTCCATGAAGGTAACCCCTCAACTCAATTGAATCGGACGATTTCTGATGCAAAAAAATTATTCTTAAAAGTAAACGTCCAGCTCGCAATGTTAAATGGAGAGATGCTTGAGCAAATGGCCATAGACAATTGGGCCGAATATTTTATTGGCATAAGTCAAGATCAGCAGGAAGTTCTTAGAGCTAAAAATCGATTTGCATTGTTGGATCCACCTAACGCATCCGCATTTTGGGGAAGTCCTCAAAAGTTAATTCCAAATTTATTTGACAGTATGGTGGATAATTTCTTTATTGTCTTATCCAGAGATATGTTGGATCAAAGAGAAGATTCGACCCAAATCGTTTCATTCAAATCATTACTTTCAATTATGAAACCTAAGGTACGTCATGACGGTACCGTGCAAATTCTAACTGACATTGAAGCCTATGGAGAGCACGAAAGTACTATATCACATACCCTAGGTGAATGTGGATTTAAATTGGTCGCTGATCAAAAAGCTAAGATGTATTTTCCAAGCATCTGGAAAGGTTCCCAGTTGAACAACAACAAAAAAGTTCTACTACTTAAGATCATGAATGCTTCTTAGATCACAAGTTATTCTGCATTATGTTAATCCTTACTATAACTAAATTTTCGATTTCGACTTCGCTTGAAGGGCAGTTGGAAGAGGAGAATTCTCTATAAAATGTTGTTCTTAGTGTATGCATTCTTATTGCCATAGAACTGAATGGAATCAGCAAAACTCGGTGGAAGTCAGAGCATAGGCATGATATTAATCGACAATCAGAAAATATTCAGAATAATTGAAGAGAGGAAACCAAAATCTGTTGCATTGGATGGTCCTGACGGACTTATGTCTAAAATTCAGGAAACGGCAGACATGATCGCAGACAAATTCGAAATACCAGTTTACATAATAGGAGATACCTGCTGGGGTTCGTGCGACCTCAATACACATGCTGCCAACGTGCTCGGGGCCGAAATTCTCTTTAACGTAGGGCACACGATCTCGATGGACGGCTTTGGAAAAGAGATCGTCATGATAGACGCATATGAGGATATGCCTTTTGATGAAGTTGCAAGGCGATTGGCAACTGAACTCCTAAGCAGAAATTTTAAAAAGATATCGCTACTAACAATTAGTCAACATTTACGTCAGCTTGAGAACGTTCGTAAGATCTTTGAACAATCAGGAATGAGCGTCACTATAGGAAGGGGTAGAGGCCAGCTCAATGACGGGCAGGTTTTTGGATGCGAATTTTACCCTGCTCATGATAAGTTAGATGAAGTGGATTGCTTTGTCTTTTTGGGGCAAAGTACTTTCCACTCAGCCGGGGTAGCTTTATCGACAGGGAAACAAACATTCATGCTTGATCCATATTTTCAGGAGTACACTGAAGTAAGTAGCGTCGCTGAGGAATTACACAGGAAAGCGATTCTGTCGATCTACAAGGCTGTCGACGCTCATATGGTTGGAATAATTATTGGTATAAAGGATGGTCAGTTTGCAAAGACCCGCGCACTGGAACTGAAAAAAGAGTTTGAAAAAGTGGGAATGAAGGTGAGATTAATTGGATTGACCGAAATAACTGAGGAAAGAATGCAGATATTTAGTCACATCGATGCGTTTGTACAAGTTGCATGCCCGAGGATCGGTATCGACAATCATTTTAAGAAGCCTATGCTTTCAGTACCTCAAGCAAGAGCTTTGATCAGGATATTGAAGAAAGAGCCGGTTGAAGATATTTTCCGTCTCAGTCACTGGTTGTAAAATCCAAGCTTTAAGCGTGACATACATGCCCGCAGGTGCAATCAGGCAATCAGTAATTGGTTAATTCGATCTATATCAGTACCTAAATTGGCAAGTCCGAGAATAAAGGGCGCAAATCTAGGTGCTAGCGGA
The DNA here is from genome assembly GCA_050748485.1 of Nitrososphaeraceae archaeon. Lineage (GTDB taxonomy): Archaea > Thermoproteota > Nitrososphaeria > Nitrososphaerales > Nitrososphaeraceae > TH5896. Next base: position 4,828 of record JBOGPP010000229.1, on the reverse strand, counting down.
GACAGCCCACTGGTTCCAATAAAGGTCCAAAGCCCCCTCTCAAGCCCTGCGAGATCTGCCACGTAGACGTGCCAGCATGACCATGCAATCTTAGGGTTGCTCCCTCCCGGACCTCACCCATTTCGACCATACGCAGTCAAGACATGCCTTCGCATGATATGCTGCTCATAACCATCCGGCACGGCATGACTTCATTTCAGCTAGACAAGCAGGTACCTTGTACCAGTAGATTTACCCAGCGGTTGCTGATCCCAGCATGAAGTCGGTTTCTGGTATGGGGTACGACTAACACCCCGATCCTCCCTGTCTCCAAATACGTAATCCTACTTTAGATTATATTTATGTTAGTGTCGCACAATGTTCCTGTCCAATTGCCGATCAAACTTAGCTTAATGGCTTGAAATTCTCCTGAATCTTGCACACGGAGCAGATCTGCTTAGCGCAATCTCTGCCACATTTTTTACAAATTCCCCTTACAATCTCATGATTCTTTCCGTCCCTAATAAGAGCTGAAATATCAGCTGCAGACTTGTACGAATTGTATTTTATTCCGGGATGTGCTTTCTCCAACCTGTTTAGAAACTCACGGATTTCCTCTCTGATGCTTTCATTCATGTATGGGCATTGCTCGCTCTGGAAGGGGATTTCTTTTTGCAGTGCATAGAATACGATTTCTCTCTCATATGTATCAGCCAGTGGTTTGATCTTCTTCATGCAACCCGTTTTGTAGCTCGAAGAAGCTTGGTTCCATCCCATTCGATTTACGTCACCTGCAAAGAGATTGATCATGAATGTTTGTATCTCGTCGTCCAAGTTATGCGCTGTGGCAATTACGTTTGCCCCTACCTGCTCTGCGGCTATGTCTATCGCCCTTCTACGAAATGTTCCACAAATAGTACAAGATGTTAATTTTGCTGAAGGCCTTATCTTCATCGCTTCGTCCATTTGAGTTCCGAAGAGCTCCTTATATGATAGAATAGTAAGTGGCACGTCCAGTTTGGAACAAAATTCTGAGACTATCTTCAATGATTCATCTCGATATCCAGAGATACCTTCATCAATTGTAATTGCGCTAATTGTAATTCCCCGGGCAGTGTCAATAACGGCATTGAGAATGCTCAATAGAACCAAGCTATCTTTCCCGCCTGACGTAGCTACAGCTACATGATCGCCAAATTTGATCATTGAAAATTTGTTTATCGTTCGCTGCACCTTGCGATCTATGGATTCTATAAAGCATCTCTTGCAAAGCTTTTCCCCTGAATATTCTCTAAAATAGACCGGCGGATTTCTATTACATTTATTACATATTTCCATCTTTTGTTAGGAGGCTGCAAAGGCAAAGGGACAATATTTCTTATTTAAGTCTTTTTGAATTTAGATTCGGACTAACTGGGATTGTCAAAAAGGGATCGAACACAGGTCTCGACTATCTCAGCCAACAATACCTAATGGAATTATTGAATTTACAATTAGCTGTCCCAGATCTGCAAACTTAATACAGAACTTAATTATCTATTCTGGATTATTTTTGTTTATCTTTCTTTGAACTCTGCCACCAGTCAAGATAGTCATTGTGTACCCGTTTTCTACCGTCCCCAGTTTCATAATATTTATCAGCCGCCTTGTCTCTTAACTCGTCTAATTTTTCGCTGGAAACAAATAAGCCACAACCCTTGCATACAAAATTCTTACTAGGACTGTCAAATTTCATATCACCACCACATTCGGGACAAAACCTAGCCAATCAATTATTCATAGTCCCACACACCTAATAAAAGGATTATGTACTATATAACATGGTTTCAGTCTGAAGGGCCACTTCATGACCGTGCATTATTCGGAGCGAGGAATTGAAAAAGTTTGTTGATTACACTTAATTTGGATAAATCAATATCTGCTCTCTTTCCCCATCAACGATCAATGCCCGGCTGTTCCTGAGCGCGTCAATGAAGCTAGTGTGTTTCAGGCGAACAGCGGGTATGTTTGAAATCGCACATCCAGAAGCCGTCGTTATGTCCATTTTGCTTGAACATACAACAGCCAATGGGCCGGCCGATTTTTTTTTCAAGCTGTACAGGACGTATGCCCCTACACTGCTACCTACTGAATATGGGAAAACGAATATCTTGTCCCTCAATGTCTTTCCGTATAGGTCATGGTTTACATCCTTGATCTCTCCATTCTCAGCGTTAATCATCGTAAGAAAATTTATGGGTGTGTTTGATATCAAAGCTTCGCCTTCGGCGAATCCTTTTACGATGCATTTGCACTTAATTTTATTCAAGGCGTAATCAGCTATAGGTTCTCACGATGGTTTTCATATCCTTTAGCGCTACGCCGACACGATTGGAATTTTTCATATAATATGCTCCCTTTACGCTGTTGGTAACGATGGAATCAGTGTTGTCTCGGGTTATCAATGGCGAAAGACACATACAAGAGTCGCACATAAATTCTGCTCCTGATGACTCTACTTTTGCTGCTAGTCCAATTTTCCTAGCTTGATCATGGACGTATCTTGAACAAAAAATAATACACCTTTTGTCAAATTTTCGTCCTGCGATCAGGTCGTGCAGAAAAGTTAGCTCGCTAAGCCCGAGTTGTGGACTACCAAACAGAATGAGGTCGCCATCCTCATTGGTACTTAACTCATCTTTGGCTCTAGTCATTGCCTCATTGTCTATTGCAACGGAATCACCTCCCTGCTCACTGCCAGCCGTAAACATTCCAGAGGATCCTGAGGTTCCTAAGCCTGAAGAAATCGCTTTTGCAGGCATCATTTCCATCTCGCTTTTCAGATCTGAAAAAGCAATACAGCTATCTTTAGCGATTTTTCCGGCTATATAACCAAGTAAGCCATAATCAGTTTCAGTTTTTATCGCGACGCCACCATGTTTTACGGCTACTCTCGGTGATCGTGACTCCTCTATACGAAGATCAGAATAGGGGGACTTTCCGGTTATAGCACTTGCAAGTGCACTAAGAGCGCTTTCCTTATTTGTCATCAACCCCAGAAAAGAATTGGAAAAAACGGCTGCGCTGCTTTCTGCGAAACTCACAGGAGTACCTCTTTTCGGAAGATTGAATATTTCATATGGAGTACAGGAAAATGATTGTATAGCTCCCATTCTTCTATAACTCTCCACAATTTGCATTTGTTTCGACAAAAAATTTTTAGAAAGTGTAACGGGTTTAGTTCTATCAAAGCCCATAGGATTTATAGTCGTCCTGACCTTGAACCGTACGTCTTTGGATACTTCTTGTAGGAAATCAACTCCTGCATCGCCAATAGTATTATAGTTTACGCCAGAAACATGAGCCCATTCTATTGGAACAAGTTTTTCGGCTTCAGTTGCCTGTCCTATCGCCAGTAACACTCTATAGGCAGAAGCATAGATCTCTCCCATACTCCCAGCAAGGATTTTTTCTTCGGATTTAGTAAGTCTCAATGCTAATTATCTCTCGACGGAGTACCGTAAAAATCGAAGGATTTAGGCAAAGCGACACATTTTCCGAGCTCTCAAATACAGTTGCTGGAGAGACCTAAATGGTTATGCAGGACAACCTTCCATTTTTTGAATATAATAGCCGTTACTTTGAATATCTGTCTCTATCATCGGAGGAGCTTGCTGGATGTGGCAGAATTGGCATTCCTCTTGAGTCATCTGTTGTTCTCCCTCTCCTACGCTTTCCAAATACTTCTTGCCATATTCGATTGCTTTTTCGTGTGGAGTCTTTGCTTCCACAACAACATCAAAATGCATAACTTTTCCATCTTTCTTTTCAACATATGTATCATATACTGCGCACTGCATGAGAATATTCGCCCACTAACTATATTTATTCTAATCTGCCGAGAACAAAGTGTCTCTAAATTTGAGGTGTAATGACATCCAGATGGAATTAGCTAGCAATAAGATTCTTTGGAAAGTAGTGGATTAAGAATACTTGTTTCAGTCTTTCCTTATATCTATTGCAAGAGTATCTCCGACCTGTGGAATTCCAATCTTCTGAAACCGCCTTTTAGGCATGGTGATCTGGATAGTTGTCTGAGAGTACGTATTGACCACGGTCTGTGGTTGAGCTCTGAGAATGGCTTCCAGGAACGGTTTTACTTGTTGTTTAATATCCTTATCTGACACGAGGTTGTCAATCGAGTCCAATATTTGCTGTTGCTGGGACACCTTTTCCAGCTCTACATCCTCGGAGAGACTTAAGGTTATGCTTATACCAGTATCGATCAGCTGGTTAACTTTATATCTTGTAATAGCTTCGCTTCGATTCTCCATAATCCACATCAGTAACGAAATTCTCATCATATTTTAACCATCTTATTGTTAGCTCTGAAGAAATTGGCCTTACGTTAGAATGGATCTGCAGAAAGAGGACAACCTAATTCTCGGCTATAAGAAGAAGTATCTATCGTGGGATTATTCTACCGATGATTACCGTTTTAGGGGGGAAGATCACTAATTAACTCTTACTGTCTAAATCATTAATCATAACAAAGCACTGTACCTATCCCCACTAAAATATTACTAGTTTTCACTATCTTACTGTATATTAAACAATAAAACCATAAATTTCTCGGTTGTTAGATAATACTAATTGTGGGTTCACTTTGCCTAAAAAGGACTTTGAGATTATTAGCGGGAGGTCGCAATCAAGCTGTTTGAGAACTGAAAATTATTCTCGCTTCGACAAAGTTCTTATAATAGGTTTAGGCCAGCTTGGTCTTCCAGTAGCAAAATATGTGAAGGACAAAGGATTTGATGTATACGGATATGATATAAGTCAGAAAGCAATACAGCGTGCAGAAAAGATA
>JBOGPP010000228.1:0-3137 GCA_050748485.1 Nitrososphaeraceae archaeon | reverse complement strand
AAAACGCAAGGCTTAGTCCTAGGGCTTTGGGGCGTTCGGTATCAGGTCAAAGATGTTCAGCGCTCGATTGCATTCTACACGCAGATGCTTGGTTTCAATATGGATCAGCAAAACTTGCCCGCTTTTGGTCAGGTTTCTGTTGGCAACCTCAAACTGATCCTCAGCGGTCCCGGGGCTTCGGGTTCTCGGCCTATGCCCGATGGCCGTCAGCAAGAGCCTGGCGGATGGAACCGTATAGTCCTTCTAATGCAAGACTTGCCTGCACGCATTGCCGACCTCAAGAAGCAACGAGTGCACTTTAGAAATGAGATGCAAGTCGGTCCTGGTGGCAGACAGATTCAGGTGGAAGATCCCGACGGCAATCCGATAGAGTTGTTTGAGCCTGCAACTTTATAATGCTGTACTTCATATCCTTACATTCAAAGATATACAAAGGCAAACTGTAGCAGGCTCTTTCTTGTCAGCACTTTTGCATTAGTTGGGACTACCCCTTTTCTTCATCGCTCTTTTCAAAATCAAGACTCTCTTCAACCTTTTTCTGCACTTCCTTGTACATGCGGTACTTTTGCGTCCACTTTGAGAACACGATCCACTGTCTGATGCCGACTCCTAGCCATACTAGAAAAACTGCCCCTCCTATGATGGGGATAAATTTCCCAATGCCGGCTGTTGTTTGTGACATTAAGCCGATATATGCGATTATCGGTACAATGATGATAAATGAGAGGACCATTATGATTGCCATCTTTTTAGTAAAATCCAGCTGGTAAATGACATCGTCTAGTATCTCAAGTAAGTTCTCGCGAGTAGTCCCTTCCCTGCGGTTTGTCATGTCACCCACCAGTTGATCCTCTCCTCTCCATTATAAAGAGGGCAGTAACTCTGTTATCTGATGCGCTCATTTCTTCTCCTCTCTCCTTGGAAACAGCAACTCATAAGGCTCGAATATCGCTCTGGCGATTTCTCTTCCCTTCTCTGAAATCCTGTATTTTATTATCATGTTCCGCTTGCCCCACGGTTCTTCGAATCTGAGTATCAGGCCCTTTTCCACCATCTCGTCGATGATTGGTTTGTGCTTGACATTGTTCAGCCCGCAATAGCTCATTAGCTGGCTCTGGTTGAGCTCGCCATAATCGCTTAGTTTCAATATGACATCCTTCCTAATGTAAATCCTCTCTCGATGTGCATGTACCAATTTGACTCAATTGCCATAGGCATTTTGCTCCATGGCTAGGATAGCCCTTAATTTGTTTCCATCCGCAGTCTATTAAGTATCCACGTAACTAAGTTACGTAGGACAAGTAAACAAGTCTTATTGCGCACACGCAATTTACTAGCACCAATGATAAGTAAAGACGTAACTACATGGTCTATATTGGCTATGGCCGTTATGGTCCCCGCGATCTTTCTTTCTGCATCGTCGTTTGCTAGTGCACAAGAAGGGGAGTTGCCTAACGACGTTGTACTCCAGGAAACGAAGACATCAACGCAAGGCATGAACGAGGGACATCAGATAGTAATGGCACTTCCTCCTAGAGGCGATGGTCGGGTATGGATGGGATATGTCACCTGGGTAGCAAGCAAACCAGTGGAGGTAGCCGTTCTCCATGGATACAACAGCAGCGCGGTTTCAAATCAGACTTCAGCTCAATTCGGTGAACCCTTGAAACAAACATTTGGAGATATCGAGGTTGCTATGACCCTAGTGAAACCAGAAAGCGGAACATCATACCCCTCTGGTAGCATTCCTTTCGTTGGTAATGCCCTAGTGTTCCACACAGCTGGTGCAGTTGGTGGCGAACCGTTCACTGTAACCTACACTGTGGCCGCGTCAGCTGAAGAGCTCACTGGACCAGATACGGGAGAAGGGGAAGGAAATTAGGGACTAGTTTTCAGATTTTTTACCCCTCGCTTTTTTCTTTCTCATTCAAATGCATTAATATTAATAAACATATGTTATGACTAATTCACATGAAATAAAGGAAAAAGTAAAAGAAAGATATGGAAGGGTCGCCAAAACGGGTAACTTTTGTTGCGGTCCTTTAGGTAGTATTGCAGGCGGAGGAGGTTGTTGCTCTGGAAATAGCAATGGGATTCTAAAAACTTCACAATCGGCAGCACAAGTGTCTGAGCTAGCTGCTAACAAAGAAAGTATAGCTGATGCAGTTGTTTCTGGAGCACAGGTGACTGATCGAGTAGATTTATCTAAAGTAAATCGTAAGAATAAGAAATGAGTAACACTCTCCTTCTTTTAATTTGGCAAACTCATGTAAAATGTTTATAATCATATTCTAATACATTCTAATCTAATGGCAAAAATGCAAAAAAAGAATCTAGATAAATCGCCTGATGAAACAAGAACATTCGAGAATGGCAAGATTCAGCTTGCAAATCTTGGTGATGTGACAATTGGTCGTGGCATCTTAGAACCAGGTTGGAGTTGGGAGAAATGCGTGAAACCCATTGTAAAGACCAACAGCTGTCAAGCGCCGCATACCCAGTACATAATTTCCGGTAGAATTAAAGTAGTTATGGATGATGGAGACGAAGAAGAATTTGGACCTGGCGACGCTGCTGTGATTCCGCCTGGACACAATGCATGGGTTGTGGGAAACGAATCTGTGGTTGCTATCGATTTTACTGGTCTAAAAGAATACGCAAAGAGTTGAAGTAGCAGTCAAAATCCCCTTATTTTTTCAACTCCAATAAGACGTACGAGTACGTGCTTCCTCTGTCTTTCTTTAACAGATACACACTTCTATAGAAGATTATTCCATATGTCATTAAACAATAATTATGAGGTTCACGGCGAAACACTGCGTCAATGAGAACCGAGGAAGACTTTGTTAGCCTCGATCAGCAAGGTACATTATGAAAGAAAAGAACAGCTGACGTGATGATATTGCTGCCTAGCTAATGTGCACAGTCTTGAAATAGTCGATATTTTTCATTGGAATATAGGCGGTGTCAATCCAGCTTTCTATTTAATACTTCAAGCATCTTCATTTCCCCCTCTTTGATTGACTCCTTTATCGTTTGTGGAGAAAAATCTGCATTTTCATACATATGGGGAAACGGTTCATCGCGTGTTATGTAAAAGATATCCTTTATCTCAGCTCCACGCTCGTGCTTGATTT
>JBOGPP010000227.1:0-1531 GCA_050748485.1 Nitrososphaeraceae archaeon | reverse complement strand
CTGAAGAAATTGTATGCAAGATCTTGAAACCATGATCTATGTCTTACTTCTACCGCATATCTGAAACCTTTGTCAAGATAAGGAAGGATATTTCTGAGGGCATCAAGGCCTTCAACGATATCTATGGTGGGTGGCAACTGAATTAATAATGCTAATAATTTTTCCTTTAATTCGGAGATAGAATCAAAGAAATAACTTAGTTGATTCTCATCGAAATTTGAAAGTCTCTTGTCATGCGTTATAACTTTAGGGAATTTTGCAGTGAATCTAAAGTTTTCAGGAGTCCTCTGGTACCAGTTCTTGACCATGAATTCATTGGGAATTCTATAGAATGAGGAGTCTATTTCGACATAATCAAACACCTTCGAATAATACTTTAACCATTTAGAATTTTCAATACCCTCGAGATAGAATGATCCTTGCCAAGACGAATAGGACCATCCAGAACACCCTATGTAATACTGCAAATTCTTTGGTAGGTACTATGGACACTCTTGAATAAGAGTTTCGAAGGTTTTCTTGAGTATTTTGCGCGCAAAAATCCCTAAAATAATATTTGGACTCGAATGTAGGTTAATCTGTTAATAGAGTCGTCAGTTTCCGATTTTAAATTGTTCTATAGTCTTGATGGAGAATGTTAATCTTGTACCTAAACTAAAATATCCATTAATAAATAATTGGAATCGTAAACTCGGAAGTAGGACAACCCAAAATATGACCGTTCTACTTCTCGTATTAATCTCAGTTACAGTACCAATAATGATGGCGTCTGCAACAGAACAGAATAACGACAACTCTGACAACAATGGAAGTAGTGAAGGTGGTTGTTATAATGTAGGATATGAAGACGGACAGAACGGAAGTTTTAGTGAAGATGCATTTCAGGATAACTGTGGACCACTTAATAGTGATAACAGATATTATCAAGGATTCATAGACGGATGCATGTCAGTAGAAGGCAACGCTAGAGAAGTCTGTGAATCTGCAACTGATGCATAACATCACGGACTAAATATGCCCTATATCTTTAGTATGGTAGTCAATGAAGGCAAATTGGGTATGTGAAATCTGTGACAAAAGTGTGTCTCACTATAATAGGAATGAACATTTACGACATCATCATCGGTTAGAACTGGTTAGGAGGATGATATATGACCTTCCAAATATAGGTGGAATGTAAAAATGCACTTTCTGCAACCCCGCAGAAGTCAATTTGTTTCCTGATAACCAGATACGCAAACACATGCGACAAAAACATATCGAGGAATATATTAGAAGTCGGGAAACTCTCATTTTGAAAGGAAGGACTAATAACTTAGCGGTAGTTTTTTCTTATGGTGTTCAGATAGTTTGATAATTTGCGCGCGAAACCCTCTAATATTCCCGATTATAAGTACGACAGGTTAACTGTTTCTCATTCGCCAACTTCTATAATTGTCAACGTAAATAAACAGGTCCCACTTACTGTCAATAGAAGGTTTACGTCTACTGTTTACTATAATCCCAAGTTGAGTAATACTTTGGACTGATT
>JBOGPP010000226.1:0-1937 GCA_050748485.1 Nitrososphaeraceae archaeon | reverse complement strand
CTTGTTAGTTATAGTGTGATTCATAGCCTCTGTATTGTCCGATTTTACTTTCACGAAAACATCATGAACACCATATGTTCCTCTCACTTCTTTCACATCGGGCAAGCTAGATATTTCGCTAATAATCCTTTCTTCCGATCCTAATGTACAATTTACCAATATGTACGCCGTAGGCATTTAAATTTCTTCTATATAGCCTTTAGTATTTTAGTGTTGTTGGCAAATAATTGGCTGCGTGATTGTGCCCAATTTTACTCAACTGAGCAGTCGTGAATTGTCTTTGTCAACAGCAACAACATTACAGACAAATTCTATGCGACAGAATACAAGATAGGACTTCCATTGGGTTGATATTGCACGGTTGAGACAATAATTCTGTAAATTTCTTCTCAGGTCAACTTTAATTCGAGATTGAAAAAGAATTCATATAAGAACATAGAAGTGATCTCATCAGATGACCAAGCGAAAGACAATTTACATTTCTTCAGCCGTTGCAATAGCAGTCGTTGCTGGGATTACTTATTGGGGATTTGCTTACTACAATGAAGGCGTTAATCGACAGGAACCTGGCCAGGCCGTCCAAAGTCCTGCATCCACGGAAATACAATCAATGGGTCGAAACGACAACCCTATTATCATTTCAATTAAGAATATTACGGTTGAACCAACCGATAGTTCACATTCCAATTTGCAAATTGCTTTTGATGCTCATAATCCCAATCGAGGAACTATTATCCTTGAGTCAATTCAATACAAAGTCCTAGTTAACAACAGCGAAGTTGCATCAGGCGAAATTGGTGAGAGGTTGGAAGGTTTTCTTGAGTCTCAGGACAATGTCTTTCCGGTAATTGGCTCTGGGAATGTGACTCTAAAAGATACTGATCTACTTGCTCGGAACAGCGAAAATTCAGACCTCTGGAATCGCTTGAGTATGAACCAGATAGATTCTTATCAAGTGAATGGGACATATTCCTTTAGTCAGACATCAACGCTACAAGCCAGCGGAGGAGACCGACCTTTTGCCTTAAATTTTCCTTGATTAAGTAGATTCATCTTTTGATTTGCCAAACAGGCTTTCTATAGAGAAGCTGGTTTCCTTTCTTTCTATCATATAGCATCTCCCATAATACTTACAAGTCATGCATGATTCAGAAGGCTCAACAATAGGTACCCGTCTTTCCTTAAGCAACGTACTTAGAACCCTTGCTCTTCTTATCAATTCCTCGAACATTTTCGCACTTTTCGCTACTAGGAATTCTGACGTTCTGCCATCTCCTAGTACATATATTAAAATTCCCTCCGTCTTATCAAATGAATAGAGGCACGCATTGAGGTACAATAGATCTTGTGGTTTGGGAGAACCTGGAAAGGAATCTGTTATGTGCATCCTAACGATAAGATCCTTTTCTAGAATGATATCAGCTGCGAGCACGAGAGTCAGATTATCTACCTTGTACTCCGATTCTATATTTTCTAACGAGTGTCTTAATCCGTACGTCAAGAGAAATTGGAACAATTCTGTTGGATTTGAGGTAATTGGGTCAACACGTTCATAGTATGAGAGCCTTGTACATTGTGATGCCTCATATGCATAAATTCTAGTCGGATCCCCATTAATTCTTTTTAACTTTTTATGCCTATCATTCATGTAGGTTACTATTAGCTTTCTAACATCTCTGCCCCCTAGCATCTTATTCATAGTATGTTGTAAGAGTATTTGAAATTATTTGGGTGAAATTAGGCCGTTTAAAATTTTTCCGTAATCTGAGCTCATTTGGTTAGGTTTAAATATTTGAATGCAGATCATAATGCTGTTTTTATATAAGATAATGAAAAGTTCCATAAATTGTCCCGTATGCAATCGAAGCAATCAAAATATTGCAGATCCTGATTCTGGCGAAATTATTTGTGGTAATTGTGGTACCGTCATATTAGAG
>JBOGPP010000225.1:0-1803 GCA_050748485.1 Nitrososphaeraceae archaeon | reverse complement strand
CGAACTGATCTACCATAAGCCTGGACAAGTTTTAAACCTGTCTGCCAATAATACCATTCTGGAACTTTATTTCTTTTCGCGTTAATCCATCTATCACTTTTATTAGGATAAGGAACTTTGGTTATTATTTGAAATCTCGATAAATCCTCTTTTAAGTCTAGTCCAGTGTGTAGTGACGGAGAAATTAAGACCGTAGGCTTTTTAGCATAAATGTGTTCTTGGACGACTTCGTCTCTCTGTATTTCTGGATCGGTCACAATGAGTCTTCTCGCATTGTCCTTAGAAATATTTCCTTTGATAAAATTAAGTTGCTCATAAGACGTAGTATGGATTATTCCTTTGTGTTTGCTGTGTATTGTCATTAAATTATCAACTGCATTTGTAATAGCTGACTTAGTTTCTTGTAATTGCAGATTATTGTAATTGAGATAAGCCACGTTCATAGGATATATGGGTCTATTTTCTACTGGAAAGTCTGATTGAACCTGTATAAATTTTACTTTATCATTATCAGGAGAGATCCCAATGTTTCTACAAAAGGTCTTATAATTTAGTATTGTAGCACTCATTATAATTGTCTTTGGGCACTTTTCAAATACGGCCTTACAATACTTTGATATATCTAATGGTTTGAATTCAACTTTTACCACTTCATAGTTCTCTTTTATTATATCTGATACTATCCAATTTTCTGGATCTGATATGATATTATTTATCGTGCGTGTTAGTCTCTCGGTATCTCTAATGGCGTCAGCAGCAACCTCATCTGCTAGTGTATTATTTACATGGACAGAAAGGTCTTCATATTGTTTAGAAATTTGTTCATCACTTTCAAATAAATCCGAAGAGGATACTATTTTGGTATTTTCGTTCAGTTTCTTTTTCTTGTGGCTAGACCAGCCGTACTTGACTTTGCGTTCAATGGCCAAGGATTTGGCCACTGGACCGTTACCAAGTAGTTTAAGCATCTTCGTTTCAATTTCTATTAAAAAATCAACCCATCTTTTGCTATCATCAAATCCGAAGTCAACGAGATTTAGATCAGAAATATATCTTCTCCATCTCCTCTTTGAAATTGTCAATCCTCTAAACTTTACAAGTTCTGTTTCTAACAAGTGTCCTTCGTCTAGTACAAGCAATTCTCTTGAAAGGAGATTTTTCTTGCTTGGAAGCAATGCCAAAAAATTAGAATAGTTGAATATGGAATGACTAGCACTTAGGGCGATGTTTAATTGATCAAAATATGGGCATGCACGCCAGTCTGTAATTGGAGATTCGCTTGTCTTGAAGTTTTTTAGGTGAAGCCAATGTGAATAATCCTCTTGATAATTTTTGATGTTTACCAGAGGAATGAATACCGATTCGTCTCGTGTGCCTTTCTTGACTACAGCATAATCCTTCGAAAAAGTTCTGTACCTGCAGCCGTTGTCTCTAAATGTTTCATCAGTCATGCAAGGACCATATTCGACCGTGGTGTGTTTACATTCGCTAATAACAGGATCTCTATTTTCACTTTGCCGTGGTACTATGGATGAAAGGCAGATTTTGCATCTATATTTACCATCTCTTATGAAATCTTCCTTTACCAAACAAGGAAAGTTATTTTTCCCCTTGGCTACCTTTAGGTATGAAAAATCATTGGCATATTGGCTTTGCAAATCCTTTGTTGAAGTACATATATAGCTTGATCCCAAAGTGAGTGCGAAAGATACGGCTAGAGGACTTTTTCCAAACCCAGTGGGTGCTTCAAGAATAATATGTTTATGACCGGAGTTAAAAGCGTCACAAATTTCCTTAAGAATA
>JBOGPP010000224.1:0-14801 GCA_050748485.1 Nitrososphaeraceae archaeon | reverse complement strand
TCAATAAACTACAGGAAAATTATTTTAGATCTTTCCAAGATCGGTTTCCTTGCTCCTGAAAACAATGTTAATAGTAATAGGCGGTCTAATGGACTTCCTATTGATGGTCCTTATACACGAATGACTATGGAGCTGCTATCAAACACTATTCGTCTTTCTCCAAAGGAAGGAAGCAAGACCGATCCAGCACATCCTGCGATTTACCCAACAGGAGAGAGGCCAAGAGGTAGACTAAATGCTAGCGAATCCAAAATATTTGATCTTATCATTAGGAGATTTTTAGCGACCTTCGGTCAACTAGCGATAAGTCTGCAAACAATAGTGACAATTTATGTCAAAGATGACCATTTTTTCGAGGCTGACAACAAGACGATAATAGATGAAGGTTGGATGCGCTTCTACAAACCATATATTAGCAACAAGTTAGAATCAGAGTCTTACTCTAATTTACAAGCGTTCCGTAAAGGAGATACATTAAAAAATAATGCTGTTACAATGACTGAGAGGTTTACTCAGCCTCCTTCTAGATTTAATCAATCCAGCTTACTAGAAGAAATGGAGACGAAAAAAATTGGCACAAAAGCAACGAGGTCGGAAATCATTAACACATTATTTAAACGGAACTATATTAGTAACGTTTCATCCTCTAAAGACGTTTCTAGCTCTAGACAAAGTAAAGGTTCTGGAGGAGGAATTGAGGCTACGGATCTTGGACTTGAAATAGTGCAATCGATGCGCAAGTACTTACCAAACATAGTATCTACAGACCTTACCAGATCAATGGAAGAACTACTTGAAGGAATCGAATTTGGCGACAACAGAAGTGATTCTGTAATAAGGTACTCAATTGCCAAATTAAAAGAAGCGATCATTCCATTTAAGGAAAAGGAAATTGAGATAGGCAATCGCATAACAGATGCAGTAAATGTTACCAGGGACAAACAACAGATGATTCTAGGCACATGTCCTGTTTGTGGCATGGGAAGCCTAAAAATTATAAAATCAAGTAAGACTAAGAAGAGGTTTGTAGGCTGCTCTAATTACTCATCTGGTGAGTGTAAGGCGACGGCTCCATTACCACAGAAAGGATCGATAAGAACTGCAGGTGAGATCTGTTCTTCATGCAGATGGCCAGTGCTGGAGAATGTCTATTCTCATGGGGCAAAATATAGATGGAAGTTTTGTATTAATATGAAATGTCCCTCTAAGAAAGAATAATGGTGACCTCAGATCTTCAATCGTGAAAGTGTTTATTTGCTGACACAACTATATCTGTAGAAAAAACTGCTACATTAGTTTACATTAGTTTACACACTGTTTGCTAGATTTTAGATTGTTTTTCATTGTCTCGGGCTGTATAACATTCCCGCTAATATGCGAGGCCATAGTTTGATTCCTTCGTCCTCAAGTCAAGTTGGTAAAACTCTGCTCAACGAACAAGGTCATTCTAGTCCTGGCCCTTGGACAGATGCATTGTACCGATCAGATTCAAAACACATGGATTTACTGGAAAGAAAAACGTTTATACCCTATCAATCTTACCATCACGGATTGAAAACAAAAATTTTTGTGAACTTACCAATAATGGATCTCAATAAATCAGTAGCCTTTTTTACCAAGCTTGGTTTTAGCTTTAATCCTCAGTTTACCGACGAAAATGCAACGTGTATGATTATTGGAGAGGACATATTCATCATGCTTTTGGTTGAGAAATTTTTTAAGACTTTTACAAAAAAGGACGTCTGTGATACTTCAAAAAATACGGAAGCGATAGTGGCGTTATCTGTCGAATCAAGAGAAAAAGTAGATCAGATGATAGAGAAAGCAATAGAGGCCGGAGGGAGTGAACCCAGGGAAAAACAGGACGATGGTTGGATGTATGGGCGTAGCTTTGAGGATATCGATGGACATCTGTGGGAAGTATTCTTCATGGAGGAAAGCGCGATAAAAAAATGACCATGTCTAAATGGATGACTCCATAGCTATTACCCGAAACATCAAGCTATGCTGCTTTAGAAAAGGCATTATAAATTGCACTATTAGCAGGTGTATCTAATGACCAGGGCTTGATAAAGGTACCGATCCTTAGCTCCAATTAAAAGCACATGGCTGACGACCTCTGCGATAAGGGAACGTTACTCCAATTGCGATAAGATAGAAGTTGTTCGCCATTCACTCGAATTCATTCGAATTACCAAATTGAACAACAGCGAATTCAGAAACGAATCTATCAGGCGAGGGATTAAACTTATTTTACCAAGATTGAACTGATATGGTCAAGATCCTAGCGCTGCTACGATATCGGTTTCTGAGATCGGCCCATTCCTCACAACGGTTAAAGTTTCATCATCATCATCGAAGCGAATTATGGTAGAATGAGAATATTTATTCAAAGTACCGCCATCTAGGAGAGCGTCAAAGCTCGCCAGCGAAGTCGTGTTGATTTGGGACGGACTTATCACAGACGCTTGGCCGGAAATGTTAGCGCTAGTTCCAACCAAGTAGCGATTTAATTTAAGAAGCGAAAGGGTACATAGATTACCTGGTATTCTCACTGCCAGTGACGAGTTATTAGCCGTCAACCTTGGAGAGATGTTTTTGTTAGATATAGGACATATTATCGTTAAAGGACCAGGCCAAAATTTCCGAGCTAGTTTCTTAACCTTAACCGAAACATCTACAATGTTTTCGAGATCGATGAGACTGGCACTAAGAACTGGTAGTGCTTTCTCCGCCACCCTCCGCTTAACAAAAAATACCCGATCTACTGCCTTCTCGTTAAAGGGATCACATCCTATCCCGTACACAGTGTCAGTAGGATAAACGATCACCCCTCCATTCTTTACTATGTTTGCACAACTCTCAATCGCATTATATTCCCCACATTTGAACTTCAAATAGTTCGCTGTCGTGTTATCCATATTCATCCAAAGACCGGAATGATATGGACTATCTGCATCCTTCTGTTAGATAATCCTTTGGCTAGACGTATCCTACCCTCAGATGATTCTGAACCAACTCTTTATTTACGTATTCCTTGAGCGCGCCTATTCCACGCAAACATTAGAAAGACAAATGGTATCAACATGATTCCTGTAGCAATTAACACTGGTTGCATGACTCTAAAATCGACTGGTTGGCCTAACGCCATCATATAAGGGAAAGGGTAAAGCCCTGACACGAAAAACCAGAACGCAACGAACAGTAGAATAAACTTTGCATTTCTTTTCAGAAAACTGGGAGGAACAGCCTTGACCTTATTACACTTCACACATATATTCTTCCCATAGATAATGCATGATGAACACACACTCTTTTCACAATATGGGCAGATCCTATCACCAAATCTAGAATCACAAATTGTGCAGCTAACCAAACTCTTCTAATGCATATAGCATAATTCGCATAATAATATTTTGTCATAAATTCGTAGAGCAAGGGTCTGATTAGATGGAAGTTCCAATGTAGATGAGTAAATAGATAAATATGCTTATCATCTCATGCATCAGAGCCTCGAGTATGGAAATTGAGCACTGTGTATTTCCAGATAATATATTATACGATTTAGATAATCTGGTTTGGGTGCGCAAAGAAGCAGGAAATGTTTTGGTGATCGGAATTACGTCAATATTGTCATCCATTGCAGGTAAAATCTCATCTATAAAGCTGAAAGGTGTCGACACAGAAATAGGGAAGGGTAAGAACCTGGCAACGATTGAGAGCGGGAGGTATTTTGGCGCTGTTAAATCCCCAATTGCAGGTAAGATCCTGGACGTTAACCATGAACTTCTCAGCAATCCCAAATTAGCAAACGATTCGCCGTATGAAAAAGGGTGGTTCATTTCTCTGGTTCCTACTTCAGACATTGGCGTTATGAAAGGCTTGAAATCGCTACCTGAGGACAGTGAGGAAATTAGAGCACTAATTCGTACCTTGCGCGTTAAGTGCTATTCAGCTCTTCCAGATTTTGAAATGTTTGAAATAGGGATAGAATGTGCGGCAACCCTATCAAAATTAGACGATCTGATATCTGGTATTGAAAGCGGACAAATCATTCACCTAGTTTCCGACGATCCTACGGCAGACATAGAAATGATAAGATGGTCAGAGCAGACCGGACAGAGATTGATGGAAACCCGGAGAGAAGAAAATTTGTTGCATTTCCTAATCCAAAAAACAGATTGAATATGTCAGGACAATTGAAATTAGTCCTACCCATGTTCACTTTTTGCTACTTCTCGATCTGGTTTGCAATCATATTGCCCCATTCAGTCCATGACCCGTCATAGTTCTTTACCTTCGGATAGCCAAGGAGGTATTTCAAAACAAACCATGTGTGAGACGAGCGTTCGCCTATTCTACAATAGGCGATGATCTCCTTATCCGGGGTTATACCTTTTGATTCGTATAACTGCTTTAGCTCGTCTGTAGTCTTGAAGGTTCCATCACTATCATTTACTGCCTGTGCCCACGGAATGTTGACGGCTCCAGGAATATGTC
Organism: Nitrososphaeraceae archaeon; assembly: GCA_050748485.1. Classification (GTDB taxonomy): domain Archaea; phylum Thermoproteota; class Nitrososphaeria; order Nitrososphaerales; family Nitrososphaeraceae; genus TH5896. The sequence goes on along the minus strand of JBOGPP010000224.1, from coordinate 10,301 downwards.
CTCCTCGTTGTGCATGCTCAGTTGGATACTCTGGCGGAGCCAAAATCTCTCCAGTGAACTCTTTTGGAGATCTAACATCTACCATCTTCAACCCTGGGGCGCTAACACCGCGTTTGACCTCGTCTAGAAATACCCTAATATTACTATCTGGCTCATTGGCAGCAAAATTACCTTTCGAATAAGTAGGAACATCCTTCGTTAATGCTCTATCTTCTTGCAACCATTTTTTTCTACCACCGTTAATGAGTCTGACATCCTTATATCCATAGTACTTTAGAACCCAAAATGCGAAGGCGGCAAACCAATTGTTAAAATCTCCATACAATAGTAGAGTAGTATCATTGTTTATCCCGGCATTTTGAAGCAGTTTCTGGCAGGATTCCTTGCTAAGTACATTCCTTGTTAGTGGGTCATTTATGTCATTTTTCCAATCAAATAAGACCGCTCCGGGTATGTGTCCTAATTCGTAGTTTGCTTTTGAGTCATAGTCAACCTCTGCTATACGGACCTTGGGATCCTTTAGATGTTCTTCAGCCCAGTGCGTGTCAACTAGTACCTCTGGATGTACGTAACTCATTTTTCGTTCATCAACTATAGGTTCTCGTAATATATTAGTTTAATATCTAAAAAATAGCATCTGACATTGTCGTACTTTTCTTGGTTGACCAAACAAATGGAAGCCTGCTAGGAAAATAATAGGTATCGTCGTGGATAGGCGTTACAGAGAATAAAACAAAAATGCTGATCGCATTCTTGTTTTTTCGTGCATCTTAAGTTATGTGAATGTATTACAGCCCCTTTGCGTTTAAGAAAGGTTTGTTTGCCCCATTAGGATCTCCTGTGAAATACCCTTGACCTTCTGCGGTACAGCCAGAAGAGGGTTGTGTCCCGCTTTCAGTAAGAGCCGCTCTGACTTGCGCTGGAGTGGCTCCAGGATGTGAGGATTCGTACAATGCAATACCTCCTGTCACATGTGGTGCAGCCATACTTGTTCCACTCAATTGTGCATATTTTCCGTCACTATACGTAGATAAGATGCCCACGCCCGGCGCAACCATATCTATCGGATCTCCATAGTTGCTGAAAGAAGCAAGAGTATCATCATTTCCATATTGGGTGGAAGTTCCTTGCCCTCCACATTTTCCGTCGCTATCTGCCATGGCCGATACGGCTATTACATTAGGATTTCGTGCAGGCGAGAATGAACTTGCATCCTTATGATCGTTACCTGCTGCTACAACGAAAACGATACCCGCTTGTACTGCATTATTGATGGCGGCGTCCAGAGCAGGTGAATTACATTCGCAGCCAAAACTTAGGTTTACCACCTCTATCTCACTTGAATGTGAAGTAACGTAATCAATGCCCGCAATGATGTCTGATATAGAACCAGCACCACTACTATCAAGAACCTTGATTGACCAGAGGCGTGCACCAGGTGCAATACCAACAACCCCGATCTCATTATCCTTTGCGGCAGCTACTCCAGCCACATGGGTCCCATGCCCATTGTCGTCGTCTGCTGAAGGGGTTCCGAGTACAAACGTTTTTTCGTGATGGACATTTAGATCGGGATGGGTAAGATCTATTCCTGTATCAAGTATCGCAATGTCGGCGTCCACAGCTCCGCTTCCGTCGCCAGAAACAGCTTGACTGACATCCCCATCTACTCTGTCCACTCCAACTGGAACTGTCTGCCCGAACGCGTGGACTCGCTGATCAAGTTCGACAAATGCGACACGAGGATCTTGCCTCAATTCTGAGACTAAACCAGCACTCATATTCTCGGATGTCTTCATTACGTAACCGTCTATGGCATGTTCGTAGATGTTGAGAATCTCGGCACCTTTGATTCTAGATTCTTCTGCCATTGCTCTAACTTCATCAGCCCTCATTCTAGCACTATCTGATTCACTAGTCATAATCACTTCAGGCTTGAGTACTACGATATATTGCCCTCCAATCGGTTCTCTAGCCGCCTTTATTAGCTCATAACGTTCATTTTGACTTCCCAATATGGCCTGCCCTATTGGATTGAGGCTGTCTATTGGTTCTCGAGCAATGGATTGATTCAAAGCATTGATATCCATAATAACGGTCGCATTGTTACTAACCAGACCATATTTATCAACTGCATTATACGTGAAGTTATCTAGGCCAGAGTACCCCGCGAAAGGAGTATACTTAACACTGGCTGAATTTGTACCTGTGCTAAGATTTCCATGTTCAGGAAGCCTGGCTATGTAGTAGGTCAAATGATCGATTAAATCTGAGTCACTACCATTCAGGATGATTTCGAAGGAAGCTGCTGAAGTAACCATGGCGTGAATATCTGAAACCACTGGAGCGTTGTGAACACTTGGTTCGTTTCCTTTTGTTACGTTACTAGCATTTGTGGGGGGGGTCGATTGAGGATCTCTTATAAAAGGAATACCTTCTCCACTTCCCCCAGAAGCGGTAGTAGGTATCTCATCAGCGCTCCTGGTGTTCACAGTCAATTCACGTATAGTAACCTCCTCATCGTTTTCAGAATCTCCATAGAACGTGATCCTAAGATATCTTCCATCTGAAGGCGAGAGTTCATAGTGTTCTTTGGATTCGGTAGTTCCACTGCTTGAACCTCTCAACACATCTTCAAAAGTCGTTCCGTCTTTGGATACTGACACTACAAAATTATTTGATTTTTCATCTCCGTCGGACCAACTCGCATCAACTGAACAAATTTTCTTTACATCGCCTAGATCTACCTGCAAAAAGGATCCTAAATCTCCCGCTGACCATTCTGTTTCAGAATCACCGTCCAAAACGTTCATCAATTCATTATTATCATCCTTATCATCATCCTCATTGAAATCGTTGGATGAAATGGATTGAATAGCCGCATTCAAACAGGGTGTGCTAGTGTTAGAATTGAGTACCGTCGCTAGTTGAGAATCAAGACTCTCGCCAGAATATTTTCCTGCAGTACTTGGCTGTGACGATGCCAAATCATCATCTCCGTCATCTCCGTCAACTGCTTTGACAACCATTGCAGCGGGAATCTGTGAGGTTAGCGTTGAAGATAGAATTAGTAAGGTTATTGTTATGTAGATTGGCGGCTTGGTATGGGCGAAATTTTGTCTAATATGAAATTTCATCTCATGACTCACTTCCTTATTATTCTATGATATCCTATCTTTCCTAAACTCGCGGCATTTCCCATTAAAGCATAAAAGGCAAATAAATGATACCGAAATTTATGGTCGAAGTCTGTAGTATGGCAACTAAATCTAGTCATTTCAGCTCTTCGATGATAACTTAGTATTTATGCCGAGTCCAATTTTCTACGCTAAAGAACACAAGTGTTAAACTGAACTAAACAAGTTTAATGACTTTGTTAGCTCTGATTAGAAAATAGAAAAAAAGGCCTAATTCTGCTCCATGCTGAAAGGAAATGACTATTCGAGGGGAGGTGAGATTGTCATAGTTTGATCAGGTTCGACGCTATTTACCCGCATATCTGTTACCAGGGAATACATGATTTCTGTCTTTTTATCCGTCGGTATCTGGACAGAAAAACCATTTATGGAATGGCTATAAACGTGAGTTACGTTTGCACCTTTCTGCTCCACCAACTTTACAATATCATCCAAATCAGCAGACGAACTCTGATCTTTCAAGGTCACGATATAGGTCTCCATTTCAGTTTCCACTGACACGTTTTGATCCCCAGACGTTCCATTGGATATCGGGTAAGTGAGGTCGTTCTGTGCATCCACGTTTTCGACAACATAAATGGATTGTAACAATAGGGCTATGCTAAAAACTGTCGCAGTAGCAAGATGGAATGCAGTCAAATAATAACCTCGGGGCCTTAAGTTCACGCTGTTTCTATTGAGTTGATCATAATATTTATCAATTTCTTCGCAAAAGTCCTGGCTATTCATAAACTCTCCCCAATCGCCGCAATTTCCAACAACAGCATTGGTATCGGTGATTGAATTTTCTATTTCTTTGTCGTGCACGACTCCAAAACGAAGTGATACATAGTAAACAAATATCTTAAATGTCCATTTGTTGATCATATGTATGAGAGGCAAGTTTATGTCGAGAGCTTGGCAACGAAGGGATACCGGATTAACATTACGGATGATTACGAGCTTTATGATACTTACGGTGCTTTATCTTGTTTTTCTTGGCGTCTTGGTATACCTGGGAGTGGGCTTTATACCCGTTACCGTAGTCGCACTAGTACTGATTATATCACAATGGTACTTCTCAGACAAGATTGTTCTTTGGAGCTCAGGCGCAAAGGTGGTAACCAGAGAACAATTTCCTGAGTTGCATGGATTGATAGAAAGAATAATTGCAAGGAACAATCTTCCAAAACCAAAGATCGCTGTAATAAATTCAACAGTACCCAATGCTTTCGCTACGGGAAAAAGCAAAAGGAGCTCAGTGGTTGCGGTGACTACAGGTTTGATGGATGTCCTTAATAGCGAAGAACTCGAGGGAGTCATAGGACACGAGTTGACCCATATTAGGAACAGAGATGTTTTGGTGATAACATTAGCCAGTCTCTTCTCGACCGTTGCCTGGTACATGATGCAATTTGGCTTCTACGGTGGGCTTTATGGAGGGGGAATGGGTGGCTACGGTGGAGGGAGAGATCGAGGGGGTGGCGGTGGCGCAATCCTGATCATGCTGGCGGTAGCCGCCGTTACTTGGCTGGTCAGCTTTTTGGTAATCCGAGCAATTTCAAGGTACAGAGAGTTCGCTGCTGATAGAGGGTCGGCACAGATGACGGGAAAACCGGTACAGTTAGCCAACGCTCTTATGAAGATTAGTGGTACGATGCAGCGTGTGCCGAATCAGGATCTACGCAAGGTGGAAGGTCTTAATGCCTTTTTCATAATTCCAGTACATTCTGGTCGGCAAACGATAGCTAACCTTTTTTCAACTCATCCTCCTGTTCAGATGAGAGTTCAGAAGCTTCTAGAGATGGAGGCATCGATGGCGTGATAGATTCTTTGCTCAAAAAATTAGGAAAGGGCAGTTCACATAGAAAGAATAAGGATTCTGATGAAGGGATATTCTCTCTTACTTCCGCGTATATTACGCTTCAAACAAAGCTAGGATTAAGTAGTACCAACAGATGCGGAATTTGCATTAAAAATGTGAATGGAGCATACTTTTCAGATACCATCCGGGAAGTACAAGATTTTTTAAGAATAAGCAGTAGCGAATTTCAGACCGAACATGTTCTGGTTAATGACAAGTTAGGTTATCTATGGATTATGCTAAGGGGGATGAGCGTTGAAGATATCTTGGTGGCGTCAAACGGAATTGCAGACACAATCGCAGATCGAGGATTTAGAGATCAGATGTTGGCCGCCGTATTCGAATTCAAGAAAATCGTTTCTCCCAACTCCTCCGTGGAGAGCACTCAACTTGAAACCCAATTTCTGGTTTATAATTACAAGAGAGAGAGATTCTACCCTTTCGTTCCGTTAGGTGCTCAAGAGAAGCGGCGTAGTGATCTCGAATTGACACTCATGTCTATTATTTCAAAGGAAGTCCCTTGGGAAACTGACATGACGGTATGGTATCCTATGTGGGACATGCCTTTTGATAAGTTGAGGATTTAACCGTCGCCGAAACACTAGTCAAGCCCCGGGATAATTCCTTCACCATGGAAGAATTTACTTGCTTCTTCAATTGTTAAATCGCTTCCCGGGAGAATGATGTCAGAACTTACTATCACTTTAGGATCAAGTAGTTTTCCTTTTTTAGTAACGATCTCCCCGAGATGTTCCATCTTCAGTTTGAATTCCTCATCGGTCAAATTTTCCGTCTCAAGCTTTCGCACAATTGAATTATCTATAGAATTTAATTTTCTTAAAGTTTCTGAATCGACCGAGAATTGCCCCTGGCCCAGAACTCTAATGATTTTCTTTTTTACTCCCCTTGTAGCCGTTTGTTTTTTGGAGGGGCTTCGAAAAACTCTCGAACTACTCTTTGTCTTTTGAGGGTCACTTTTTCTAGAGACGCGTAATTTTGAAGTACGTTTTGTTACTATTGGTTTCCTAGTCTTCTGAACTTTCTGTTTCGTCGTTGTAGTCTGAATACGTGAAGTCTTTTTCTTTGTCCCCCTATCAATTCTCTTGACAAGAGAACGTTTCTTTGATGGTGACTTGTTTATGCTAGACTTTGATGTCTTTCCCTTTTTCTTAACTAATCTTGCTGATGTAGAGTCACTTTCTTTTTTTCTAGTATGCCTCATTAGGATGCTTCCTGTTCTTGTTCAATGGCCCGTTTCTTTTTTCTAAGTTTTTCGGCCTTCAATTTTGATAATTCTTCCTCTACAGATTTATTAACGGTAATCTGTTCAAGCTCATTTTCGATCTCGTCTTTGTTGGATGTATAGTCTACCAGTACTCCCGAACTAATCATTTCATCCAATGCTTGAGCTTTTGATTTCATCCTTTCAGCCTTCTCTTCAACTCTATTCATTGATATGCCAACATCGGTCATTTCCTCAGATATGCCTGTGATATTCTCCTTAATTCTAACCTGCGCCTCAGCTGAAGAATATTGTGCTTTAATCACCTCTTTTTTGGATTTAAATTCCTCTACCTTGGCAGATAGTCTCTTTTCCGTTTGTTCTAATTTCTCTTGTTCAGCCTGCATCTCTGCAATCTGCCTGTCCAGTCCTTGCATCTGAATGAGATTTGCATTCTTTCTCTGAAGAGCGAGTTTGGCAAGATCTTCTCTATCAGAATCTAGGGATCTCCTTGCTTGCTCGTCCAATGTTCTAATGTTGTCCCATAAGCGCGCCTTCTGCATTTCTAGTCTTTTCTTTGACGTAACAACTTCGGCCATGTCCCGACGGAGACGGTTCACAAGCTCTCTTTGCTTCTCGTAAGAATAATCAAGAGCCTGCCGCGGATCCTCATATTTGTCAACAAGGTAGTTTGCCTTTTGCTTGATAACTGTCGAAATCCTATTGAGTAATCCCAATTGCTTTCTATCAGCTAATTGAGCAAAAATAATTATTAAATGTGACTAATTGTACGAGGGAACAGATTTCATCATCTGTTATCGGGTCCGAATCTTCTTCTTTCATGTTCATCGGGGGGACCTACATCATCCTTCTTTTTAAAGTATCCCCACCACAATAGAAAGCCACCTCCTACCAGCATCGCAATTACAAACTTTTCATTGTTGAGGGACGGGCTAAAATATCTCGCTAACGCCGATTCAAATTGTGGATTCAGTGATTCTGGTGCATAAGTAACGAGGACTATGTTCCGAATTGCTATGATCGTTGCCATAACGATAAAAAGTACCCCCATCGCCGACATCCAGTTTCTGCCGCGATTGTTATTTTCTCTCTTAGTAAAGATCATTTCTGATGAGGTTTAGGTCACCATTAATCCCGGGTGCTTGATTTTATTTCTTTTTGAGGCGTTTAGCAACATAGGGGTTAATATTTCAGCTTGGTAGCTCATCGATAAAGGCCCTAAATATATTGGTCGAAGGCCCTTAATCTCTCCTATTAACGAATTGATCGTTGATACATTGTCCTGGTCGTCACCGCATACGAATGTGTCAACGGCCAGACTTTGTTTGATATCCTTCAGTTTGACCTCTGATATGGTGTGAAAAGCCGAGATGATTCTACCTCTAGGTTGAATGTAATCCGAAACCAACTCAGCGGCAGATTTCACTCCTTCCTCTAAAGGCAAATACGTAAACCCCTTATCCTCTCTACGCATAGGCACTATGGGTGTTACTACTATGCATTTGGGGCTAATTCTCTCCGAGATTCCAACGCACGTACTTTCAGTAGACTCATAAGGAATAGATAATATTACAAGATCGCAGGTTTCAGATAGCCGAAGGTTATCTTCACCATTGATATTTCCAATCATACTATTTCCATAATTCTCCCTAGCAGAAACCATATATTGTTTAGCAGCTTCATTGGCTCTAGTTACATCACGGGACCCAATGATAATATCGTGTTTCAAGCACCACCGTAGTGCAAACCCCTCTCCCATTCCTCCTGTTCCGCCGACAATACCGATCTTCATCCTATTCAGATCCAACAGGCTCGAGTATGAAAACATTTTCTAGATCTTTTTCTTAGCTAATCATCATCTGCACCTGTTGGCTTGTTTAACAACGCATTTTATATGTAAGGATTGACTACAATCATAAAGATTTAGGTTGCCGTTGACGATTATGATGCGACATGGACAGGCAGAGAATAATGTAAATAAGATATTGGTAGGTAGACACGTTGAGGCACACCTTACAGAGTATGGAAAGCGTCAGGTCGCTGACACTGCTGTGTACTTGAAAGAAATTCCGATAACCAGAATACTCGTTAGCCCCGTAATTAGAACGATCGAGACTGCAAAAATAGTATGTGAGATTTTGGGTAGTACCTACGAGGTAGACGAACGGCTCTATGAGATAGAGTTAGGGAAACTGGTCGGGATGAATTATGAAGAGATAGTCCAGAAATATGGCAATCTCTTCTTAAAATTTTATGCTGGAAATGATCCAACCTTGCTTAGTTACGGCGTAGAATCATTTACATCTGTAAAAAATCGTATAAACAATCTGCTCGAAGAACTTGGACACACATGCGAAGATGAGAATGTCCTTCTAATAACTCATCTAGATCCGATCAAGGCAGCGATTTCTATCCTACTAGATCTCAATCCAAATTCTCTTTACAGATGGCATATACGTAATGCATCATTAACTATACTTAGGCAAGAAAGCCAGATCTATTCGCTTTCAGCTGTAAATTTGATGAGTATCAACCGATATTTTGAAGAATAGGAGTATGATTATGAAGTAATTGGGATTGCCTCACCACCTTTATCATCACCAATCTTGGTACTACTCCAACAACTCTAGAAAGCCAGAAACTCAACTCAGTATCAATTCATAATAAATTAAATAGTTAAAGACCTAACTAATTTACATCAAAGATGGATATATTCACTAGGGCTAAGTCGCACATACCCGCAGGTCGGAGTGTTTCTAACCCCTTCAGACTACTCCTCATCTGTTTACCGCTCATTATCCTAGGCTTCGCCTCGACAAACATCGCATTCTCTCACCTAGAACACCTCCCTCATTATAATGGAGGGTTCTCTGGTGTTGGTAAATATTATATATTTCAGGGCATGGAGCCTGACTATCCACGACCTGGAGAGCCGGCAGGAATTGTTTTCAGTATTCAAGACAACAAAGGGAACGACATGACAAATGTTGTAACTATGGTAGAAATCTATGACGAGAAATCCGGTGACCGTATTGCAGTATTCCCTTGGACCAAACGCGATGTTGGCGATTTTAGGCTCTATTACACATTCCCAAAGATTGGTAATTATATACTGGTCGTCAGCGTGGTTGATGACTCACCTGCCAGTGATAGTAGAATAGGGCTTGCTAGTCCCGCGAGAAGTACACTCCTAGATAGATCAGATTGTGACTGTGAACGAGGATTGATGAATATTTCCGTAACCAATAATTTTGGCACGATCTATTATGGTTCAATATTCACTGGAATTTTTATGGGTATTACCGTACTAGGGGTGGTTCTCGCCCTTATTTTTCTTAGGAGAAGAAAGACGATCATGTCTGCAAATATTAGAGATAAACAAGTGTTGAAGTACTGTATATTGTTCTTTGCGATGGCCTCGGGTTTTGTACACATTGCTGTCTTCCCCGGACACGCTTCTTTAAGAATCGAATATAGTATCTTCCTCTTCGCCGCGGGAGCGGCTCAATTCGCATATGGAATCGTATACGTGTTGATTTCATTAAATGAGTCCAAGATTTCAAATGATATGGCTTCTGTTCGAAATCGCTATCGTAAAACCGCAATCTTGAACATGTTTGGTTTGATCGGCAGCTCTGTATTGCTTGGACTATATCTCTATTCTGTGATTTTTCCCCCTCCGTTATCCCCGAACAATGTTGCTGAGCAGGTAGAAGTGGCAGGTGTACTTGCCAAATCTACTGAGGCTATATTGGTCGGAGGCGTTGTTTATCTTATGGTATGGGAACGTCGAAGGTTTAAATCGGAACTTGTCCGATATCAGCAACAATCGGGAAGCCAACTTTGACCAAACCAGGATGTGATTTAGCAAGCATTGCATCTTATGACTCTTATTAGAAACCTTAAATTAGAAGTTCAAGGCTTATGAGCTAACGAGTGAATCTTAAATGGTATCTCGATTAGCAATATCTTGGACCATGATAGGATGCCTATCTGTTATAGGTTATTTGTCTATTTT
>JBOGPP010000223.1:0-6623 GCA_050748485.1 Nitrososphaeraceae archaeon | reverse complement strand
TTCCTGAGGATGAAAGTGATTAAATATCACTAGTGATTTAACTCAATTAAGTTAGTCATAATGAAAGTACAATTAACATTTGGTAGGCAATGGCACCTGAACAAGACGCATACCATTATGGATTCCTTACCAAAAGACAGCAAGCTCTGACCCATGTGCATGTGACTTTTTTTTCACTTTTTTTGCTCACGACTTATACCACCCCTCGATACTATTTCATGAAATATCTAAGTTAAGAAAATATTAGATTATTTCCCTGCATTTGGTGCGACAAATCCCTTCAGATCTTCCCCATTTATTACATCTTCTTCAGGTGGAACATAATCGACTACTCCATATCTGCCAGGATATTTTTTCTGTGTTGCAAGTGCTACTACAACAAATATTATAACAGATATTACTGGAGGTATCAATGTATCTAAACCTGCTAATTCGACTGGTATAATGAAGAATAAGATCAATCTAAGTGACGAGCCGACAATGAGTGAAGACAATGCTGCTGGTGTATTGGCCTTCTTCCAGAATAAACCTAATGTTAGCGGAGCCCAAGCACCAGCAAACACGATATCAAATGCAAGGATCAGATAAACACCGGGTTGAGGTATCATGTATGCAAGTACGAAAGCAGCTAGCATCATTGGAATAGTAAAAATACGCGTCACCATCAGTAACTTTCTGTCTCCCATTCCTGGACGTTTTAGTACCCTTTTCAAGATATTTCTTTGAATAATGTTTCTTGACATGACACTGGAAATGGCGAGCAATCCACCATTTGCAGTTGACATCGAGGCACCAAGGACTCCCATGAGTAACGCCAATCCAATAACGAACGGAACATGGTTTATCGCTAAATCAGGGTAAGCCGTATAGGGATCAACCAGATCTGGCAGGAAGTATAGCGCAACAATCCCCATCATACTTGTGGGAACGATAGTCAGTATTGTTAATCCCGCTCCCATGAAGGCGCCTCTTCTTGCAGTTTTCCCGTCCCTAGCTGAGAACACCCTTTCCATAAAATCTAGTGCTACGATATCGCCTATAGCTAGCGCCATTATTCCAGCCCAATTAACCAGTGCACCATTGCCCATATCAGTTAGCCCAGATAAATCCAAATACCCCGGCGGAGCACTGCCTAGGATAGTATCAAAGCTGACGCCAGCAAAGCCTCCTGCGAAGAATAGAAATGCTGCCCAAAATGCACCTATCGCTAAATAAATTTGAAAAATGTCTGTATAAGCCGAGGAGAATAGACCTCCTGCATATGTATAAATCAAGACGATTATCGCTCCAATTAGCATAGCCCATATGAAGTCAATATGTAACACCACCGATAAGATATATCCTGTTGCCGCAAAATTGCCTGCTACCAACACTACGAAGCTTACCATCATAATGATTCCAGAAATACCTTCACTAGCATTTCCAAATCTCCTGAAATAGAAATCGGGCAACGTAAGCATTGACATTTTATTCAGTTTATTCGCATAGAATATCGCCGTTAAGATGAGGCATGCCGCTAGGCCTATTGGAATAGCTGCTCCTGACCAGAATCCAAATTGATAAACAAGTGATACATTTCCAAGTGAAGAATTACCATCGATAGATTGCGCAGCGAGCATTGTCCCTACGAAGATAAGCGGCAAACTCTTGCCTGCAATCATAAACCGCTTGCTGCTTTTCTTTACAAGCTTAGAAGCCAGAGTCCCAACAATAAGGGAAAGCGCTAAAAATGCTATAACCCCAATCGCATATCCGTCTACCAAAGTGATACCTCCAAGGCTAATCTTACAAAAGGTACGTTACCACTATTTAGACCAGTGAGAACGATGCCATCGAATTGCACATTGGTTTCTAAACATGAAATTATATAAATTTTAGGCCAAATAATGTAAATTACGGATATGAGAGTGGACGAACATTCGTATACTACATGTAATCTATCGATAAAAAACAATTATTAGATTTTATATGTTTTAATTCTCACAATCTCGCTAGTCAGTGACTAGGATTCAAAATCTTCAATTATTTTTTGAATGAGGATTTCCAATCAATTTTTCCTTAACGGCGTTTTCGACCTGCATCAGACAAGCCTTAAATAGTTTAAATCAGACACGTGGAGGATACATGGATCCTCGCATGGAACAACTATTCGGTGATAGACTTCGGAGAAGTGAAAAGGGCGAGAGTCGTCGGTATAATCTCTTGGCAGCTGCCTTGATCTCAGACCTTGTTAAAAATTCACTTGGTCCTTGTGGATTGGAAAAAGTGTATATCGATATTATGGGAGAGATCACGGTGACGAAAGATGGTTCGGCTATTTTGAGAAAACTCGATGTAGAACATCCTGCAGCAAAAATCCTCATAGAGGCAGCCAATTCAGTAGACAATGAGGTAGGAGACGGTACTACTTCGGTTGTCATTTTGTTGGGAGAATTACTATCCAAGGCGCAAGAACTGTTGTTGTCTGGAATCGCTCCATCTGTTATAATTGATGGCTATCTTATGGGTCTAGATATATCGCTTCAGACGCTCAACCGAATTTCAGTATCGTCAACCAGTATACGCAGAGAGGTAATGAGTAAGTTGGCCGAGACATGCCTCCAATCTAGGTCTATATCCGGAGTTGTTGCTAGAGAAAATACTAGCGCAGCTGATCTAGTAGTTGAGGCCGTTTGGAGCATTGTAGATTTGAGAAACAAAATGATTAATATAGACGACATCAAAATTGAAGAAAAACTGGGCAATTCTTCTGATACTGCCCTAATAAGAGGCACAGTGATTGACAAGACTTTTAACGCGTCATCCATGGTCAAACAGATTGACAATGCCAAGATACTTCTAACCAATGAAGAACTTGATAAGAGTAGGACCAGGACTAATTCTGAATTGAATATCTCATCCTATGATCAGCTAGAGAATTATCACAGATCTGAATATGAACTACTCGAAGTTAAGGTACAGAATATTATAGAATCTGGAGCAAATATCGTGATTTCTCAGAAGGGAATAAGCAAGATTGTGCAACAGCACTTATCAAGAGCAGATGTTATCTCCCTTCATAGAGTTAAAGAAAATGATATGCTTTGGTTGGAAAAGTCAACAACTGCAAGGATTATCAAAGATTTGAATGGCCCAATACCATCTAATACCTTGGGTTATGCGGGAAAAGTATATGAAAAATTGGTTGGTGAAGACAAGATGGTCTTTATCGATGACTGTAGGAATCCAAAATCAGTAACTCTTCTGTTGAGGGCAAACTCGAAAAGGGTACTCGATGAGTACCATCGGTCTGCCTTGGATGGGTTTGCTGTTCTAAGAGACTATATTCTATCACCTCGAATAGTTGGAGGTGCTGGAGCTACTGAAATGAAGGTAGCATCTATCGTTAGAGATAAATCTAGACAAATTAAAGGCCGTGTTCAGCTCGTGCTTCGGAAATTCGCTGATTCATTGGAGGAAATACCAATTACACTCGCTAGAAATGCTGGAATGGATACAGTCAACACGATAATCCAATTGAGGTCTAAACACTTGCCTGCTCATAGCAAGGTTAAGTGGTATGGAATCGATTCAAAAAGTAGAAAGGTAGACAATATCTTTTCCTCAGTGATCGAGCCATCGATAGTTAAAGAACAAATTCTCAAAACAGCTGTGGAGGTGACCTGCATGTTGCTACGCGTGGATGATGTCTTGATGGCCAAACCCAAAATGCAGACTCATAGTCACGCAGACGGAGTAGAGCATTCACATCCCGGAGGAGACAAGAAACATGACCATTATTTCGATCGACTAGGGAAACAACAAAGGCCTATGCATCACTATTTTTGATTTGGGATTTCGTCGATTTGCTTTATCCACGTTTGGCCTAATCATGAAACTAGGACGGGTTTTTTGATTGATCCTACTATGCCGCGGAACAAGTGAAACCCTTCTCAAATCATCAGCCATACAACAAGTCATAATTCACAGGTCCTGAAAGCATACCTAATAATGCCTATTGAGCAGGATATCCTCTAAACAGAAGATTTGGGCTACTTAGGTGCCAGCATTTCATCGCCGACTAGCTTTGTCCCTAGTTGATAAGCGTCGGTGACATCTTTTACAAAGACTGCGCCATAAGGCTCTGATCCTTCTCCGAAACTATTTACGACCTCGTCAACTATTTTTTTTGCAGATGAATCGGACACAACTGTCATAACTAGAAGCCTTGTAACAAATTCAGGGACAGTGCTTCTACCCGTTCTGTGTGAATGTACCACTTCCGGAGTTGCACTAGGTGTACTCCCTGTACCCAGCACTTCGAAAAAACTGATGCCTGCTCTATTTCTCTGGAGTATGTCGGTCACTTTAGAACGGTGTTCTGAACGAATAAAGACATTCAATTCCTTCATAGTGTTATATATATAGACACTATGTATAAAAATTCTCCATTCATATATGTATACTACCAATATTAGGATATCATATAGCACAGTTGATTCAAGTAGATTACGAATTGAATGTCTCATAAAATAACTACCCTTAGAATGCATGATAACTAAAAAAAGAAAAATTTCCAAACTTGTAGCGATAACATGGGACTAGTATCAATTGTAGATCGATAACTATGTTTCCTGGGAGGTTACCCAGATAAATGCTTGAATATAGAATGGCAGCGTTAAAGAGGTTTCATTATATCTATTAGTCTAGCATTTGTTATAATGCCATCTTGTTCTCTAATAGTTAGATCTACCACATACTGAAGGTTATTTAACATAAAAGTGGTCTGCGCATCCCATTCCTCCCTTTTTTGTTCATTTGGAAGAGAGAATAAAGATCTTAGCTTTAACCCTGTTATATCCTTTCCATACAATGTCTCAATTGCTCCTACTGCTCGCGTTTCGACATCACTTTCATTTCTAACCGCATTCATCACGTATCATATAAGGAGAGTAACTATAAAAAAGTATTGATTTGTAATTCACTCCCCTGGGGAGCCCCATCAGTATAGTATTATACAATGCGTAGATTACGTTAGTATATCATTTAACAATTCTGTGTCATATCTTGAATTTACGAATAGTCATTTACCCTCAGTAATGTATCCAGAAGGGTTTGCGCCTATATATGACCAAGGGACCCAAGTTAGGAAACGTAAATAGAAATAAGAGAATATCCATATATTATGTCAAAATCTTCACACTATCAATCTATATCTGATTCTAAATCTGAGAACGTATCACTTTATGTAGTCTCTTCCTTCATGAAATCGAATTCGTAAACTACTTAGAAATGCTTAAAAACATTACCCCGTATCTTATTATTTAGCGAATAAAAAATGGGAATGGAATTCTATGGGGATTCGTACAAAGGTAATGATGAGCCGATTTTTGTTGGAATACCAACTTTCCTGAAGTTACCTTGGCTTAGATCCCGTCAGGAATTAGAAAAAATAAAGCCCGATGTAGCTATAATTGGGGAGCCTTTTGATTTTGGTACGACGATACGACCTGGCGCAAGATACGGACCGCGTGCAATCCGTGCGGCCTCGACTGTGCCATCTCCTCCATATGAACATTTTAACATTGAAACTGGAGTAGATCCTTTTGGCGTATTCAGAACTATAGACTATGGTGATGTTGTAGTATCTCCAGGAGACGTCATTGAATCACACAGAAGAATGACAGATAAGGTGAAGGAGGTTCTCGATATCGATGGGATTCCTGTAATGTTAGGTGGAGATCATTCAATCACCTTTGCTAATGTGAGAGCATTTGCGAAGAAATACAAAAACATTGGAATGATCCATATCGATACTCATGCTGATTGCGCTCCACAAGGGCTTTGTGGCTTCAAATATGATCATGGGGCACACATAAGAAGAATTATGGAGCTAGGATGTCTAAAAGGCAAAAATTATACCTTGATTGGTCCAAGGGGATACTGGCCCGGACCCGATCTCTATAAGTGGATGGCAGATCAGGATTTCCAGTGGTTTACAATGTTAGATGTCGAAGAAATGGGAATAGATACGATTGCAAAGGAAGCGGCCGATAGGGCAAATGATGATGTTGATGCAGTTTATATCAGCTGGGACATTGATACATTTGATCCCGCCTATGCTCCGGGCACTGGGGAGCCTGAGCCTAATGGCCTTACCTCACGAGAGGGAATGCGCTTAATGCGATTATTGTCCACTTCTTTTGATCCAGACAAGTTCGCGTTTGATCTGGTGGAAGTAGCACCCAACTATGATGTAAGCGATGTTAACTCCTACAATGGGGGAATCACTTCCGGCTTGGCAAATCGACTAATTGTCGAACTTTTGGCTGGACTTTCACTGACAAAGAAAGGGGAAAAGGAAGGAAATCCTGTAAGACCCAAGTTCTATCGTGGGACGGGACATACTTATGACTTTGGGAACGGTCCTAAAGCAGTGCCCCCAAAAAGAAACAATCGATGATAGATATTAAAGTCTTAGTGCGTGGGGAAATCGATACACCTCCATTCGTAAGGTTACTCCAATATCCTGACAAGGAAGAGGAATCGATATTTTTCAATACCGTAGCGTCGATCAAGGAAAAGATTGGAAGGGGTCTCAAGATCAACGCCAACGAAACACTTGCCATTTTTTGTGCATATGT
>JBOGPP010000222.1:0-4092 GCA_050748485.1 Nitrososphaeraceae archaeon | reverse complement strand
TTCACGCTAGATCCGGCTAGGGCATCATCTTCATGTCCTTCCTACACGATCTTTTGAGCCAAATCGGAGCAATAATAGTAGTAAGAGCAACCATGATTATCACCGTAGTATAGATATGAAGTCCATCTGAAAGCCAATAGCTAATGAAGAGAAATATTTCATCGAGTTGCAAAAGATCCTCGGTGAAAAGAGGTCTGCAGATATCATCAACGAACGCTGGATTGAGGCCCTGGAGCGGTTGGATTAGTTAGCAGTATAACAAGCCGGGGAAATCCAGGCGGAGACAGGAGTTCAATGCGTAAAGGATGAACAAGCACGTGGTATATGGCTCTTCCCCCCTCATCGTCAATTGGCTATTAATTTGATTCTTAGTTATTGGCTGGGATGGCTGAGAATTCCAAAGAGACTTCACCTGGTCTCTGACTGGAGCAGAATACAGGATGCATATCAGAAAGGCAAAAGCAATAATGTGCTAAAGTAAATTGTTCATTCAGACGACGCAGATGATGCTAGGGCCAGAACTGCAGCGACATTCGAAAAGCATCCGACAAGTCATGTAGCACGCACGTTTATCTAATTCTATGAAAAGAAAATCGGCATTATAGATTTAAACCGTGCATACATATGTAATCCCAGAAGATAGCATCTTCCAGGAGAATCGGAAGGTAGGCTAACGCTCATACGAATAAGCATGTCATCTTCAGCATGTCACCTTCCTCCATAAGAGGCTACTTCGTAGACCTACGCTAGACAGTGTGTGTGGGACTTCTGGCACACACGCCATTTTAATAATAGTTCTTAGTCAAGGCCAAAACTGCATTGACTGTCTAAAGTATAGAAGGTGCAATATGATTATATCATTGTTAGGTACATCTAACCAATAATGACTTTTTGCAAAGGTATGTGTAACAGACTATACAACCCAGCAGACATAAAATCTCCTCACTCAAATTACAAGTATGGGTTTATGTGTAAAGCATGCCAAATCAGAGTAAAGACCAACGACAGAATATGTCGCTGCTGTCATACCAGGTTTAGGGTTGGTAGTCGGTGAATTCATTTTGATCACCAGTGCCAAACCTGAAGGGACAACCTGAATGCATCAAATAAGTCGTCATGACTAGTTGCTTCCTTATCTAGAACACCTTCGCCATTTTCCACCGCAATGCGCAGAGCAGTTGTTAGCGGCCATGTCTGAATGTCAGAACTGCAGCGATTGTCTAAAGGATTAACTACCTGGTTTCTCTAAGTTTATATAGATTTTGTTTGAATAGGGTCGTGAAATGTGCAGAATGTGAATGCACCCCCAAGCGAGTGCAACGTGAGTCTAGATTCTAAAGGTTTTCAGCGATGTGTAAATTGCAATAAGATTGATGGTTGTTGTTGTTGTTGTTGTTGTCTTGCCATTCATGTTATAAAAGAAAAGGAATGCTCCAGCGACCCCTCTTGCGGAAACATCGGTCTTCGTCATTCAGGTCAACAGCAGGATAACATAGACCTCCTTCACAGGAGATCATTTTCTTCACCTGAAGAGAGTCGAAACGGTGTTGGTCTTCGCTCGTTCTTAATGTATGCGAAGGATCTATACGCTGCAGCGTTAGGAATAGAAATCTTGTGTATAGCCGCTGCAGAAGTAGGCGAAAATACAGGTCTGTACCTCTCCGGTTTCAATCCGGGGGGGATCGCCATTGCTTACGTCATGGGATATTCTTTGGCTGGCTTTACTACTTTCGTTGCCATCTTAGGCAGACTTGGTAATCATCGTTACTATGAAACGGGCACTAACACAACCGAAATAGATAGTTGCTGTTCCGTTCTAGAGCAGGATTCAACTCAAGGATTTGTGTCTAACATCAAGACAACTTTTATGGGCTTTGCGCTAGGATTCAAACGGCTATTAAGAATCCGAAATCAAAGGAGATTGAAATCTATAGTGAAAAGTACCCTATTCATTTTGATAACTGCAGAAAGCGCGTGTATCTTAACTGCAGAAACAGTCGATTTGATTTTCTATCAATACTCTATACTCCTCTCTGTCCCTCTTGCACTATTGGCGGGTGCGTTTACGGTAGTGGCCCCAGCAGCATACAGAAAGACCAGACAATTGAATACTAATGCCAAAACTGCAAAGTTCGCCTAAATACTCCAACGGATTATTAAATATTATCGAAGTGGCTGACTTCAGTCATTAGTCAAATATGATTGAAAGCAAGAAGAGGGCATTACTAAAGAACCTTAAGTTATCGGGCTATTCTGACGATCGTTTTGGCTGCAATAATCTAAGCTTTTGCAGGGAGCCTTGTTCAAACCCCCGGGATAACCGTACTATTTTCGGTTCTGGTTACTATCGTTTATTATCTGCACGAGCGAACATGGATAAAGATCACCTTGACCTGAGGGCACGGTGCTGTTCCTACTTAATGTATCAGTTAGTCTGATTTTTACTTTTGGTTCTGCTATTCCTAGAACTATACTTGTCAAGGAAGTAGTTTATAAGTTGCTGTTGGAGAGTAACGAAGTATTTACGACGCTTTAAGGTATTTCCATCTTCATAATTCAAAAGTCCTTTAGGCTCAGACAAGTAACTCATCGGCCTAAGAATCAACTTCATATCTTCGACTGAAGGTCTATACCTTAAGAGTTTCCTTAGATCGTCATCCGTAGACCAATACATGTTGTCTGTGACGCCTTGATCTTTGCTGCTGCTTGTTTTAAGTCCTCCAATCGTAAGTCTTAATAATTCTCTATATTGCTTTTCTTCTTTGGGTATACTGGCGTCGCTAGCATCATTCAAATCCTCATTTTTTTCATGCAGATAATCATTCAATTCTGTAAGTCGCAAGAGGAACAACCAAATAGATTCCTAGGATCACTAGAAAGTCAGGCTCAACTTATTCTTGTAGATGAAGTTGAGTGTATTCATTTCAGTCCTTCCAAACCCATTGCTAGATCATCAACGCATTGATGTTGTTTTTCGGTCATATTATGCATTGTGGCCCCGCATTTAGCCATCCGATCTAATACTCCAGATCCTTGTGATTCTACTATTATAGCCTTCATCAAATCTAGAGTTGAAGCCGATTCATTGTTTGTGATCTGTTGGCTTCTGTTGTTTCCAGTTCCCACAGTTTCACTTGGTGAGGTCGTGGCAAATGCATTCTTTTCATAGTTAACTCCCATGACCAGCGATGCTGCCGAAGTTGATATTACTATAATTGTCATAAGGTTAGAGTAAGACAGGCAGAAAATCATCCCCCAGATGCCTCGCCTTAGACGATCTCCATAAACCTGTTTATGCAAACTGACGGTTGACAGTTCATTACTCCTAACCTTTTCTCCCACAAGTCTTCTAACAGACGGTAGATAAACGTTTAAACGTCCTTGTTAACAATTAAGTTCTTCGATTGAGCGAGCCAAATTTTACGAATATAGTAGTCGCAATTGATGGTTCGGAACCGTCATTTGATGCAGCTGAATATGCTCTTAGCCTTGCTGAATTATACAATTCTCAACTGACAGCTTTATATGTGGTATCTGTTCGGGTCCACAGTGATTTTGATTCCGATATGCCAGACGAAAAAATGCCAGATCAAATTAAGAAAATCATGAATGAAGCAAGAATAGAATCTGAGTCATGGTTTAAAAGAATTAAAAGCGCAATAGGCAATGAAAGTTTGATTAAATTTCGGACAAAGATAATACTGAGCTCAATGAAGGTTTCAGGAGTTATCGTCAACTTTTCTGAAGATACTAATGTCGACCTCATCGTAATAGGCACCCGTGGGAAGTCTGGATTTAAGAGGCTTCTCTTGGGCAGTGTTGCCTCAGATACCGTGATGTACGCGCATTGCCCCGTATTAGTAGTAAAGTAAGCAGCCAGTATTAATTTTCATTCAGCAGGACGATGGTTGGCACCCATCTTATCTATCTTTATCTGCACCTCTCCACCATACTTTGGTTTTACCGCTAACTGGGCAGGTGTATATATCAAATGTTCCTTTGTAAAGGCTGATAATTCATAGTCATCTGTCATGTACAAAGCATAAAATGGGCAGGCATCAACACATAATCCACAAAAGACACATTTTCCAT
>JBOGPP010000221.1:0-6991 GCA_050748485.1 Nitrososphaeraceae archaeon | reverse complement strand
TGTATAAAACAGAGAAAATAAGCGGACTTTTGAAAATACCTTCGATCGGTAAAGCCATCGCATTGAAGCTTGAAGAATATATTACTACAGGTAAACTGCGTTATTACGAAGATCTTAGGAAAGATATCCCAATTAATGTTAGTGAATTCATGAATTTAGAGGGTATAGGTCCCAAAACTGTCATGACACTGTATAGTAATTTAAAAATTAAAAACATCTCTGAACTAGAAAAAGCCGCACTTGGGGGTAAAATCAGGAAGATTGCTGGATTTTCTAAAAAGAGAGAAGAAGCAATTCTAAACAAGATTCAGTTTTTTAGGAAGGGGAAAGAAAGACGACTAATTGGTGAAATCTATCCTCTCGTTAAGGAAATCGAGGATCGTCTTGCTAGTGTTCCAGGAATTAGACATGCTATAGCAGCAGGTTCGTTTAGAAGGATGAGGGAAACTATTGGTGATGTAGATTTTTTGGTTTCTATTTTGGCAGAAACCGAAAATACTACTAAAGCCAATATTATTGATTATTTTACCAGTATGCCTGAGGTAAGAGAGATAGTTGGTAAAGGAGTGTCCAAGGCATTCGTAAAGCTAAGGGATGGTGTGGACGCAGATCTGCTCGTAGTGCCGGAAGATAGCTTTGGTGCAGCATTGCAATATTTCACGGGAAGCAAAGAACACGGCGTAGCGGTGAGGAAAGTAGCCC
Source organism: Nitrososphaeraceae archaeon (assembly GCA_050748485.1). Taxonomy (GTDB): domain Archaea; phylum Thermoproteota; class Nitrososphaeria; order Nitrososphaerales; family Nitrososphaeraceae; genus TH5896. Next base: position 6,289 of record JBOGPP010000221.1, on the reverse strand, counting down.
TATCAAAGGGTTTTAAATTAAATGAATGGGGAGTTTTTGATGCTAGCGAAAATAGAATAGCGGGTCGAACGGAAGAAGAGGTTTATCAAATTTTAGGCATGGAATGGATCCCTCCAGAAATTCGAGAAAACAGAGGGGAAATAGAGTTAGCACTTGGAAAGGAAGGCCATCAGCACAAGAAAAAAAGTAGCAAGGGGAGAGCAAAGTTACCGCAATTGATTGACTATAACGATTTGCAAGGAGATCTGCAGGTCCACAGTAATTATAGTGATGGAAAATTTTCAATAGAAGAAATGGCACAAATTGCGAGGATTAAATTTGGCTTGAAATATATAGCCATCTCTGATCATACAACTAGCCTCAAGTTGGCCAATGGTCTAGACGGGCAAGAATTAATTAATCAGTCAAATAAAATTGCTGAAATCAATGAGGTAAACAAAGGAATTGGTTTTCATATACTTTCCGGTGCAGAGGTAAATATACAAAAAGATGGATCGCTTGATATCCCCAATAATGTACTTGATAAACTGGAGATAGTGGGTGCTGCTATTCATTCCAATTTTTCCTTGCCAATTGATGTCCAAACGAATCGATTGTTAGAAGCAGCAAAGAACCCAAGTGTCGACATTATCTATCATCCTACCGGCAGAATTATCAATCGTCGAGACGGATACCCTGTGAACATGACCAAGCTGATTGAAACCGCGAGGGATACAAAAACGGTACTTGAAATAGATGCACACTATAACAGGCTTGATCTCAAAGACGAATACATACGGATGGCTATTGAAAACGATGTAAATCTCATAATTGATTCAGATGCCCATCATCCTCTACATTTTGCATTCTTGAGGTTTGGCATAGGCCAAGCAAGAAGAGGATGGGCAGAAAAATCTAGTATCCTAAATACTTTACCGTTTGAGCGTCTGCTTGATAGTTTAAAGTAAATATCCAATCTGTTGAAAAAATTGATTTCCTTTAGTCTGATTAGTCCTATCTTCAAAATATTTTCAGGTTCACTAAAATAATGGGAGGCAAAAGAAAAAATCAATCCAACAGGTTGTATCATTATTAAAATATACTAAATCAGAAAAGGCGTACTTTTTCAGAACAAAAAATTAGAATCTCTGGGGAAAGCATAACATCTAAAGTATGGATTAATCTCATTCTTGAGCGCTACCGTTATGTGGTATATCAGCTCTATATGTTAAACAGGAACGCCGAGTCGAACTCTACATTCTGAAAAAATAATCTATCCGTACATCAGGTTTTCTTCATTTTGACCTGCCCCATTTTCATTCATAGATTTCTGTTGAGTGCGAATGGATTTAGCAATTTTTTCAAGATTCTTTTTGACAAGATTTCCTTGTTGTCTTAACTGTTTCACATCAATTCTTAATTGGTCGTACCGCGTTACCTTTGCAACGGTTTCGAGTAGGACTGCTTCGCCCTCAGGATCAGGAATACCGCTAAGAGAGGGGACAAGGACGGCGATACATGGGATATTGTTAGAAATGCAGGAAGACAATAAGCCGCCAGATACTCCACCAATATATGTAGGGCCCAGATTATCGGAATTATCATGATATTCAGATGCGTTCTTATTAAAGTCAGCTTGACTCCGCTTCCCAGATTGCTTTACATTCATATCAAATTCATCGAGATTATTGATTAGAGTATGATTCTCTTCACTGTTTGACAGTATGAACGGATGTCTTTTAGAATCGGGGATACCTTGCATTGGTATACTCTCCAAAACAAGCACACTGGTAACGCTGCTCTCTAATGCCCACTTCATTACTGCATCAAGGACACGATGAATTCCCTGAACCAATATCGGGGTTTCACAAACAATGACACAAATGGTTCCTTCATTATTAGCATACAGCCTAAAGGGATGTCTTAGTTTTCCGCCAACATAGATTACGCCTGGCACAATGAATTCTGATTCAACACATGCAATTTGACGCAACTTTAATGTCTCTATGATGAAACTCGTACTGATAGAGCCGACGAGTCCAGGACCAGGAAATCCCGCAATAAGTAGAGGATTGTTGAGTTTTATTGGTCTTTCCTTTCCGGAGATGGTCGAGTTTATTTCGGTTGTACGCCAGTCACCACGTAGGGATCCCACGGGTGCTGCATCGACTTTCGAATTGATAATAGGCCTGCCATATTTTTCTTGTTGATTACCATTATGACTATCTACACTATTCCTATTTCTTACCAACAACGATCTATTACTCATCAACACTGATAATTGTTTTTGGATACTAACGCCGATTTCACGAGGCACATACAGATTGAAAATTTGAAGTCATTAACTGAAAATATCAGCAACATGCGACAACCAAAATATATAGCTAGCCAGGTTAGCCCCGGTTAACGGTTGTTGAATTCTGTTCACCTTGGACAGTTGCTGTAAATCTTACAGATTCATCAGCTTTTTCATTGGAACCCGAAGTTAAGGGGGACTTGATATCATTTACTGTTATAGTTATTCCCCCGCTATAATTAGGATCTAACATGACCCTCATAGGAGCTCTGCCTGCCGTCAACGTTTGATCAGTTTTGCTCCACATTTCTTTTCCCTCATCGTCGTAAATTGTTACGTCGAAGCTATCTATTGGCACTATGGGCTCTACCGCAGATAGATTTGAAACTTCGCTAGTGATTGATCGCTCGAAATCCATGGTCAGATTACTGTTATTGCCCTGCATCGTCTGTGGGGAAAATTCTTGTGAACTAGCATTTAGAAATAATAATTCAATATCGAAACCATCCTTTGATAGGATAGCTGGGGACTGAATGTCCACAGGAGAGCTCCAGCGAAGGTCTACTTTGTAAGTACCCTTGTCAGAGACCTCGGTTAGAATTGGTAGTTTTGGTGAACTAGTCTGATTCTCGGTATTATTGCCAGAAAAGTTCTCTTGCCCTAAATCACCCGGCTCGTTTGTTTGGCTCATAGAACTTGATAAATTAATATTACTATCATCCAATGGATTATCCTCTGCAACATCACCCTGAGCTTGTAAGGAAGTTGTCTCTGCAGATTGGTTGGATGCCACCGCAATAACCACAATATAAAATGCGGCAAAAACAAAACACTTTAGATTGCTAATAACCCACAGAGATGGGCATTTTAAGGATACATCAGCAACAATATTACCGTTTGAACCAATTTTTGTCATGTTGAAATATTTTTGGCACAATAGGATATAACCATTTAATGTCTTTGATCGCATTTTCTCTTGCTGTTCGAAGAATCCAAGAATTTACTCAGGATTTAACTGCAATTGAATATCTCCTTAATGACATAATAAAACGAAAACAGAACGAACCAAAAAAGTATCCTCGCGAAGCGCTTACTGCTTGCGCTCTTTCTGAAATATCAAATGTTAAATCTAGTCATCAATCAGTCGACTGTCTCACGCTAAACTAGAGAACCAAGGGATTCCTAAGATACTCTATAAAATCGTAAGTAAACCGCAAGTTGAAAGAATTGAAATTTCAAAAACCTTTAATCATTTTTAAGATTTTCTCGCTTAATCCTTCCTCCTGTTATTTCTTGAAGAAGGAGATGGTTGCTCCAAACTCGCCTTCAATGCTGCTATTAGATCTTGTGTTTGTTGAGGCTCCTTGGTTACTTGTCTAATCACGCGGACTTTGCCTTTGGCCTTCGCATTTATTAGCTTCTCAAGCTCATCTGTATACTCGTCATGGTAACGGGATATATCGAAGTCTTTACTCGTTAAGTTTTCTACTAACAATTGGCCCAGTGCCCTTTCCTTTTCGTCAATAGGTGGAACCTTGGCCTCTGATATCTCTGTAATAGCCTCAAGCGGTTTTATTTCACTCAAATAATGAAGTGTGTGTAGGACAAGCCCCCTTTGATAGGCTCTTATAGCAACCAAGCGCTCTTTCTCACCCCTTAAAACTACTTTACCTATTGCAGCTTTTTTCATATCGTGCAAAACTTTCACTAGCAGAGAATAAGCTTTGTCTTGAACGGTTGGTGCAGGATTAGCCTTTGCTTTCTTTCTGCCTCTCTTATCTGTGGAGTCAGGAGCGATATAGTAGCTCTTTTCTACAAACAATGGGTCAAGTTCTTGTTCGTCGATAAATTCTTTGATGTTTATGGTCCTTGTACTTTCCACAGCAATCTTTTCTAAATCTTGTGTTTCAACTACTACGTACTGATCCTTTGCGATCTCGTATCCCTTTTTTATTTCAGAATATTCAACTTCCCTTCCTTCGACCGGGCACCATTTCTTGTATCGTATCCTATGTCCCTCTTTATCAAGTTGATTAAACGAAAAATCCTTTGAAGTATCGATCGTAGTATAAATCCTGACAGGAACATTGACAAGTCCAAATGAGATGCTGCCTGTCCATATAGTGGAGACCAATAATATCAAACTAATTTGATCCTTAAATTTAATAAATTCAGCTGTACATTTCTAGGGTTCTTCGTTCAGATGATAAAATTGTGGAAAATGATTAGTATATAATTTTTGATAACAAAATTACATAAAAATATTTACAGTTTTGCGTAGAGCCATGCATATATAAATGGAATGAATTGGATTTTATTATTGGGTTTCAGGTTGGCAGTTTACCTTAATTCGTCAGCCATAGGTTATACATTCATAACAGTAATCGAAACAGACAGATATTCTATCATCTATTGAAATATAGAATTGGACTGCTGGTAATATCCATTATGCGATAACTTTACCGATACTGCAGCTCAAGATGTTACCTCGCTGGTAGAGTGTATACAAAAAGAAAAATTACAACTGATGAAATACGACTTCGAACCAAACCGGAACGACAAACGACACGTCAAACTAGTTAGATGCACGATGCTTATTAGGAGGTAGAACAGAAGCGATGATTAAGTACTGGAGAATACTCAGTAACGCGACTACTTAAATATGGTATGTGGATAGAAGTAGCTAAAATATTTCACATTATAAAGCATATCTGAAACTTAAAAAAGCGATAGCAAGTCAATTGATACCAAGAAAATACTTTTTTAGACTAACTTGTTGCGATGGCTAGTCCTGATATGGTAGACCTCTTCTTATTACTCATTGCGTTCCACTAAGTCCAAATTCATATACTCAATTACTGGCATCATTGATAAGCGCTATTTCATGGCTAATTAATAAGTTGTAATGATTAAATAGTATAAGTAGCAAGGACCAGCTGATCTCTCTACATGTATGAAGATGCTTATGTTTATGATTCAGTTGGAAAAAGAATTGGTAAGGTGTCAAGAGTTATTAATTCAGATTACATTATAGTAAGAAAAAAAGGGCTCATATCAGACGAAGAATTTCAAATACCCGTAAGTTGTGTCTCCCATTTCAATTCTTCAGCAGATCATCTTTCTATCACGCTAACTATAGATCAATCATCTCTAAAGCATGGGTTTGAGATTATTAGTGGTGGTAGTGGCGGCGCAATTCCGTCTACTCATGAGCCGGAGCTCATCCCAACTTCAAAGGAAACTATACGCTATACAGTAAACGAAACACAACATGGGAACAATCAATCTAATCTAAACGATAATACCTTTGCGAATTCCTCCTCCTATATGACTGATCGATTGCCTCAAGATTCGTCTTTTATATGTGATATGTGTTCGAAAAGACTGGATAATCAAGAAAAACTGCGAGCACATAGAATGTCAGAGCATAATACAGCCATTGATGTGTGATTTACGCATCCAGAGGACAGAACTAATAATATGGGTGGCTTTGGTTGTCTAGTTTGGATATTGTAATGGTAATCTGCTACAGCCCACTAACCGTTCGACAACGACCGTGGATTTGTTCTCCTGATGAAATATTAAGAGGCATCTTGGCTGATTACCATATTTTACCGCAAACGTCCAAATATGATTTGTCTATTAGACTTAATCAAACCACTGTTCCGTTCTATTAATTAACCAAATTTAGATTTGGCAAGCTTCCCCTTTCGTCTTGGAAGATGATAAGATAACTAATATTGGTGATAACTCAAGCATTCTTAAACTATCATGCCTGGTAGACTCATCGACGGAAATGCCGTTTCCTCGAGTATAAGATCTAGGCTTACAAATCGCATCACCAATTTAAAGGAGAAAGGGATCTCACCATGCCTGGCTACTGTCCTCGTAGGTAATGACCCTGCTTCTGCTATATACATACAAAACAAACAGAAGGCAGCCAAGCAGGTCGGACTAATCACTCAAGATCATCGGTTAAAAGATGACCTACAGCAGAATGAGTTGACAAGTCTG
>JBOGPP010000220.1:0-8005 GCA_050748485.1 Nitrososphaeraceae archaeon | reverse complement strand
TCCACACCACCATGGTTGGTTGTTTCTTTCCTCCAACACATTCGATGAATCCTTCGTCCTCCAACTCTCTCAGACGCATTGAAAGAACCCTTGGTGTAAGACCTGGGATAGATTCTAAGATCCTATTGAAGCGCACAATCTTGAGGAAACCTATATCTCTAAGTATTAACATGGTCCATTTCTTTCCAAGTACACCCAAACTGGTCTTAATTGGGCACTGGATGAATTTGACTTGTGGCAAAATTACACCTTCATCGTCTTTGCTGGTTAATTTTGATTGCTGATCCTCGGTGAATTGCGACAACTATACTTGTGAACCCTTTCATCTTTATAAACTATATTTTGTATATTAATACTTGAACAAATCGAACTGCAACAATATATCCAATGAAGTCTTTTGCCTCAGATGTCCGTGGGGGGGGGAAATCGTACCTTTCTCTGGAAATTGGATCGCTTAAGAGCGACCAGACGTTCTAGCTGAACAGCTTTTGAAATTCTTTAATGAAAAATATGGAAATGATCAAATAATACAATAAATTGAGGAAACAGTAAGCCCAAGACAATTGCTAAAAAGTGCAACTAGCATGACTGGAAAAGATGCAGTAAAACAGCTTTAGAGTGTTACAAACAACATCTGCGAAGTTCGTTCAGTAGAAAGTGTATAACTAATCACAACCTCAGTCAGAATACGTCTGTTCAGTTATACACACTGAACGTTATGCGCTATGAGTAGCTCTTCTTAGCATAAGAGCAAATCCGACCGTGACACCTGAAAGCAATCCTACTGTAAGAAATATTAGATTGTACGAGCCACCCGATGGATACGATCCCTCAATTCCCTCAACGGTTTCGTGATTTTCCATATACACTCCAGCCAGTGCAGGGCCTATTGCCATTCCAATAAACAACAAAAGAGCGCCAACTCCTACTGAAATACCAGTGAACTCTTTCGGTGAAGATGAGACGATCATGTTCCAGGTTGCTGTCATAGTTATTGATAGCCCACTTGCGACTATAGCCAGACTTGTAGACAACGCAAATTCTGTCGAATGGAATAACGTTAATCCAACTGCACCGATTAGGCTTATTACTCCACCAATTATCATTGGCTTTACGCTTCCTATCTTGTTTATGATAATTGGCGTGATACTAGCAAATACTAAGAACGTGATCATGAAGGGCAGCTGAACATTAGCTGCATCTACCGAATCTCCTCCAAATCCTAATGGGACAGGGCTTCTAACTAACTGGACTATTGTTGGATAAATCATAAACATGGTAATACCAGCAGCTATCGCCAAAATGTATGATGGCAGAAGGATCTTATGTCTTAGTAATCTTAAGTCCAGAAAAGGAGGCACGATCCTCCTCTCCAGGATAACAAAGACGGATAGTGAAATTGCGGATACAACGAAGGCGCCAGCGATCTGCAGAATATTCTGAGAGCTAACGCCGATCTGAATGAGTGTAAGAGCAATTAGAAACGAAGTTATCGTAACAGAAAGAGCCACTACACCCTTGATATCTATTGGAAATGATGCCCGCTTTCTGCTCGAGATATTATCTGTAGACTCCACGGCATTCATTTGATTTGATTTTTTATCTTCTTTAACAAATTTGGCGATCATTATCGTTACCAAGGCAGAAAAAGGAACTATAGCCAAAAAAGTTGCATGCCATCCGAAGTTTTGAATAATGTTAGCTCCTACCAATAGGCCAACCACAGAGCCTGCAGAATATGCAGATCCAAACACGCCTATGGCTATGGCAAGTTTGGCTGGGGGAAAAGTGTCTCTAAGAAGGCTAAAGGCGGCGGGGACAGCCGCTAAGCCGACGCCTTGAATTATTCTGGTAACGAGCAGAACTGATATGTTGTCTGCAAAACCGCCAGCAACAAGACCAACTATATATATCGTAAGTAGTATGAGTAACACTTTCTTTTTTCCATACAGATCAGAAAGCCTGCCTGCTACAGGTGTCATTACAGCAGCAACAATTAGGTATGCGCTGAATATCCATGCTGCTGTCCCATAGGTTATGTTAAAGTCCAGTATGATTTCTGGTATCGCTGGAAGAAGCATGGTCTCTGAAAAAAAGACCGTCAGAAGAGTGCTGCTGAGTAGCACAAGAGTAAACCACGCCCTACGACCAATAGTAATTGGGCTCTCCGTATCTCCTTCTTTAGGAGGATCCGTGTTTTGTGTTAGCCCGGAATTATCAATCTTACGCATCCTCATACTTAGAGGACTGGCATTATTTATCGTTAACGGAAATATGGCTCCTAATATCTGACAAGATTATTAGTATACTGACGTAGGGAATGTAAACAGCAACATACATTTTGATTTATAATATTTATAAGTATTAGATCCCTCCTCTTTTGACAGAGTCAGAAAGCCAACAGCCTAAAGTAGTAGGTGCTCCCGTGATTTCGATGATCCCCTTCAAATCAGAGATATTCTTTAACATATCTAAAGATAATTTCTGATTTGTAACATAATGGGTGCCATTATCATATACCGTAGCCATCGCGCCCGTTATTTTATATATGAAATCTAGTGTTTTTGCCGAATCTACTTCTTTCTTGGTATATACCTCTAGGGTATACGTTGGTGTAATGCTAGGATTCTCTCGTAAGCGCGTCAAAAGATCGTAAATGAGATCTGGATCAACGTTCGGCAAATACTTTTGGAATAAACTTTGTAGCTCCTCGAATTGCCTTCTAACTCTCTGCATTTCATTAAAATCAATATTTGACATTATCTGGAAAGCAGTCTGAAACGCAATGTCCTAGTCTCGAGTGTATAATGAACAACCATACTCTGAAATGATTCTGTTAGACTTTCTGGGGTACTCACAGGACTTGTTGTAGGACTTGCCAATGGGTATCATCTCTAGCCACACAGTCATATCGACTCTACACTATTTATCGTTGGTGGAAGTGAAACTCCAAATAATGAACAATAAGTTTAAATCTTTGACCGGCCTTAATAAAGGGAATTATGCAAGTGCATCGGCTTTTCTTGGATGAAAAAGATCTCAAAATTATTAGCATTCTGTCAAATGACTGCAGAGAGTCCTTCATGAGTATAGCATCTGCTATTGGTATGACGTCCAAGAGTGTCAAAGCTAGAGTGGATAGAATGATCTCCACTGGGGTAATAGAGAAATTCGTCCTTAAAGTAAATCCAGTTGCACTTGGATACGGGATTGGTTGTATGCTTATTGTACGAGAACACACTGCAAATATTGACGATATTACCAATCGATTGAACCTCGTTGGAGACGTATCAATTCACTCCAAATGTATGGGAGGCATTTCCATATTTTGTCTGGCCATAAAGGAAGGACACGAAGATAAGGTCAGACCTCTACTTGATTCACTTAAACCTGCTAGTGTTCGTATCATGTTTACAAGCAAACTATCTCATTCGTCATCATCATCAACAACTGGAACACCGACATCATCAATTACGAGTAAGAAACACGAACTTACAGAGACTGATCTAAGAATTATCAAATGTCTCATATCAAACCCTAGAATGGAGATGAATGATATAGCTAGAGAGACTTCTATTTCAGGTAGAACGGTTAACCGAAGGCTAACAAAGTTAAAAGATGACAACGTACTAAAATTCTTTGTCTTATGTAATCCTGTTCAAACCGTGGGGTATATTCAATTTGCACTAGTAGTAAATACACTTGACAGGTCATCTTACCACCCGATAGTTGGGCGTATTTACGAACAATTGGGTGAGAACATTCTTTTTCAACTTCCTGTAACCGATCCAGATAATGTAATGAATTTTCTTTTATTTAGTCAAGATATTTTTGCAGCTGATGGGATCTTGAAAAAAGTAGAATCATTTGAGGGTGTGAAGAGAGTTGAATTGTTTGTTCTCACAGATACGACTTCGTATGACGAATGGGTGATAAGAGAGATAGACAAAAAACTGAATATCCCTAGCACAGGACGTACTGAAGAATTAGGGCCTTTGGAAATCAGCAGCTAGCATGAATAAAATGTAACATTGTAACGGTGATTCACATACATATTCAAAGAATCTATACAAGATATGAAGGGATAGAATTAAGTCAGAATTCAATCTCAGCTGTCTGTTATTTGGAGCTTTACTACCGCGAACGTTAAATCATTCAATGATTAATATAATGATATTGGATGCTTGCAATGAAATTGGGTCTGACTCCAAATCGCATCGACGGCTTGATTATATTTATGATAGTGTACTAAGGAACGAACCACCTACTCGTCGAGCTGAATCTGGGAAGCTTTATGATCAGCTCAATACTCCTGATGAGCTGCGCAACTTTGAAAAAGTTTTAGTGGTTGGCTTAGGTCAGCTTGGCCTGCCTGTAGCAAAATATCTGACTCAAAGAGGGTTCGAAACTTATGGATATGATATCAACGACACAGCTATGGAGCGGGCAGAGAAAGTCGCTTCTGTAAAGAAAGTCACAAATCTTAGTGAGATAGATGTATTCATTATTTGCGTCTCGACGCACAGGCCTGAGGATATGTTTTCCCCTCAGGTAGATGGATTATTATCGATAGTTGAGGAAATTTCAAGGGAAGCCAAAAATGGTGCACTCGTTTCAATAGAGAGTACTATTCCCAGAGGAACATCCAAAAAGGTATTTGAGATGCTTAACCATAGATTGCATGTTGTACACGTACCGCATAGATGGTATGCTTTAGAGGAGAAGGAACATGGAGTTAATCAGATTCGTGTTATAGGGGGGGTATGCGATTGTTGCCTTAAGAATGCTATGCAGTTCTATGGTTATCCAAGTGATGGTACTGAGAATGTTATTATGAATAGTAAAGAGGGCAATAGTAACAGTATCATCCTTCGTAGCAGTACGACAGAGAGCAGTAGCAATGATAGAGCAAGGAATAGTAGCCTCAAAAGTACCAAAAATTTGGGGATACCTTTGCATCCTGTATCTAATATAGAAATCGCCGAGATATCAAAGATTGCTGAAAATGCTCATAGATACCTGCAAATAGCTTTTGCAGAAGACCTCTATCTTTATAGTCAAGCAAATGGAATAAACTTTGCAGAATTAAGAGAAGCTCTGAATACTAAATGGAACGTAAATATACTTGAACCAAGGGATGGAATAGGTGGACACTGTTTACCGAAAGATACCAAGATGTTTCTGCAGTCATCACACCCTCCAAACAAGAGTAAAATATTAAGCGCGGCCATCGAAGTTGATCGAGTTTACAGAAGATATAGACAGACAAAAAATATTGCTTCAAGGCAAAGAAGAGGCAGTCGGATACTCTATACTTAACTGATGATGGCGTTAAAAACAGTTATTAGGCATCAATTTGAGAATCCGAAAGCAAAGCATATTGCGTATATAGCTTTTCTAGTTTTTACAACCATGCTGGTTGTATACTCTATCATGTTACTCTATCAGGATGTCTCAAGCATAGGCAAATCTGCTGAGCAGGCCGTCACTTCTTACGTGTCCACATCAAATTCTGTTCTTTCCTCCTCAGACCCAGCTGATATTGCAATTGTTTACCCAAATAACGACCAAACCACAAACGTTAACACTGATCTAGAAATCTCTGGTACCTCAAACTATAATCCTAACAATATTTGTCATGTTGCAGTTATCATAAATGATGCGAAGCCTTATAAAAAGACAATTCCTGCAGGGGGGAACATAGAGAGTGGATATTTCACGTGGAGGTATAACATTGAATCAGACTCTAACATTATAAAAGAGGGCAATAACAAGATAACAGCGAGACTACTGTGTACGAGTGTAAGTGGGGAAGATATTAGAAAATGGGACAGTGTTACTGTCATTGGTCAAATAGGTACCGAGAAAGGTAGCGAAAGCCCGCCGAGAGGGACATTGACTGTGCCAATAGAGATCGGAACTACTCCTGGTATATCGTCGCCGACAATTGAGATAGATCGCAATACTCTTGTCGAGCTAATCACCGACAGAATAGGCAACAGTTCTGAAGATATCAAAGACTCCATTAAAAATTCTATATTGTCTGTATATACCGGATAATTACTTCTGAATGTGCTAGTCAAGGTGGTGTACTAGAGGATAATAATCTCGAAAAATCACAATTGGTATAAAATGAAGGCTTAGTCGAAGTCGAATCCTTACGTTTTAAAATTAAACCAGGGTACTCAATAGCGGTGAAAAATAAGTAAAATGCACTAGGGGCACGAGTTCCAACGTTTGAATTGCGATTAAATTAACGACATCCACGAAGAGAGTATAGAATACTGTCTCCTAACGACTCATCTTGTCAGCTATTTGGAGATCCGGTACCGTCACGGCTAAATAAAAGGACAACAATATTGAACTTGTGAAAGTCTCACAAGAAATTGTGATTCGTGGCTGCCAGTATTATGGGAATTCATCTCATTACGATTATCAATGTGAGCAAAGACAAGAAGAAACTTACGTCCAAGCTGGTAGCACAAAGAGTATGATATTAGTAAGCGCAGACTCAAGGGACAGTCATATTTACAAATTCCAGATTTTCGGCGGTGCTCTTATGATAGGAATAACAGTGATATTGCTTCTACGATGAAAATGATATCTTTACCATGTAAGTGTAAATTAGGCTGGGACGAAACAGAGATATCTTTGATTATGTGTAATATTCATTATAATGCCTACCTTGATAAGGGAATTAACACTGCAGCAGATGATTTTATCAAGATCGTGGCCAGTCCTAAGGGTTCACACTATTCTCCTAAAATACTAGAAAGTCTAAGGTAGATAGATTTAGGTAAATTTAGATAACATTGTGTCGCGGTTGTGGCTAACTTATCAAGTGATAGGTAGCGATGAGTGTCCTGAGATCTGAGGGAATCCAAAGTCCCAAATGCCGTCTGGTGCGTTTCTATACCCCATATAGACACCCAGACACAAAAATATTATGAGAAGAGGATTTGAGATACCTTGAGTAAGTGAAATGATTCTTATCTTTTGGGAGGCAGAAAAATGTGGTAGTAAGCTTCCATAATCAAGTACAAAAACAGATCCCAACTGCAGTCTCAGTCTTGCTACATTCAAAGTATTCATAATTGATCACTCCAGTTTTCCATCTTTGGAAATGCACTAGTTTTTTCACTTGGTCGAACCTAGAATCTCTAGGTAGTGCGGATTATACATAATACCGAGAATGTTACCGAAAGGATCCACTACAGAAGCAGTGATGAATCCGGCCTCACCACGTTTCGTGAGCGGTTCGTATTCCTTTGCACCCATATCCATTACCTTTTTGAGGGTAGCAGCCAAGTCATCGGCATGCCAGTATACAATTTCACCTCCAGGACCTGCTGACGCATTTTTAGGTGCGTACTTGCTATCGATGATGCCTAGTTCATGCTGATAGTCACCTATGCGGAATTCTATATATGCGGGGTGCTCCGAGTCGGGGCGTTCAAAGTATGGCTCAATGCCCAGCAGCTCGGAGTACCATGTCTTTGCGGCCTTTATGTCAGCAGCATAAAAATTGACAGTGGCTAATCCACGCAGTATTTGTTTGCCACTAGGATCAGCATTTTCAGCTATAATTCTAGCTGTTTCATTTTGTGCATACATTGACGTATCAGACGACAATAGACTGAGAATTCCTATCCCTAAGATGGAAATCATCCCCAGGTTTATGCAAATATTTTGACATTTAGTTTTCATGCGCAATATGACAGAACTACATTAAATAAGCCTTCTGGAGCCAACATGCTACAGCTAACGAATAGCAATAATCATACAGAAGATAGGAAGGATAGACTTAAATGAACATATCTTAATTCAGGCTTTATCTTTCCACAAAGACAGTCACCACCAGGGGCACCTCAAAATAGGAGAATTTACAGTAACTTTCGAAAACCCTGGATCATATAATTACATATGTGTGTTGCATCCGTGGATGATTGGTAATGTTGTAGTTAGTTAGGGTTTGGAGTGGATTATACATAGCAAGCTTAAATTT
>JBOGPP010000219.1:0-6023 GCA_050748485.1 Nitrososphaeraceae archaeon | reverse complement strand
TGGCGCGGGGAGTGGGATTCGAACCCACGAGTTCTTGCGAACATGGGATTAGCAATCCCACGCCCTACCAGGCTAGGCGACCCCCGCCTAGCCTGGAAATTTATGGTAAGGCAATATATTGATATTGATTATCATCTATACCGGTAGAAAAAATATCGGCAATCTAAGGTAATGAACCTCCTGACATCATGTTAAAAAGGTTATTAAACGGAGATCCCTGGTAATACTAGCTTTGAATGTTAAAGAGTCAAATGAAATCTTTAGGCTTGCAATAATAAGGATTTATTTCGAACCAGAATTATTAAAGATGGATTATCAAAGGTCATTTATAAAGCATCCTTTAAGCAAAGAGAGCGGATTAAATATTGAAGATGTATTGCATTTGTATTTCGATATAGCAACAGGTAACGACTATCCTGATGGTGATGAATGGTTTACCATCGAATATATCATACCGCAGAGCATCAAGCTGCCGGATAAGTTGAAAGGTCCAGATTACTTTACAACACTTTCAGTTCCTGAAGGTCAGCATCTTTGGCGGCATCGGGAGCTCGTCAGATTCAAATATGGAAAATCGAAAAAATTATCAGAGTCACTTTATTTTATTGATCGGAAATATCGCGATCTCCTCAAATCCTTACATGAATCGTCGGTAATCGGCCAAATAGGTTGACAAATTAAAGACGATGGGCTCAAATATTACAAGTTAATCCTTCACTTCCCAGCTGTTATTTGTATAATAGTAGATCCTCTCATCTGTTTTCACAAAATCAGGTCGCCATCTAGAGTGCGTAGATTCAAAACAATAAGTCATTTCATGCACCTCTGCAGGCATTTTAGATATTTGGGAATCGATTATTTCAGCTAAAACTTCGACCCTGTCAATGGCTCTTTCAAGTTTTTTATAGTCCGATTCCAAAGTTTGTAAAATAAGTCTGGTAGTTGCACCGCGTTCTCCATAAACTCCGGGAAAGCTAAATTCAATTTTCATTTGACTTTTGCCTCTTCGCTTTTTTATTTCTGCAATAACTTTCTTTAATTTGTGCCATTTGTCAGCCGTAAATAGGGTAAAAAAATCATCGCCGTAAAGTACAGGAAAGTGAATTTCTATTATTGTGTGTATCCAGCTGTCATTTGTAGGAATTTTCTCTTCTTCAACAGGCCCCAGTATGCTCGAAAGGATTTCATAGATGATCTCGGTCTCGGATATGGAAGTTCCAGAATATCTAAAGCAAGTTCCTCTCACACTCACGACATTCAGTTTTGTTTATCCTAATAAAGATCTTGGGGCAGAGGCTTGGTCCACTTAATTACTAAGAGTTGGGTATAAATAGGAGTTAATTTAGGCGGCGTAAGCGATAGTGTACTCGAAAGTCTAACTGAGATCTCCCATTACGCTGTGAATTCCATGCTCTGGATCTTTCCGTGGTTCGGTCGACTCCACTCTATACGGATGTTTTATCTTGGACAACTTGTCATACTTGTAAGATCTAATTTCGTACAACTTTCCATTCCTATTACTCACTCTTAATTTTATGCAGTCTGATTTGCTTGCCAATTTCTGGCACAACGAACAGTATACTAGCCTGTGTGTTTTATTTTTTGATTCGATTATATGACCATAAGGATCCCTAAACCACGTCAACTATCTATCTCCCCTCTCTAAGATGAGACTCCTGATTTAAAAATCATCCTGATAGAGTTAAGATCAATTATGCGAAGTTCATGATTGGGTCTTCAACACTATGACAGGATGAGGGAGCATTTAATAATGCAAGCTCACCTGTAAACTGTGACGCCCTGATGCAAGTGCAAACTATCGATTCATTGGATAAACAACTACTGAATGAGATCCAGTGGCAGTTTCCTTTAGTGGATAGACCTTTTTTAGAAATCTCTAAACGATATAATGTCTCAGAAGATGAAGTCCTAGAGCGGATAAGGATCCTAAAAAGGATTGGTCTGATAAGACAGATCAATGCAATCTTTGATACCCGGCGGTTGGGTTATAAGAGCACTCTAGTAGCCTTTTCGGTGCTACAGGACAGGCTTGAAGAGGTTGCAAATGAGGTTAATAGACATCCTGGAGTCAGCCACAATTACGAAAGAAACCATGAATACAATATGTGGTTCACATTGGCAGTTCCCCCTTCTGGCGACATGAAGCGAGATTTGGAACGAATGGCCTCTCTGGACGGTGTCATAAAGTACAGGGTGCTACCCACACTCAAACTTTATAAAATTGGTGTAAAGTTAGATGTGCTTAATCAGGACCCCTCTGATCCCAAACCTACTGAAGAACTAAAAGCAGTAAGTCAGGCAAAGTTTACGGCTACTGATTTGGACAAGAAGTTTATTCGTGTGTTACAAGAGGATCTCAACACAACTTCGGAGCCGTTCAAGGAATCTGCTAGAATTCTTGGGATATCCACAGTTGAACTCTTCGCCAAGGCAAAGGAATACGAACAGATAGGTGTAATGCGAAGATTTGCCGCCATATTACGCCACAGAGACGCAGGGTTTTCTGCAAATGGTATGGTAGTATGGAGAGTCCCTGACAACAAGATCGATGAGGTAGGATACAAGTTAGCAGCATTTCCCCAGGTTAGCCATTGTTACCGAAGACCAATATTTTCTGATTGGCCGTTTAACCTCTTTAGTATGGTGCATGCAAGAACACTTAGGGCTGCAGAAGGGATAGCTCAAACTATGTCCACTGAAGTGAAAATTCAAGACTATTCTATTCTTTTCAGTAGCCGTGAATTCAAGAAGCAGAGAGTGAAGTATTTTGAGTGAGAATGTGACCGCTTTTCCATCAATGTTCGAATTGGTTCAGAGCCGATGATTGACCTGAAAGCCAGGCCCAAACATGTCGACTTAACTCAATATCATTGGCCCGAGATAGAAACATGAACAGAAAAGGTTCATACACCTATTTTCTTATGGTTGTCGTGTAAAAATCTTTGTCATACATCTGGGAAAGTGCTTCTAAGTCAGTCTGCCTTAAGCACTTCTCATCGGACATATTTGTGAATAATTCGATCTCTTCTAAATTTACTACTGTCGGTAGAACCGTTGCGATTCTATTTTGTGAGAGGATAAATTTTATAGCAAGTTCAGTAATTGTCCAACCATACGAATCGGCAATTGGCTTTATGTATTCTATCTTCTGAAGGGCTTGAGCAATCCACTCTTTCTTTCGAGTACTTCGGTGATCATTTTTGTCAAATACCGTATCCATGTTTACTTTTCCTGTAAGCACACCGGATGCATCAGGAACTCTAACCACGAGGCCTACGTCATTAGCTTCAGCGAGCTGAAAGAAGTCCTTTACTGGGTCCTGTTCCAAAAGATTGTAGACGCTCTGAAGACAGGTTACATCCCTTTTTTCCATTGACAAAATCCCCTCCTCTTTCCATCCAATTGCTGGTCCCAAGGCGACTCCATAACTTCTAATCTTGCCGTCTTTTCGTGTTCTATTAAGTGTCTCAAATAGAGCGTTATCCTGGATCACACTCATCTTAGGGTTGTGTAGACTGTACACGTCTACGAAGTCCGTTTGAAGTCTGTTAGTGCTCTCTTGTAACGCGTAATTCATGAAAGATGGATCATGTCTCTGTGGGAGTTCATTATGGCCAATCTGTTCAGCGCCGTAAATATCGTAACCCCATTTGGTAGAATAGATCACCTCATCACGATTTACACCCTTAAAAGCCTCACCTATGAGCTTTTCACTTCTTCCTTTTCCATACACGTCAGACGTTTCAAAAAAGTTAATGCCTAGATCAAATGCTCGCTTTAGCATCCTTATAGCTTCTTCGTCGTTGATCTTTTTTCCACCCCACCAGTCTAGCGCTATAGTCCATGCCCCAAATCCTATCTCACTTACCATAATTCCACTTTTCCCCAACCGACGATATCTCATTTAGATATTCAGTACCTCCATCAAATGCGTCTGTCTTTCCTGAAAAATTTCATTACTTAGAACCGGCTTCCCTATGTTATCTTGAAAATCCTCCGCATTTAAAGACTGAAAGTTTATCCATGACCTGCAGCCTGCTTGTTCCGGACTGAGCGCGACATCTATGGCCTTGTTCAATCTATAAACTCGGAGAAGTATGATACTGAGGGGTTTCTCGGGATTATAATCCATCCTTGTGTTTACATATTTTTCGTTCCATATATGAAAGTCGCGAAGTCCATGAACCATGTCCCTATTAAACGTCTCAGTAATGAAGATAACCTTTGCGTAGAGGTAAATCATGTTCACATTATCAGAATGCTCCTCATGTAGTACTGACTTGAATTTATCCGCATATTCTTGTTGTAAAAGATCTCTTGATTGATGTTCATAGGTTGGAAATAAGTAAAAATCGTTATGTTTCAATTCAAAACCGTGCCTACGCTCCATTATCCCCCCTTTTCTTATCAGAATAGTTTGCATTCCCTCCTCAAGTCCCTTACATACAATAGCCCATTCCTTTAGTGCAGATACTGTCATGATTAATTTCTCACCCAAGCCCCATGATGATACTCTGTATATCCTTTTGCAAGCATACTATCATGGGAGTATCCTTCACAACATACAAACTCACCTTTGTTTCACGCAATTGAAGGATCAGATCCTGGAACTTTAATAGATCATCAGTCTCAAATGCAAGAGTAAAGTCATTATCATCAATTCCATACGCATAGGACGTATTCAGCCTAATCTCTGGAAATTTTCTTCCGATCGAGATATGTTCATCCATCATTTTCTTCCGCTCTTCAAACGGTAAAAGATACCATTCTCTTGACTTCACGAATGGATAGACGATGAGATATTTCAGAGGTTTTGAATCTGTAAGGAAAGACGGTGTCACCTTCTCGGAGTAAACAGATCTTCTAAAAGACGAAAGGAATAAGAAAGCAGGCTCAATGTATTTTCCGATAATAGTACTATAGATTTTAGACGTAAACGTCTGAAACATTTCAACCGAATCAGAGACCATCCACAGCATGAAATCTGTCCCGCTGTGAAGCCCAAGAGTCGTGTAAGTGTGAACTCGTAACTTGGTATTCGCGACACTAACTAAGGCGGCAAATTCCTTAGCTGCTTCTTCCTTTGCCACTTCATTCATCCAACGCCATTTGGGGTCAATTTTGAAAAACGAATAGTTTAGAAAGGTCGGTTTAGAAGTTTTATTCTGAGCCTTATTGCGTTGAACTTCCATAATGTCCTACTCTGTGTGGGTCTTGTAAGTGCTATTTGTCTTCCAAACCTAACCATCCATATCCTCTAGATTCGAGCTCATCGGCAAGAGTCTTATCCCCTGACTTGATGATCCTACCTCTTGCCATCACGTGTATAAAATCAAGTTTAGATAAGTACCGCAGGATTCTAGCATAATGTGTTATGACAATTATACCAGCCCCCGTATCAATTAGTTGGTTTATAGCCTCCGCAACAGCTTTCACTGCATCTATGTCCAGGCCTGAATCAGGTTCATCAAGGATGGCTAAGTTTGGTTTAAGAACCAACATCTGCATGACCTCTGATCTCTTTTTCTCTCCTCCAGAAAATCCTTCATTAAGGTACCTACTCAAAAATGATTTATCTAGGCCCACAGAATCTAGGTTCTTCTTAACATATTCATGAAATTCTCTTACCGTAAGGAATACCTCACGATTTTTTTGATCGTCTGCTAATGATTTGTTCAAAGTATTATATGCATTTCTCAGAAAGTGACTATACCCAACTCCTGGGATTTCGATAGGGTACTGGAAGCCAAGAAATAGGCCTTTCTTCGTTCTCTCATCAGTGGCAAGTTTCATGATGCTTTCGCCTTTAATTAGTGCATCTCCACCGGTAACTGTGTACTTTGGATGTCCAAGCAAGACGTTTGCAAACGTACTTTTGCCAGAGCCATTCGGGCCCATAATTACATGAACCTCACCTTTGTCAACCTTCAAATTTAACCCATTCAGAATTTCCTTATTATCGATATTTGCATGAAGGTCATTGACCTCAAGAAAGACCATTA
>JBOGPP010000218.1:0-11731 GCA_050748485.1 Nitrososphaeraceae archaeon | reverse complement strand
TGAGAGTAACGAATGATAATTTACGTATCAGTCAAACTCATAACTTGATTGCCCAAAGATAATATGGAAACTTATATTGTAAAAGGTTTTAAATAAAATTGGTTTACATACAAATACATATTATTGGGGTCGAGAGGGACAAACCAGAGATGAACCATATACCACAGACAAAGGATAGTATAACCCTAAGGGATAAGGCAATATTTACTGGTATCATAATTATTCTGATTGTAATAATAGCAATTCTTATCAATCAATATTATTATAATTCAATTAGAGATAACTTGATGCCAACTGATTTCTTGATAGCCTTTGCTACCCCAGATTTTGACTATGATGAAGCCTATATTAATACTGTATCGAATTCCAGAAGCAGTTAGGGAATGCGACAAATCAATCATATAGTGAGCAAGACATCCGCCATAATGAAGGAAATACTTTTACCTTTACCAACAGTACTAGGTAATATTGGTTAACCTATTCTTTAGCGACGGACATAATATACAAAATAATACAGAAATACACACTTAATGCCATTACTGGAAAACATATGTATAATTATTATTATCAGAAGTTCGGTCAGGAAACATGATTATTTGATAATTCATAAATTTATTGGTGAACTAGGCAATAGACAATCCTTGCCATCTGCCGCCGCATATATTGAACTTCTTCTGATGAGCCGTCTTTGATTTATTAATGACCGAGTTACGTACGCATAGCTAATCCAAAACTCATTCCATTCCCTCCCACAGTAATTACACCTAGACACTTGATCAGATAAGCTATCAGTGATACGATAGCTTGGTACAATGGTTATATTGTTTGGGATATATTTGTCACATTTCTTGGCTACAGTACAAATCATATCTCTATGTCCAACCATCATTAGAATTACCATATTTTTATTTTCCTTGTGTTACTTGAAAAAGATCTAATTTATTCGAATCGTAATACTAATCAGGAAAAAGCTTAGGCAGAAAGTCGAGGCAATTTAAGTCCAATCTATCCATAGTCTTATAGGATTATTATGTGTAGATTTGGTCATGGGAAGATGGGACTCAACTGGCATAAGATTTCCTAACACTAGAAGAAGTTATATTAGAATTGCCAAATATGTGATAATTGCTGGATTCATTATAGTAGCAGTGGTTGTTCTTTCAGTATTTATTCCAAGATCAGGCCTAAACGTCGAAATCATAGAAAGAAGCGAGGTAATGGGAACAATGCAAACTGTCAGTGTGAAAATATCAAACAACAACTTTGGCTCCCTTAACAATGTTGAAGTACAGTTTGATGATCAAGAACGAGTTCAACCAATTGGAGATATGGGCCCATTTTCATCAGTAATGATCACGCCTCCAGATCCCGATAATTTGGATTTTGATAGAATAATAGTAACGGCCAATGATGGCGAGGTAGAAGTGATCAAGTCTAAGTGACTGAGATATTTTGTCAATAGGATCACTTTGGTGATGCGGCGATCGTCAGAAATGAGACTAACTTTAAATTGATATGCTTTCAACATTAGTCCTTGTACAATGCTCGATCCAGCTGTATCATGACGTGATAGCAAAGTATTTGGACGTGAAAGTGGTAATAAGAGTGCATAATGTACTGATATGAATGCTTTTGATAAGAGAAAACTTGTGTTGAATCAGCTAAAATGGTTAGCTGTCTATATGGGAAGTGCATTTGTTATCTCTATTCTATTCCCTTTTCCTATTGATTGGTTTGTCGCGATACCTGTTTTCTTACTAATTAGTTTGTGTAGAAGGAGGCTATTCTTAAAGAAGTTAGAAATTAAAGACAGAGGCAAGCCCATCAATATTAACTTCACTGTTATCAAGGATTTCTTCAAATCAATACCTGCAAATTCGCTCAGTTCGACAACCTATAGCTCTGGACAAGTGAAATACTATTGCATGAGCTGTGGAAACGAACACAGAGAAATCGCATGCCCCAAATGTGGTTCAAAAATGAAAAGAGTAGGTTGAGTATATATAGTTTTGTAAGTGTTTCTCAACTATGTAACATCATGGAAAGTTAAATGACAAAAAGCAAAGTTCTTAATCGAAAGAAACAAATTATCAAGACTCGCTGTAATGGAACAAGATTTTTTCTAAATGAAATTATCTTTAGTCTTTTGCTGTTATCGTTGTCAGTCCATATTTACTCTAATTATAACTTCCTATTTGTTCTCCTCTTTTGATGCAGATGAAGACTGAGGAGTCAGATTACTTTTATTCATATATGATTTCTTTAGCCAAATCGGTGTAATTATGGTAGTCAGAGCAACCATGATTATAACAGTAGTATATATATCGGAGGTCAATGCTCCAGTTGACACACCTACTCCTGCTACAATCAATCCTACTTCGCCTCGTGATACCATTCCAATGCCCACCCGTAATGCCTTAGTCTTGTCTTTTAGAAATATGATAGAGGGAAGTCCACATCCAACAATTTTTGTTGTTACAGCTATGGCTATTACTATGCCTGACAAATACAATACATTAAAATTTACTCCTCGTAGGTCCACTTGGGCTCCAATAATTGCAAAAAATAGTGGACCAAAAATTATTAACAGTTTTTCAGCATATTCATCGACTTGTTTGATAAGACGTGTACTTGCAACTGCCATACCCACAGCAAATGCACCCACTATCGGCGATAGTCCCACAAATGCGGCTATACCTGCAGCTCCAAAGAAAGATGCAGTGACAATTCCTTCTATGCTGCCCTTAGATTTCCATAATCTCTCAACATGAAGTAATTTAGGTATCAAGTATATAGAACCAATTAATAGAGCTGCAAAGAGTCCCAGTATCTGCAGTATGAGGAATATGACATCCATTATTGGAGGAGAAGTATCACCTGTTTGAACCATGGTGGTTACAACAGATAGCACAGCAATAGCGAGTATATCGTCTACAATCGCCGCACCTAATATCAATCTGGCTTCTTTTGTCTGCATCTTTCCTAATTCAGTCAAAACCTGGACTGATATTGCAATACTTGTCGCCGTAAGTGCTGTAGCCACTAACATAGACTCTAACGCATCTAGCCCGAAGAACGATAGTACAACAAATCCAACAAAAAATGGAAGAACAACACCAAGTGAGCCTACTGTAAAGGAGGCAGCTCCACCTCTCAAGAATTCTCTAGGGGTAATCTCAAGCCCCGCTACAAACAAGATGACAATAGCAGATATTTCTCCAATATTACGTATTGTTTCATTAAGGGATACCAGAGATTCGCCCTCAAAAAATATCAAGCCACCTATAGCAAATGGTCCGATTATTATTCCTGCCAATAGTTCGCCAAGTACTACGGGCAACTTTAATCGATGGAAAATTTCGGCGAAGAGCTTTGCAGTAAAGAGTAGTGCTGCTAGTGTAATTATAACATGAAGAAATTCAGCTCCATTTTCAACCAATGCCATACAGAATAGCAACAAAAGGTCTACTTTAAATTATACTCTTTCTTTGATTCACCTTCTAGAACCCAGTCACAGACTATTTCTTTTGTAAACCTATTTCCAAATGTATCCCTAGATACTTCAACTATCTCTTCCATTAGCTGTACTTTACTAGTAGTAGATCATCTTGAATGCTATTTAATGTCTGGAATTACTTTACGTATACGCTGAATAATTATGGTAGAAAGTAACACATTATGGTGCAAAAGATGACACAAAAAAGGAAGTATCAAATTCCAAGGGTTGAATTTAGAATAATCTATCTGGAAAAACTTTCCCCATTAGTAATAAGGAAAATAAATAATCAGCTAATTGCGTTCCTTTGTATAGTATCGAAAGAAGAACGAAAGTACATTGTATGTGCATTACCTATTTTGAGATTGTCAAAGCTAAAAAGCTCCAATTCATTTATTATCTGCCACATGTCCAAATCCATGAGCATACAATTTGTCCTCTGGGATTCCAGGCTCTAAATCATTTGTTTCTACCATCTCAATACCGTCTCTGAAGCTTTCGCATGGAAACACCTATGGTTCGAATTCATACTTAATATTTGTGCCATTTTCTAGAGTTTGGGGCTATTTCTTGATAGTATCTCGAACCAAGTAAGATAGCTCCAGGAATTATAAGACCAGCTTGCGTTATCACAACCAACCAGGAAACCACTTACATTAATATGTTCTTTTACTTATATCAATTAAGTTGTGCTTCTCAAGAAACTCACTTAATCTTTCATTTAGTCTTCCGTAATCCATCTTTCTGCTACTAATCTGTTCTAAGATCTTCATAATTTCCTCAAATTCGTGAAGATGTGTCACTATACCGTAGTAGTCTCTGACCCTTTCCAGAGTGGTATCGTAATGTCTATTTTTTCCAGAAGCGGTAGCATCGGCGACCAGGATCACGTCATATCCTTGGTTAAATCCGTCCCTCAAGGAGGTTTCTACGCAGATTGAAGTATCAACTCCACAAAAAATGAGCGCATTTATTCTTGCGCTTCGCAACCACACTCTTAATTCAGTATCCTGAAAAGCAGAATCGCACCTTTTAACTATTATGTGATCCTCGTATGTAGGCTTGATTTCGTCTATTATATCTGCATCCCATGTTCCTCTCACACAAATGGGAATCTTTTCTAATCTTTCTCCTCTTGTTCTAGGCAAGACACTATGATCATTAATTAATAGATCAATTCCGCTAGGTTCGCGTATTGCCTGAGTATAGAATATTGGTATGCCCTGTTTTCTACAAAACTAATCAGTTCTTGTATTGAAGGGATTACTTGCCGATAGTTTTGAATATTCATTCCGAGCCTATCATAAGACCCACCTCTGCTTACAAATCCATTTTGCATGTCTACCACGAGCAAGCCAAAATTTACAATCGTATTGCCTAGATGAGTTTGTATCAGTACCAAGTTTGGTCTATGATCCCTATGAACGAATATACAATTTAACTCTTCAACACCACCCATCTTATCACCATCCCCGTGAAACATACTACGACAGTGATGGACCGACTTACCGAAGTCATCAAATGGGATACGGATAATCACTTTACCGTGCCCTGGAATTACAACAGTGTCCTGCAAGCCGTGTGACCAGTAGGTTTGGCGATTCATCTTTCCGGCGCAGTCAGAATCTGTGGAGTGAAGGAACAGCACCTACAGTTCATGTACTTCTATAAAGTTCTCTATTTGAAACTACTTCATCTGGTTATTCCTCGCCACTTTATTAACAGTCTCAAGTCAACGAGAGATTAGCCCGAGCTAAATTGATGACTCGTAAAATAAGAATAGGCTGCTAGCCCTAATATACCCGTCCAAAGAGGTTAGCTAGATGCCAAAAATTAGGCTAGTAAATACCACTGAGTGAGATAGTAATCAAAAAATTCACCAGTCTCAGCCTTTGACAGAATAGCGTCTGTATCATCTATATATGTAATAATCATCAATACTGTATATGTTTGGTTTTGGAATAATATTAATGCACCTGTCAGAGTACTTTGCAAAAAGAAAATACGATAAGAGAGATAAAGAGGAACGCAAGGATAGCGAAACCGAAGGCTCTGTTGCAGGGTAACCAAGTTACGGCTTGCTTCAATATGGGCTAATAGACTATGTTGGAAAAGGGTTAGGTATGGATGGCCAGATCTTTCTTACCTATCTGCACAACATTCTGGTCGTCCTACCTTTTCTGATTATATTCCAAAAATGATTAGTCTGAATGATTACTGTATCATATACTAACCGATGACCTATGCCTAACCGTTTAGGCATTCCAAATGAGATGTATTATTTGGATCGAACCGTTATTAGATATTTTCTATAGTAAGACTTTTACCCTGCCTATATCCCGTTTTGATATGCTTCAGTTTTTTAGGGAGCTATTACTTAGCACGTGTAAAGCTTTTTTCCTTAATTGTGAACTGCGGCTGATTGTTATTATGCTATACTCACTGGAGAAAAACCTTCAGTATTGGATAAATAGGTCAATACACTATATACTTTATAGATGATACTTGGGAAGTTATTAAGTCCCCGGAAGCAGGTATGCAATAATTGTGGCGAAAAATTCCATGAATACAGCGACTTGGTTGCACATGTTAAATCAAAACACCATGGTCCCTTATCACGCTGCCAAACTTGTGGTAAAGAATTTGTGAGGGAAAGCGACAGATACCGTCATATACAAGAGGAAAAGTCACGAAAACTAGATTCTCGTAGACATAGGTAGTATCAGGGTTTTTGTTGATGGATCTAATTTTGTGGCTGACAGTCTAAGATATTTTCATTCAAATGAAAAAAACCTAATCTGATTTACTTGTCAATTCTTCCTTCCATTATACACTAAGTCTGCTCTCAAGCAAAATTATTGATGTACGACTAATATGATATTACTCATTCCCACTAGTTTTCATGTATTTGCTCAGTTCTAGATAAAAATTTAGTCAAGCCATAAATATTATTAAATGGTGCGAAATCGCAGGATCAAAATACGGTCATCCAGTTACTGGATATGCATCATAGTAACGCCAAAGCACAGCTTACCTATGACTTTATGCTATGTCTATCATTTGCTCATTTCTAAGCCAAGATACATAGCATAGCATGGGTAAACGAGGTTTGAATTGGTGCATACAAGATAAATACTGGTAATATTATTATGACATAAGTTACCCATTTAACTAAATCTAGAGATGATGAAGGACCTTTTTAGTTCTTATTCGATTAATGGCAAGGCATTCGATATTCCCAGCCCCTATTACTAATGGGGAAAGTTTTTCTGGATCCTGTTACCACCTTATATAATGAGTATTCCGTACGAGTAATATCTTAAATATCTTAAAATCTTGCAAACAGAATTTCTATCTTCAGAAATATGGCTCTCAATTTATGTTGAGAAGGCGGGTTATTTAACGGTTTAACGATGTATCAGTTTCTGAATAATAATCGAAAATATTCTTGTAAACTGCAAAATCAGTTCATAATAGATTTTCTTACATTTTATTTTTCGAAAATCCAATCTCAATCAGTCGTTGCTTCAACCACAGGTAACAGTTGATATATGGTATTACACTCTATTTATTGTAGGCATGAAATTCAATATATTTGAAAGAAAAAAATTAAAATGCGACAAATGCGGAGAAAAATTCAAGAATGAAACGGAGCTTAATACGCACCAACAAATAACACATGAAAGAGTAAATGACAATAATAAAAAGTGAAAAAGGATCAAACAGTTTGCTTCTCACAAAAAATAAAATGCTTTGATCTTAATTTGCTCTTTTCATTTTTGAACCACATTTGGAACAAGCAATCCCATTATTCTCCTTACCACATGACATACAGTAATATTTGACTAGACTATTATCTCTCTTGTCACTATAGGCTGATGACGATGCCCATGATTGAAATAAAGATTCAAAAAGTCCTCTCCAGCCTTCCATGCGGGTCTCATTCTGGCGTCCGAGTTTCCTAAATAATGCTTTTTTCCTACAGATATTTAGTGAAATAATAATTAGTACCAATATTGCAATGTCGACGGGAAATGGAAATATCCAAATAATAACAAGTCCCACCGTCATACTGATGAATAACGCTCCTACTCGCCGTAGAAAATTCACATCATTATTGGTGTTATTATCTGAAGAGTCTGATGTCAAATTTCATCAGGTAGCAAGCAGTTTAGTCGTATGAAATTCCTTAAATTAAAAAGCAAAATGCCTGTTCAAAAGTCCTAATTACGTTGGAAAAGAATCTAATGTTACTAGCTATCTCTGAGGCTATATTAGGAAAGTTGTGAGTTTCCATGACTGGTACTACTTCCGATTTAACACTTGACCTTGATCCTATTTTCCCTTCTATTAGCTTCAACGGTCCCGGTCCCAGATACGACATAAGCTATTTCTTCTGTATTACTGATATGATTTCCCAGCTCACATCCTGGTTCAGGATCAAAATATACTACTGAACCAGTTTTTGTCTGCGCCCCACAGTGAAGCGCAAAATTACTCTTTTGCGCCATAATTTGCCATCTTTTTCAAACCAACTTTCAGCATATGCAGAAAAGATGTACAGCTGAATATATAATACTATTCGATATAGAGTCAGTAATCATTTTCCAGAAAGTGTATACTCACTTTTATTCCTTAATTTATTACCCTTTACTGTACCTATCTCATTAGTTACTTACTTTTGGTCAAGTACTTAGCGTAAAGGAGAAAGTAGATCCATAAGCCATAGATGGATGGTAATTACTAAACTTACAATCTTTTTTGGCATCATTATTATTATGTGCACATATTTTTCCTCCGTGTGCTTCAACAATACTCTTGGATATATACAGTCCAAGACCAATGCCGTGCTCTGACTTGGTAACGAACTTGTCGAAAATCCGTGGAAAAACCTTTGGGTCTATGCCGATTCCCGTGTCAGTTATACTCACAAGGATACAATCAGTACCTATCAGTTTGGTATTAATGGAGATAAACCCTTGTTTTGTGAATTTTATGGCATTATTAATAAGATTAGAGATGACCTGAGTAATTCTCGCCTTATCTACGTTTACAAATATATTATCGTAGGCATTGTACTGTATGGTCAATTTACCGCTGTCAACCTGTGATGAATATTCTTCCAAGACTGGAACTATGATTTCATTAAGATTTAGTCTTTCTTTATTCAGCTTTAGAGATTTGCTTTCTATTCTTGTAATATCAAGAATATCGTTAACTAACTTTTGCAGCCGCGTAGCATTTCGTATTATCGCCTCTATAGATTCATGCCCTAAGTTAGGATTTATAGAAAGAAGATTGGAATGAAGTAAGATAGTTTGTGTGGGCGTCTTCATTTCATGGCTGGCGATATTAAGAAACTCTTTCTGCATCTGATCATTGACCTTTAATCGCTCGTTTGCGGTCATCAGAAACTTATTCGTCTTTTCTAGATCTGCTGTCCTCTGATTGACAACTTCTTCGAGACCTTTATTCCATAATAGTATTATCATGGCAATTACGAAAGCGATAACACCAATGAGTATAATCATAAGACTGCTAAAATTATTCTGAATGTCAAAAAGAGTATTCACATCATGTGTGAGTAAATGAGGAGCCAATACATATAATGTCCAAACCTGTTTGTCGCCTAAGTATATTGGCTCCGATATTAAGCTCATTTTACTCCCATCTAGCATAACATCCAATGATAATGGTTCAGTCGCCCCGGTCTGTACAGACGCCTGGACTTGAGCTGAAAATGATGCAAAGCCAGAACTTTTGTTATGCAAGGAGGAAGGATCAATTATGATCATCCGATTAAAGTAATAAGAAATTGGCATTCCTATCAAAGAATTATCGTTTGATTCCAAGATAACATTCTCTTTGTCCACAAGTAACACTATATTTTGCTTGACTTCAGCTGAAGATTGTCGATTTAGCATGCTGGCTCTGTTATTATTGTCATGATCAAATCCTATGAGCGCTGCCATTGCATTTCCGGTGGATAGGCTTGCGACTGAATCACTCATGGGATCAGAATTTCTGACCGGAGGATATACCATCAAACTATACATTTTATTTGTAGCAGGCTCAAGTATAGCATTACTTAAGAGAAATTCATTTTGTAAGATGATGTTATTACCATTGCCCCTACTTTCACTATTGAAATCCCTAGAGATTTGCTCGACAAGGGCATTCGAAATAAAATTGGTAACGTTAGAGGAAGCAATGATGTCGCCTCTGCCGCCTCTGCCGCTGCTATTGCTCCAAATTATTTTACCATCACGATCTAATTGCAAATACTGTACAGATAGGCCACCAGATGATTGCTGAACGACATTAAAAATAGAACTTCCAATATTACTTTGTTGTTCTACCGTCTCTTGAAATATAGTTAGGACTCCAAGATTGGTGGCAACTGTATTTAACGCATTAGATAGAATAGATCCTAAATCATGAGCCTGAATTCGGGCATTAGATCGTATATCTTCAGAGGCTAATTCTATGATCTGCTTAGCGGCCAATGAAGAGTAATAGTAAGACAAGAAAGACAATATCCCAGAACATAATAAAAGAATAGTCAGAAGAAGGTAGCTTCTCCTCGGAAGCCTTCCAATTAGTTTCTTCATAAATAAGTATAGGTTCCCATTTTGAACTACAAGGTTTCTATGACGTGTGCAATCCTCATGGATGTGGGGGAAACAAATCTGAGGATACAGAGGGTAATGAAGATTGCCTAATAGTTTGATCTTCTAGAGTCATTAATTTGTTTATTCTGTTGACCAAATCGTCAAGCGTTACAGGTTTCTTGATAAAGTATTGCTCATTCATTGTTGGAAATGTCTTGACAAACTGCTCATATGCCACTTCAAAAGCAGTCCAGAAACAGATTTTCGTCTTATTATCTAGTTTTCTTATGACTTTGTATAATTCAAAGCCATCAATATATGGCATCCTAATGTCCAATATTACAAGATCGTAGTAACCTGGTTTATAGTTTGATAATGTCGATACGGGATTATTGCTAACATCCACGTTAATCCCATATTTTTCTAGTCCAGCCTTCAGTGCTGAGGTTATATCCTCTTCATCATCGATAATAAGCAGTCTTTTCACTGCTAATTGATTTTCTGAACTTGATATTGCTTTAGTAGGAGATCCAAATTTGGTTTGAGTTTGAGTTTCATTAATTTGACTTTCCTTATCTGTTGTAAATAATTTTTGTATTTGATTATAATGATAAATTAGGTCTCTGCCTTTGTCAGTGGTTTTATAGTAAGTTCTCCCATTATTTTCATTATCGACATATGTAGATAGGAGTTCGTTGTAGAGCAAAATTGAGATATAATGATTTGCCATGGAGTCACTAAAATTACCTTTACCAACAATATGGTTTTTTAAACTTCCATTGTTGCATATGTATAGGATGGCGGCGAGAACGTCAATCTTAGATCGCTGTCCCCCTATATTATCCCTTTCCAGTTCAGCGAATTGAATATCTGATGAAGACGGTGATGACATGATACTACATTATAGTTTGGGTAAGCGATAAAAATAGTTTTAGTATTCTATCCTTGGTGGTTCATGATCAGAAGAAGAATAGTCATAGTTTATAGGGAAAAAGTTAAGGTCAGAATTTCAAATAAGAATGAGCATGCTCTAGTTGGAGTGGATGGCATACCCTGCCACAGGGGGGGCTAAAAAATATTTGAGATGAAAATATTTGGGATCAGCAGACGATCCTGAGTCCGTCTCTTAATGACTAGCGGCAGCAGCAGCTTCTGATCCATTTTAATTCTTCTTACTTGGCAAGTCCACTCTCAACATCTATAATGGCAGCTGAAATCAGTATGCTGCTACGTTATATCTTTGGAAGCCGTCATTAATGGTAGTAACCAAATTAAAAACACTAAGAATAACTCAAATCGTAGATCGAAACCAGTCAGATTGAAAATTAATAGTTCTCCAGAATATAGGCACATAGGTTTCGCGATTTGTAACGAATGCAATTAGTGTGCCTCATATATTATTGCTAAGGGAAGACCAGACGGCTGTCCATCATGTTTGGGGTACTAAAGTTAGATTGATTCCAATTTTTAATCAGTTGAAAGCAATTGCAATGTATGTATAAGATAGCCAAAGATTAAATAACGAATTTATTGAAGCGTCAGATCTGTTTTTCCAGAATTTGTGTAATAGAGATAAATTAGCAGAGAAGGCAATGAATGACATTTTAGGCTAGGGAAAAAGATT
>JBOGPP010000217.1:0-13437 GCA_050748485.1 Nitrososphaeraceae archaeon | reverse complement strand
TTTACCAAAATGGGCATAATGTATCTCCATTCATACTATGTTTTAGGCCATCCATGTAATAATACAATCGGGTCGCCCTCGCCGCCCTTTACATAATGCATCGAAATTCCATTTACATTGATACGATAGTGAGTAAATTGGACATCTCCAAGATAGAAGGATCCAGAAGTATTAGATGCGTCGTAAACTCTGCTATCCTGATCCCGATAGCTATCTGCCACCTTCAATGGATTATTGGCAGAGAGGAGTAGTTCTCCAGTACTTGATTGGTTATCTGTAGAATATGATGGTGGTACTATAGAGTTTTGCCGTATCATTTCATTTTCTATTCTTCGCTCTTCAGTGTTCGTGTCTTCCCTGTCATCTAGAGATGCAAATAAGGGTGCCTGATATGGATATGTTCCATTTTCTGTTGCTTGCGCTCTTACTATATTCTGAGCTACAGTAACGGAATTCAAGATGAAGATCAGATTAAGTAATATCACGATGATCAGGCATGATTTGCAAAAAAGAAACATTCATCTTCATATCTGATGAACTCTTTGATAACTACGACGATTATTATCTCTATACTACGAATCCAAAAAAAATTTACTTGGTGTGATCCATATTCCGTTATAATTTCGTTGTATACATGAAATTAGCCCTCTTCTCCTTGTGCCGAGTCTAAATTTGATATGGTGAAAGTCCAGTCGATCCCCTTCACTGTGTCAAGTCACCGCCTCGTTCTTGTACCTGTATGTTTACCTTGAGCTTTAGCGGACATGCAGAATATCCCCGGCATAAGGGGCTTTTATATTTTGGACAGGTATTGATTAAATGAGTATGTTCGAGCGTGGCAAGAAATTATTCTTATAATAGCATCTTAATCTAGAACACATTCGTCATTTTCTACCATTCATGTGAAATCGTAGCTATCCCAGATTTGTCTACCTATCTGCCACATTGCATGGCGTTGCGTGTCCATTACTACAGATATACCATGGCAGTTTAATCTCGGCATTGAATTCAACAAAATCTCCATTCTCATTCCAATATCCATCAGTAAATTTCATCTTTGGTATAGTTTGACCTGGATATAAGATGGCCTTACTCCACTTCCCTTCGGTCTGACACCGTGGGCAGAATACTTTTTTTGTCTTGACTTATGCCTATTAATAGATCATCTGCAATAGATTTAAACAAACCATTGGTCATTTTGATGCCAGAGCTGCAAGGATAATCAGAAGGTATCGAATTCATTAGCTAGTTGCTTCCTTGGTGACGACTCTCATTCATTACAACAGTCATTACAGAAGTGATTAGCTTTCCATGCTCGAGATAATAGTAATGTTGCATCCTGTTAAATTCTAGCATTCAGGTTAGTCTATTGGAACTCATCCATTTGAAATGCACTAAATGTCAGGATAGGGGGTTTCTGGTCAATAATGTTTTTGTGTTGGAGAACAAAATACAAATCAATTGGTTAATCTGCTTACGATATTCTGTTTCAGTGTATTGACATGTAAACTTATGCTGGTTTTTGGTAACTAGAATTTATATTATACGAATAGATTATGATTGCCAAAGTGAATTCGCACGAATCTTCTCTTATTTATTTTACAGTTACGCTCTTTTTAATTTTCGTCTTATTCTTTAGTACAAGGATCTTAATTGAACAAGATTCTGGATCGGACATTTTTGGGCAGACGAACCAGACGGAGGTTATTGGGACACGTCCTCTACAACTGGAAGATCAGATGCAAAAACCGATAAAGCACCTCGAAACAAACAATACCGAACAATTTACCTTCTCTTATAATGTTTCAAATTCCGATCGACGAAATCCGATTAACCACACACTTAGAGCACCCGTTGGAGATAACTGGCTTTTAACCATCCAAAATAATATGTCATATGCACAGAGAAGTGATGCTAAGACCGTTGTCAGATTGTATGAACCGAATCCTAGCGAGAAATTCATTGAGATAGTTATGTTTGGGGGTAAATCAGATGCATTTTGGGTAGCAGTAAATAGTGAACAATCAGGATACATCAAAGTATATGAAAGATCGGACGCAGGTTGGTCGCCAAATGAGCCAATCACGATAGAGCATGGAAATAACCAAGGGCTCTCCGCTAATAACGGACAAAGAATCATATTGGATAGACTATCGGTAGAAGGTTTCAACTTGGGCTCTGTTTCTATTTATGGAAAGGACCAATCTTTTTTACCACTCAACACCTATTCAGGTATAATCTCTTTTGATATTTTTTACGGGAATCCATCAAGATCTCCTGTTTATTATGTTCCGCTTATCATGCTAGTTGGAACCGGAGTTGTACTGGTTCTTCTACTCAAGTTTAAGAAGAGAAAAGAGCCATCTGGCCTAGAACCTAACCGAAAACTGAAAGACAAATAGTAGATTTTCTAGCTTTCTTTGCTAAATTCGAGGTTTTGGGATTCCAAGCTTAAATTCTGCTTCCAACAAACTGCGGCTATAATAAAGTCCTTAGTCTTGAAATGACGTTTGATTTCGGACGACGAATATTCTTTTGATTTTAGAATTCGTCGTATGTTTAATCAGATCAAAATGATCTGCAAGATCTGTATTATGCTATTAGAACTCAGTCGAATAAGCCCGCGTCACAAGAACCCTATATGAAGTTACAAACAAGTCTTTGAATAAACGAAATCCTATAACTAACAAATGGTAGGCTCAACCATTATAAGACCTGAAGGTTTGAATAGGTGATGATTTAGGTGGTATCATCACTAACATTCTCCTCAACAACAACAGTAGCTGGATTGATTTGTTTTCTCGCTCTTGTCTTTTCTTTTACAAGTAACACATCTTTTGGATCAGAGAAATCAGTTCCACAAAAGGATAAAATTATTGAGTTCCTCCCTGTAGCGCAATACAACATTAGCAATAACGAAGGAGATTCTGTCTATCCACAAATCGCTTCATATCTTAATAACACTTTTGTAGTGTGGCAGGACAATTCTCTCTCAGATATTAGCTCAAATTACGAAATATTAGTAAAGCGCGTAGACACCGACGGAATGTCGAATAGTGGCCCTATTAACCTAAGCAACAATTCTGGATTCTCAGAGCATCCACAAATAGCTGTATACGAGAACAATGTTTATGTAGTGTGGGCAGACAACACAATGTCCGAAAATAGAGAAGTAATGTTATCTGTCAGTAGGGATGGCGGAACAACCTTTGATCGTGCTATCAATCTTAGCAATAACACATCAGACTCTTTTAACCAAGAAATATCTTTGAACAAAAATAAAATATATGTAGTGTGGCAAGATATAGACAAAACTGAGAAAAACTCAATCGATAGAGGCAGGATCATCCTTCAAGAGAGCATGGATAATGGAAAGACGTTTAATAAATCAATAGTTCTTGCAAAAGGGACCGGCACGACCACATTTCCGAAGGTCTCTGCTTCCGAACATAATGAAGTACACGTAACATGGAATGTGAAGACAGCTGACGACATTGGCAAGAATGGGATCTTTCTCAAAAAGAGTGCAGATAGCGGTAATACATTTGCTCACACGAGAAGGCTAAGCGACTACAGAGGCAGCGGTGAATCCCAAGTTTATGCTTCTAAGGACAATCGTGACGGCCTATTCATAACCTGGGGCGGACTAGCTGCTAGCCCGAAGGAAAGTGTAGATGATTTATACGTAACGAAAAGCAACGACAACGGAACGACTTTTGAAGCCCCTAGGTTAGTCTATGAAAGTTTCAGGAATTCGCTGAATCCGGAGATCATTGGAAATAACGGAACCATCGTTTTAGCATCGCAGGATAGTATAGTTTCGTATGATGGTAAACGAAATGAAGAAGTATTTCTAACCAGCAGCTCTGATGGCGGAAGCAATTTTAGTGAGTTAATAAACATCAGCAATAATGATGGTTTCTCAGAGTGCCCTTCCCTTTCTGTATCGAACATTGGAGATCTAAATGTCGTATGGCAAGACAAAACTCCAGGTAACAATGAGGTTTTCTTTGCAAAAATAGAAAGGCCTGTTATTGAGTGGTAGGGAATTTATTATTTACCAAGTTAGGACTTAATTCTGATCATGAAGAATATTAGTCTACATTCATACTTTGAAGCGTAATCTAGAATTGGATTATGGAGCAAACTAATGATTATTAGCACATATATAGAATCATGTGATTATGAAATTAATTCGGTGATGTAAAGATTAAACAAGCGAAACAATCCCATTTTTATCCGAGCCGTAGGTAGCTTCGTAATGCCAAAAAGGATCTCTCCTCCGAATAAAGTATTTCTTATTTTTTTAATGCTGCTGCTAACCCTAATCATGATATTTTCGGATACACCGTCTTCTCTTGCACAGCTACAGGAAGACTTCCTTCCTGACCGAAGCGACCTCATAGCCATGACTAACGCTGGACCTCATGCCCAAGAAACAATTGAATCGATTATTGGTCCAAATATCCTTATGGAATCGGCCATGGATCAGGCAAAAAATAATATAGAGTATGAAGAGGACATTGGAACTCAAATCATTAGCGAAGGTCCTCTAGTCAGATCGAATACTATTAT
The DNA here is from genome assembly GCA_050748485.1 of Nitrososphaeraceae archaeon. Classification (GTDB taxonomy): domain Archaea; phylum Thermoproteota; class Nitrososphaeria; order Nitrososphaerales; family Nitrososphaeraceae; genus TH5896. Next base: position 8,862 of record JBOGPP010000217.1, on the reverse strand, counting down.
GTTGCGGAATCAAATAATACCTGAGAAGGATTATCTGCATTTGTATACCACCTTTCCTTTTAGCATAGTAGATGGTAGCATCCATGTCAAACTGCCATGCGATGCAAACATGAATAGTACTTTAACGATATATGTTGGAAGGACACCTGATCTCAGAATAGCTGATTTGAAAGTAGTAAAGGATCTGTCTAAGGCAGGTTATATGTGTCTATATGGAACACTGGTATCCGAAGTAAATGAACCACGAAATGACAGTAGAGTCGAATTTATCACCGACATATTTTTATACAATTCGGGCGATCGTAAAGAAGTTCTTCCTGACACCAGCTCCATTACTATTAGAATTGACAAATTAAGATCTATTACAAAGTAGAAAAGATATTTTCGAGGAACTTTGGGATTTCCAGTTATAATTTACGAATTCAGTCTTCCCTTCATCATCTATCAAGTCAGCATCTGCTCATCTACTATCAGATTTAATACACCCAGATGTTTCATAGTCTCTCGCCAATTGGGCAGGGCAGAGAATCATCAGTTAGTATCAATTTTATCAATGCATTCTCAGGAGAGTCTCTTGAACTCTCACTTGTGCTCAAAAAATAGGATTAATTGCAAAGAAATCTCAGTACACACAGATAGCTTCATTTCCTCCTACAGGAAGGTACCAACTGGAACTGATTATTAATAGCATATAAATCCAGGCAAACAGCAAGAAGAAGCTGCATAACGTCTCGACCTTACAAGGAACGAGATAAATAGAAGAAGCATAGTACTTGGAGAATAGTAACGAGTGGTTGCAAATTTTCAACCATAAAAAAGACATGGGCATAGCCCTTATAAGTCTTGAATTAAGGAGCAATCCAAGTTCTGATTTACATGTTTGAGTCTTCCTACCTCTAATTTTTGAGGATAATATTGTTCCAGAAATGCTTTTATTCAGAAAATGTTAACATTATTGTAACGTACATAAATCTGCATGGTTAGGTAGGTGGCCAGTCCTTCGTTTCGATTAGACTAACCTCTGGCCGCCATACCTTTGTTTGTTACTGGTTGAAGAGTGGTACCGTAGTTGGGAAGTCTAGTAATATATGCATGCGTAAAAAGGCTTGCTTTTTCATACCGTTATGACGGGTATTATTTTGATTGGCATTGGTTAAAACTTCAAAAAACATTCTTATCAACGCTCTCTCATCTGGATCAACGCACTCTGCATCTCACGTCTGTCTTTTCTCAAGATAAGGATTATTCCTACAAATAATAGAATTTCCAGTGATTTAGAAATTACTCCGGCAATGCTTATCTCTTCAGGTCTATTTAAGGGGGAAAGCGGTGGAGGCAAAACGATTGAGTATACATACAAACCTACCAAGACAGCTGTTCCAACCAGACCGAATAAATTGATAGTAAGGTTTTTTTTATATAACTCGATTGCTTGTCCTTGAGTTTTCATTTTGGAATATTTTGAATCCGAGAGTGTAACTAACACGTAAAGTGCTCCGAATGCAACTTGACTTGCTGCGGCAGTCAAAAGAAATACACTGTAATAGATATGTAAAGAAGCATGCTCTGGAAATACTGCAAGATGAAGTATACCGCCTGCTAACGCCAGTAACATTATAACATATTTCAATGATTCATTATTGCTGAACTTAGCGTATTCAGCGTACTCATTTGACCCTGACTTTCCTGACCCTGTTGTTTTGGCATGGCTGTATCTCGCTCTTTTGAAATTCTTTGCCAATATGACTCCCAGTACAGTAATAGGCAAGACAATAATTGCGGCATATAAAGAATTTTGAATAATTCCAAAAGTAGGGTTTATTTTAATGTTGAAAACGGTACGTTCACAACTACAATTTGTTGTACTGCCTAATATTGACCTAGGCGGATCTGACATGGCGTTATATTCATTTTTCAATACATTTTTTTCTCCACGATCATCGATGGCGTTTTCTGATGCTATACTCAAAACAATTACATAATTTCCATTCTTCGGAAACGTATAGTATAAAATAAAATCACCGATATCCCTAAAAGTCCATGGAAAAATATCAAGTCTTTCTCCTGAGGAAGTTTCGTATATTTCTACCATTGTAGTGACATTATAAACGTCCTTCGCATCGAAATCCTGAATGCTGAATTCTATTCTTGATGGTTCTTTTGCTATGCCATATTCAGGGTCAAGTGCCATGTATGAATAATACTTGCCCGAACCATACCTACTTTCACCACCATTGTAATGGGGCAAATGTTCAAGGTGTCCATACGAGGTATACAATGAAGTGACTGAATTTGTACTACCTAAGATGGAAGCCAACTGGAAGAGGCCAATGATAATCAGTCCTGTTGCATCTTTTCCTAACATACCAGATCACAATTCCATTAGATTGACAATCTTTTCGAACATTAAGATTACTTCAAATATATTTAACAGAAATATTTATGTATTCAACGACTAGCCTCCTTACTAACTCAGACTCCTGAGGTTCTGCGCTTCGATATGAGCTGGAATCACCATAGAAAACCAATTCTCATAGGCCGTTTTAAGGCTAATCCTTCTTCTGCTACTTTGGCGGGTCTATGATTAAATGCAGCGAGTCATAATATACTCGAGGTTAGCTAATCGTAATTGAGATGCATATTCCACCGAAAAAATATCTAACGTGGATCCAGATAATACTTTTAAAGTATCTCTAATACCTAGAAATAGTGCTAATACTCGATATCTTTTCATAAACCTCTATGTCCATGTACCTCTCGCGAAGGAGATGCCTGCAGTATATTGTTGTTGAGGTTAGATAGCAATGAAAAGGATCACAAGGGAGAGCATGATGATTAAAGTTGGACAAGGACCACGCGTTCCTTAATGACTTACACTATACGTTTACAGTCATATGTTATCATTATCAATGGTAATCCATTTTACAAGATAGTAGTTGGTTGGAAAGATTATTAGTTGCCTGGCACTTTATTATTCTACAGTTAAGAAATTGCTCGGAATTTGGCGAGAGTTTGTGAGGAAGAATCCGAAAATAATACTGGAATCCTCGTTGGTGATAATGTTTGCGACTATCATCATGCTTCCAAATACATCTTTTACTAGCAACTTCATTATCTTTGATTTCGATACCGATCAGACCAATGGTTATAATTACGCATTTGCTACTATGGAGAATGAAACAAATTCATCTACATCTTCGCCATCTGTTAGTTTGAATAGGGGTCCTGGAAGCATAGAATATAATGCTAGATATCTCTGCGGCACAATCATTGGTCAAGATGGCCCTCTGAGACCAGGTCGATATAATTCAGACATTAGTATATTCAATAGGCAGCTTTTTCCAGTTTCCTTCTTCTGGAATGTAATTCCATCAGAAACCCCTCAACCGAGCAAAGGAGCTAATGGGACTGCCGTTGATTCCCCGCCTTTTACCGCCGAAAGTAATTATAGGCTGCAAACCCTAGAGCCCAGGAGTTCAATCAGTCTTAGCTGCAAGGATTTTGTGCCGTCATTTTCATTGTACTCCAATATTACCGACGGTGGTGATAGATTCATTGAAGGAGTTTCAACCATAAGTATTGATCTCGATCCATCAATACAAGCTTCAATTACTTCCTCTTCTCGTGGGGTAGTCATTTCTCAACCTTCAGGCGAGACAACAAGTGAACCGAATACAAATGTACTGAGTGTTGATGCCATCTATACCGTAAATGCTCTTGAGGTTCCGAGCAGAGAGATTGTATTGCAACTTATCGAGTACAGCATTAACAAGCAGGACGTAACCAGAAAATTGCCAGCAGAATTAATTTCAAAACCATTCAGCATCACCGTTCCAATACGGACCAATGAGATTGTAAATCCTGATACTCAAGTTAAGGACATTATAGCTAGAGAATATTCGTTAAATGCGACAGAAAGGCGGAGCCTTGACATCACAATAAGGAATCTCAGCCTGGGAGTTGGGGCATTGGATGACAATCATGCTATATCTCTTCAGCGCATTAATGCATATCAACCTCCTCCTCCTCATCCTTCATCTGCTTCTTCACCACCTGTCGACAATTTCAGCTTGCCATAAGAACAGTATAAACAGATTACATTCAGTTATGGAGTCCCTGAATAGCCACATAGAATTTTCTGCTCTTACTGATTTCCAATCAGGCAGCTCGCATCAGAGGATAAGCAAATTTGATTCTTGATACGGCATCGGTTGCTTAGTTAGTGTCCTGAACATCTAATCAATTCATAAATATGACAGTTCAATGTACCATTCGTAGTTGAATAGTCTAGTAACTAATCATACATTGCTTTGCAGGTCTGATGATTCTAAAATTCCGAGTCGTTATTTACGAGATTTGAAATTCGAAGCAACCATTATAAGATCCTGCAAGATACAACAATAAGCAGATTGGTCAACAATCATTTGCTGTTGAATGTTAACGGACCGCTAATACTAATCGTAACATTCTTTATAGTCATCCTTTCTATACTTCAAGATCAAGGCCTTCTGTTATCTCCTATTAGGGCATCACATGAACCAGTACTTAGATACTCTAATGACAGTGGTAATCCTGTCGTTAACTTACCTGGTTTTTCTGTTCAAACAGTAACTGAGGGACTTCAACTTCCTACCACAATGGCTTTTTTGTCTGATAAAGATATTCTTGTGCTTGAGAAGGATAGAGGCACTGTAAGAAGAGTCATAAATGGTCAGCTGCAGCCCGAACCTATCCTGGATGTCAATGTAGCAACAGAAGTAGAAAGATGCATGTGCGGAATTGCTGTCTCTAAGAATAATGATACAGATACGACTAATGTCTTTTTGTACTTTACTGAGGCGAAAGGCGAAGATGGCGGAGTAGCAATAGGAAATAGGTTATACAAATACGAACTTTCGCTTAGTGATTCGAGTTCTGGTACTCCATCAAGTAACAACTTTTCAGCCAGTAATCCCACTAGCCGACTCATAAACCCAGAAATGCTTCTGGATCTATCTGCAAGTCCGGGTCCTCGGCATAATGGTGGTCCTATAATAATTGGTCCTGATGATAACCTATACGTACCAATTGGAGATACAGATAAGGTGGAAGATACAACTGAATCACAGAATGATTCGGAAAACCCAGCCGACGGTACAGGTGGGATACTAAGAATAACCCAAGATGGACAGCCTGTGAAAGACCCTAATGCGGCCACCTATATACTTGATGACACGTACCCACTTAATCTCTATTATGCATATGGGATCAGGAATACTTTCGGCATCGATTTCGACCCTGTTAGTGGGAATCTATGGGATACCGAAAATGGCGCAGGGTACGGAGATGAAATAAATCTTGTAAAGCCAGGATTCAACAGCGGATGGAATCAGGTGATGGGAATTTGGGAGCGTGGAGGCGGGGATCCTAGAGAAGGCGAAGGTACCATAGCCGCTGAACAACCAGACGATTTGGTTAACTTCACGGGCAGAGGTTCGTACTATTCTCCTCAGTTAACTTGGTTATATACGATTGGACCCACTGCAATCAAATTTCTGAATTCTAATAATTATGGCGATGAGTTGGAATATGACATCTTTGTTGGAGATATACACGCTGGAAACATCTATCGTTTTGAGTTGAACAATGCAAGGACCGAGCTTAACCTTGAAGATCCTCTTGATGATAGAGTTGCAGATACGGATGAAGAATCGCTTTCACAAAATATTGTATTCGGTCATGGATTTGGAGGTATCTCTGATATTGAGGTAAGTCCCTACGATGGATATGTGTATGTAGTCTCGTTAGGACAGGGAAAGATTTTCAAAATAATTCCTGAAGAATAACAACTAGTATGAAGTTAACTGGATTTTGTTATGCGACCTCAATTCTGGGAGAGCTATGATGGTTGATCTTCTGTTTACAAAGCATTCAATAATTATTCAATTCAGGAGCCTAATTTCACTCTGATTAGTTAAAGTAGTATATATACAGACCTATCAAGATATCTTTTCCAAGCCAGACGAAATAATTAGTGGTTAGGTATTTTATGTGATTCGATTGATTATACTTTGAGTTTTCATTCTGGTGTATTTCGAATCAGAGAACACAAAATTATAATACTTGGATAATACTTGGAATAGACAACATGTTTGCCCCATGCAGTCTCTAAGAGAAATATTTGTGGTAATCAGTTCAGATAAACAGAGGCTATTTATAATAATCGCATTTATCTTCATTTCAGCCACTGCCGTTCCACCAATAGTTCCACACATCTCTCATACTGACATGGTGTATCACATCCTTGTTCATACTTTGGGTTTGATAATTGCTATTTTCCTTACCGCTGTTTCCACGTTTGCATATCTTAGAAACGGAGGGATGCGCCTCTTTCTTATGACAATTGGATTTTTGTTATTCGTTGTTATGGAACTGCTTTATCTTTCTTATTCTACGATGGGTGCACAAGGTATTATGATTCCTGAAGTGGATATAGAGCTCTCTCATGTTATTCTCTTTGCAGCCATGATTCTGTTCGCATCGGGTATTGTCAAGACAAAATAGGTTGTATCAACCATTGAATCCATCAATGTATAGCGAGCATGTAGCCAAACGAATAATATAAGATCGAATTTATCAACTATCCTCTATTACAACCTCATTTTTGCTGCTTGAAAAGTTTGTCCAATGGTATCGTAGGAACTCTTTTTAATTGTGAATATTCCATAAAGTCATTTCCGAACTTTATATTCTGTTCTACTATTGTACTACAAGACTTAATAGGGAGATTTAATAATAGGGAACAATGAGCAAAACCAAATTTACGGCATCTTTTGTTGCAGCGATATTGGCTACTACTTTTGTAGGATCAGGGGCTAATCCAATGATTTATGGCGATGGGCAGTTAGTATTTGCGCAGTCTGCAGGTGTATCAATGCACGGCAATGCGACTGAATCTTCTAAGAGTACGACCGTTCGAGACTCAGTCGCAGTACCACTTCAAAATTTGACAATTCCGGCAAATGGCTTCATACATTTTTACGACACTACACCGTATGTTATTGATAATGGGCACGTAGCTGCAAACATCCCTTGTGGAGAAGATTCAGCAGCCGATTTGAATGTGTTAATTGGCCAGGCGCCAAATCTAACGGCAGCGGATCTAGAGTATATAGGTGAGCTCTCCAATCCTGGACAGTTATGTCTGTACCATGTTGACCTCGAATCTACTGCTAACCAGACTATAACTGATGTAGCACTTCAAAATTCTGGCACAGAAGACGTAGAATTACCGCCTGGAAGTAGCATTGTGATAGGAGTAAATAGTATTTCTCAAAACCCCGAACATGCTGAAGAAAGTGGAGGCCATGACAACGAAACTGCGGCTGTCCCGTAATCTTTTTTGTACAGCCAGATAAGTAGTACAACTTCCATTTCTTCCATATTTTTTGGTGCTTTTCGAGGATTAAAATATTGTCTAAATTAGGATGATTTCCTCAGAGAAGTCATTTTGTTCCTACTTAAGTAAGTGGTAGTCGTTCTGGTCCTACTATGAATAACGCCAATTCATCCAGCATTTAGATAATCGTTCGTACGCTGTACCAATTGACTTAAATATTCAGCAGATAAACACCATATCGATGAAAAACATAACTATTGCAACAGTTTCCCTGTTATGTATCAGTGTACTATCTGTGTCCATGATAGCTCCTATTTCATCGGTGTTAGCTCACCAAACACGGCTATATACAATAGGAGACAAAGACTATTTTTTTGAGGTCGGGTCGCTCAATGAGCCAGCATTTGTGGACGACAAATCAGGAGTAATATTGGAAGCGTGGTTCCCTGATCCATCTGATCCGGAGAATTTTGACGCTAATAATACACAACCAGTGGAAGGATTGACATTAAAAGTTGATGTTTCTGCCGGAGCGAAGAACATGACTCTAGATCTGGAACCCGCCTTTGGCGAACTTGGCGCTTATGAGGCGGTATTTTACCCAACAGTAGCGACAACCTATTCTTACACCATATATGGGGACATCAATGGAACAATGTTTAAAGACACGTTTAATTGTAGGCCAGCAGGAGAATCGCAGCCTGTTCAGGACAATTCTACAGTACCCCTTTCTGATGGGGTTACGAGAAAAGGTCAATCAGGTGGATTTAGTTGCTTTGAATCCAGATCTGATATATCATTCCCAGAACAGTATGTATCAAATTACGAGCTTCAGCAGATGATAAACAGTAACGGAGGAGCATCTAATTCGACAACATTGGTACCTTAAAATACGTTGAATTCGTGTCAATCCATATAGGGTCCATCCCCTGATTTTCTTTGTTGTTTTTTATCGAATCGAGTCCCTTATGTAAGAAGTATGCAAAAATGTGACTGATCTTGTTTAACTTTCTCCTCAAACACATATCAAATGGTTTGCCCGTCCATCTAGTTTTCATCATTTCAACCATATCTGTTCAACCTTTCAATCAATATGTGTTTTCCCAGGCAGATAGCGATCCATCAATGATTATGTCTCATTCAGAAAATTCTGAAGAAGAATCTATCACTTCATATAATGATGCATTAATCAAAGCACCGTTATTAGTCGCTCAATGTACAATAGTAGGAATAGTCTTTGGCGAGCTCGTGCTATCAAGGATATTCTATAATCGTATATTAATGAATTTCAGCAGGGAAAGCATTACGAACCAAACAAATCTTGGTACAGATAGGAGATTATCCTTGATAATAATCCTGTCTGCTGTAGCATTATGTATTTCTTGCACTGGTTTTTTGATGCTGCAAGTATACAATTTGTCATCAGAATTAGACCTGGGCTTCTCTGATACGTTTTCCATAGTAACGAACACTTCGCTTTATAC
>JBOGPP010000216.1:0-2100 GCA_050748485.1 Nitrososphaeraceae archaeon | reverse complement strand
TACTAGTGTTCATCCTTGCGAATTCAAGCATAATCTGATTCTTTTCTTGTTCATCCATCTGATTGCCAGCCTCAATTCTTTCTTCTTCGCTCATTGCCATAAATTCTTGAAATTGATTTGATGGTGGAGGCGATGCTGGTACCTCAGCTCCTTCAGGTAATGGTTCATCAATTTCAGTTGAAATGAATAAAGGAGAAGCAAGATAAAATGCACTTACGCCTACTATGATTGCTATTATACTTATGACCCCAAATTTGATTCCCTTGTGCATGTAAGCATGGATGAAACAAACTTTATCTTATTAAGTCTTCAGCGAACTAAATGAAAAACTGATTGGATCCCAGATTAGGCTGCAAGTGTTATAGTTGATGAAATATAAGCAACAGAGTTGCCATTTGGATCCCTAACGATTCACAGATTTATATATCATCACGTTGTAATCTTTCAGGTATGAGTATCTCTATATTAGTTGGGATCTAGTGCTTTCCTGATTTCATTCTCATATTCCGGAAAGAAATCATTTATTTGAGCGATGTCAAACTGTCGCAGTATTGAATCTTTAGATTCTCTATCAAGAAGAAATTCAAATGACTTCTTGACGAATTCCTCAGGAACTATGCGTCTTTTTTCTGTCAAATCCATGTAATAATCCTTATCCAGTGTAACTTCGTAAGTACTCTTAGAACCACTTCCGTCATTCTCAAATATTTCTACATTGTATCTCCAACTATTATTGTCCGAAGTAGAAACGGTCATCACAGAAATTCTTGCCATATCCAATACTAGCCAAGAAGACCTTTTATTGCTTATCGTATGTCGAAGGCCAGTCTTAATTTGTCACACCTAAGCGTCACGTCATCTAACTAGCAATAGGATTCTGAGATAAGATTATCCCTTAAATGCTGGATTTGAGATTAACTGGAATGGTATTCAGTCGACGGAAGCGAACATACCGACATCAATTACTGAGGCGAATGTATGGCCATTCCAGTAAGGCATATCTTCCTCCATAAGATTAGTATTTAAGAACATGTGAGAATGACAAATTTAGGAATAATCCTTACCCAAAACACTATTCATCACCAATTTGGCAAATTCCTCATCAGTTGTATTATTTCTCTTTTTCATCATCTTCATAGCATCTTCACCTACAAGATACCTTACTTTGGGATTTACAGATGTAACTGCTTCTAAAACCATGTCCGCCACTTCACTTGCAGTTGAACCTTTTTCAAATCTTGGTTTAAACGCAGAGATTCTTTTCTGAATTATCTCTACATAGGGTGAATTGTCATTGTTACTGATACTTGATGTAATAACGTTTTTACCTATCTTCATATTATTTACAAAATTAGTTTTTATTACTCCAGGTTCTATGAGAGAAACGTGTATTCCAAAGGGTTGAACTTCATACCTCAAAGATTCTACAAGCCCTTCCAAGGCGAACTTAGAACTAACATAGGCTGATGATAAAGGGAATCCAATCCTGCCAGCAAGTGAGCTGATATTTATTATTCTTCCGTATCCTTGTTTTCTCATCATAGGTAGTACACTTTGAATCAGTTTTATTATGCCAAAGAAATTAGTTTCAAATTCTTCATTAATCTCATCTATATGAAGTTGTTCCAATGGTCCTAATAGAGAGTATCCCGCATTATTAACTAGGATATCAATCCGGCTCTTTTCACTAATTATCTTGTCTATAGCGTCTGAGATTGACTCTTCATCAGTTACATCTAAGCGCAGTACTTTTAATGGGAGATTATCTTTTCTTGCATAATCTAGTATCTCATTCGATTTATTTAAATTACGCATAGTAGCATATGTATAAATCCCGTTTCGTGCAAGACGTAAGGAAGTCTCAAATCCAATTCCAGATGAGCTCCCAGTTATTAATGCAATTTGTTGTTGTTCACTTTTCATAATATAATCATGTTCAATTTATAATCAATATTGCTATTTTTGTTTTTGCTGTTGTCGAACTTCATACCTGATCCTCTGCGATTATGTGATTATGCCGTGGATCAACATTTAGCAGGTTATCAAATAAGTTGTGGTACAAGTTTTAAAATATCAGATCTAAGTTTTGTAGCCGTAGAC
>JBOGPP010000215.1:0-12555 GCA_050748485.1 Nitrososphaeraceae archaeon | reverse complement strand
AGTACACAAGATATCTGGCATCACTCTAAGAATTAAAGAAATGAACAGGTCATGTCGTTTTTATTCTCAAATACCGGGATTCAGATTAGTATACGGGGGATCATTTAATGACATTTTTAGTACCTATGAAATTGGTGAATCAAATGATTCTAAGATTTACTTAAACCTAGAATTGATTAGTCCAACCAATGGTCAAAATAATCAAAATGACCATGCTACTACATCAAGAAAACATTTTGGAAGAATCATTTTTCATACCGATAGTGTAGACAAACTCTATGACTATTTCAAGAATAATGAATCTATTTCGGCTGATGTCATATTTGAAAATGCACCTACTGACGCTCCATGGGGAGAGAGATATTTTCATATACGTGAACCAGATGGATATCAACTTTCATTTGCGACAGCGTTGGGATAGAAGAGCTCTAACATGATTCTTCGAGAATGTACTGTCATAAGGGGTATGAAACATCTTTTCTAAGTGTTACCGTCTTATAAGGTGTAGTTGTGTGGTGCAAACTTTTTTGTTCATTTTTCCATATTGATAACGAATTTGTGGCTTAAAATCCTTTTGACAGTGGACATTACATAATGAACTATATATTTGTAGTATAATAGTTTACATAGTCTATATACCTCTAGGATATCTTTTTATTTGCCTTGCATTATGTTTTTCTCTAGCTGGTACTCTATATGCAGTAGATATGAAAGGAAAGACAACAATTCCAAAGGCAATATTGTTAACTAGCACCAATTGCTTAGACAAAACTTATTCACTATCATAGCAAACAAAAAGCAATAGTAAGATATCAAATATGTTACCTTTAACTATTCAGGACGAATGATGGGTTAATTATCTAACATCATGATATCGTCATCTATCCTCTATAACCTAATTTCCTATCGGAATTTTATTCATCAAGTTTTTTTCAGTTGTTGCATATATATTCACGTAAGTGTCTAAATTATTATTGGTAACATCAAGGTGCTCTACTCTTGGGAAGGTTTTCCTTCTCTACAGTTTTTCATCAGTACTCCTTTTTTGAAATTTGAAATTTGGCTTATGGAAGCCTTCTTTAATATTGGAAATGCCTAGCGAGCGGTATAGCCACCATCGATGGCCAAGATATGACCAGTAGCATAAGAGGATTCGTCAGAACAAAGCCACGCAATACCATTTGCAATCTCTTGGGGGTTTCCCATTCTCTTCATAGGGAACATATCTTCTGCGCCAAGTGGTGATTTTAGCGTCTTAAGCGATAAGGAGTGGCAAAAAGAGCTGAACATAAATCTTCTGGCAGCTGTACGGTTGGATAGAGGGCTACTCCCCGCGATGATCAAACAAGTCGTTGTATACTTTTAATCATTTTTCGGTCAATTATATATATGATATATATATTCTCAATACTCCCACAATTTTTTTCATTTTTTGAGAATAAATTGAAAAACCTTTAATACGTTTGTCGTGCTGAACTATGTCGATGACAAGAAGTTTCGAAGAATGGTGGAGTACTATCCCGTCTGACCTAAAAGAGAAAGCACGCAAAGGTGATGAAGCAAATAAGCCATTATTAAACCAAGTCAATTATGCTCTTCTACATCTACAGCTAGCAGGCAAACATGAAGCCAAGCCATCCCACGAAGAACTCCGAACTTGGCTGCACAGCGGTCAGGTAGATGTTGTTAGGGTGAAGTAAATTATAACAATAGTATAACTATCTTAATGAAAGAAGGGTACAGAATTGGATACTGAAGAGGATATCGAAAGAGCAGCTAAACAAATAATGAAAGATACAGGAGGATCTAAGCTTAATGCATTAAATATGCTCCTCGGTAAATATCAAAGTCAAAGGCGTTTAGAGGAAGCTGAACGAGTTCAGTCAATTATAAATAGAGAACAAGATAAAGTAGAAAACTACGGACACGGTTTTCAGCAGGATATGTAATTCTTTTATCAAGTCTCTGGAAATCTATATTAACTAACTTTAGTATCTGACTTTTATTTCGTTATGCTAAAAAGAAAAATACCCCTTGGGTTGAAGGAGAGAACATGCATTATGTCTATGAGCGATGAAGAAAAATAAGAAAACGTTACAAGTGCGATCGAATTATGTAAATTGGAAGGATACTAATACGAACGACCTCGTAACTATTTAATAAAGCGTATAGGCGTGTATATCACAATAGAAAATGGATAGAAAATTAGTGTGAGTATTACATTGAAGGAGGATATATCTCATATTGCATTAATACTAAATGAAATATTCCAGATGGTTCCTTTCAAGCGAGATTATGATACAGCATTTGGAAGGATATGTAATATCCTCCGAAAATATGGGATAAATGAGAATCCGAGAAACCTACGCTTTAGATTTATACTTTGCATGCAAGAATTCTTTGATTCAATTCCAGAAACTAAGTGGAGATTAAAAGATCCTGATTTCCTGAAGCAAGCAGATGAAGCTGGAATTAGTAAGTTTATGGAATGGATCATTGAACAAGTTAGTTAGAGTAGGCGGTAGACAGGTTAAACTAGCTGCCTATTCTTACAAGAATGAACTGGAGATCCATTTGTACATTTCAAAAAAATAAAAACAATTGAATTAGTGTGCAATCAAATGAAGGCTTTACAATGTATACTTTTATCTATCTCGTTTAGATTTCGTTTCACTAGATAAGCCAGGTGCTATTGCGCATTTTTTAATGAATTAACTAAAATGATTACTCCTAGTAGAAAACTACTATATTATGGAGCAGCAACTGTACAGGAATTGCTGGAATGTCTAAATGTTTAAGCAAGAATGAAATGGGTGCTACCGAGAACAAAATACAGTAACCGTTAAGAATTCTATTTATTTTAAATGAAGAGATTCCTCTATTGATCTTTGTTATCATCATTCTGACCTCGGAAGAAGTAGAAGACATGCAAAGGGGCAAGATTAAAAAAATTGGAGAGGGCAAATCATCAATTTCAAAATCTGAAATAAACTTTATGAAATCTGATATTGCTATAGGAATGGCATTTTCCGTATAAATCATGTGGGCAATAATGGTGACAGCTGCCGGTACTCTTTATGTTAATGTCCAAGTGAATATACGGACTGCAGAACAAGCGGCTAAGGCACTAGAGCCTCTCGTCAAATCATTTCCTTACGCAGAAGAGATATAACAGATAATTTTTGCATTAGGTATAATTGGTATTGGATTATTAACTATTACTGTTCTTGCGGGGTCTGCATCCGCGTTGGCAGATATATATGTAGATGGAAAGAAGGTCCAAGCAAGAAGTTCAAAACAGACTAGATCATATCATATTGTAATAGTTATTCTACCACCATGGTCTATTAATCAACTTTATCGATATCGATCCAATCAAAGCTTTGGTATATACTGCAGTCATTAATGATATCGTCGCTATTCCAACCTTTATGCAATATTGAAGATCTGTAATGACAAGATGATTCTTGAAAATGGTACGAATTGTCGAATATTAAATATAATTGGCTGGTCCATTTTTTTATAATGTGGACATCCGTCGCGATCCTATTTCTAACGTGGAGTCGAAGCCAATCGGATGAGACTAGAATAGAAGGATGAATGAAAACATCCTATTGATAGTTACTCTTTTCATATTACAAGATTGAGAATAATGAAAGTAAAGCCTCAACTGACATCCATCTAATATTGCTAGAGTTGGTAACGACATAAGTACGTTAGCGAATAGAAGTGTGCATCTATATCTGACCCAGAATTCCGCGCTTTTCTCTACAATAATGACGCCTGGAAGTTCGATGAGACAAACTATCATTACTGATTTAAGGACAATACAATAAAGTAATGGTGGAAGACTAAGCCAGCATTTTATTCGTTAAGACTGCCTTTTCTTCTACTAAAGTCATATTTTCCCAGCCGTGTACGTGTTGTCCGCTTTCTTCTTTCATGGAGGCCTCAATTAGATCCATAAAGGATTCCCCTTCCAACACCTTAGAACACCACAGGCATTTCCATTTGCTCATATTTCTTCCTTAATACCTTAAGGACATCCTACCTTATTAACATGTTATTGAAACTATGATAATACAGAATCGACGGCCTTAATAGGTATATAGAATGGGCTGGTCGCCAGACCTTGGTATTCAGATTTATTATACATAATGCAATATTGCATAAAGTGAATTCAAGAATGAAAGTACTGGGCCAGGTATGTTAAGAGCTAGCGAACAATGAACAAAATGGCCTGGCCCAAGCCGCTGTACAATGCGGTCCCCATTACAGCCTTAGCAGCCGTTACCTATTACCATCGATTATAATACATATAGCATTTACCAGTCAAATAGTTTCTCTTTTCACATAGCAGATAGTAACTAGTTGTTAGAATATCTGCATCTGACGCGATTACGATTGTTCAACTACACATGTGTAATATAGTATTTGGGAGGATATAGGGCAGAAGTAAGTTTGTAATTTAGAGTGTTAGTATTGATAGAGTATCAACGAGTTCGAACTAGGGCTGCAGCTGCTATAAGTATTCCAGCTGCACCTACGCCAATGGCAGTTATCGCTAGCATATACGATCTATCAGCAATGTCTTTGACATTTTGAATCCCTTCTTGTATGTTTGAATTGCTTTCAGCTAATATCCCGATATCATTTTTGATGTTGTTTATGTCATTTGTAATCTGGTTTAGAATGTTAGATATCTGACCATTAATGAGATTGGCGTTAGTGGCATCTCCACTAGATCCACTACCACTATTAATCTCTGGAAATGATACTTTCTGTTTACTTTCTACATCCTCAATCTGTACCTCATCACTTATTAACTGGCTCAGAATAGTACCGTTTAGCTCTAGATTATAAGAGCCAATTCTTGTTGGTAGAATTTTTGCTTCATACCATCCTGCTTGTTCTTGTGAAGGGACAAAATCAAAGGATTTTGTCACACCTCCATATTTTACTACGATACTCATATCAGCCAAAGCATTTCTTACTGGTATTGCACTACCATTTACAAGGCCAGACTCTCTGGTTACACCTATAACGATATCATTTATTTCGTCTACTAATGGTGGTTCTTGATCCCATCCAGCTTGAACTGTGATATTACCATATTTATTTGATACGTGTGCTAACGCTGTTTGGAAGGGACTATTTAATACGTCATCAAAGACATAGTTTTTAGCAACAATAACTGTCATTAAATATACAAACAATATAATGAATAAAGAAATTGGTCTATGCACTTTCATATTATATCCCATGTCTAATACTATTGATACACCATTTACATCAATATATGCTATCTAATTGGGCCATCTAACTGTATTGGCTTATACTGAGTGCTTGAAGACTATTCACAAACAAATTTTGAATATCGTCTTAAAATCCAACTTAGTTAAGCTCTAGAAGTTCTATTTTATATCTTAATATTTAGTATCAACAAATGATGAATGTAAGACTTTTTTCATGCAATTTATTACACACTATAATTTCATAGGCTTCATGGGATCTCATGCGTAATTTATTATTAATATTTAAAGTTTGGGTCTTAACTGGTATAGATCCCAGTACAAAGGACTAATAAAGATATCCATAAAAAAACGGGACCGCTCAGAGCAGAAATGAAGGAAGCTACGACGACTAGTCTTACGATTTTTTCAGCTCTTATTTCAATATTCACGAACAGAGGTATGGTTGATAAAGATGATGAGGCCATTATCGAGATGCTTCAGACTTTATATCTGAGAGTTGTGCTAGAAATGTTTTCAAAGTCAGACGATATATTTGCCAGTTTGCAAGATATCATAAGATTCGAAGTAAAAGGGCAATAATCAATAATATTATGAGATAGATAAAAAAATAGGAGGAAACTAGATATGTTTAGTAAGGTGTCACAGTTGCACATATCGATCTGCATATATTTTGATGTGAGCTATAATAAATAGACACTACATGACTGTTCGAATTGATCTCACCAGGGAAGTTAGGGCCTCTGTTCAACGTGTTTTGGATTATTTCACGAATGTAGAGGCGCTACCTCGCTTTCATCCAGAATATATTAAGAATGTAAGGATTGTTAATAGGGAAGGAGAGAATAATAGTATCGAATTTGAGCAAGAAGGTTCATTTCATGGCAAGAAGATCACGTCGATTAATAGGCTTATTAGGCTTGCTAGTGAGAGTACTATTCGAATTGAAATAATAGATGGAAATGGTAAAGGTAGTATAACAACCATTAGGTGCCAGGAAATAAGGCCAGGCAATACTCAAATAAGATTGGAAGGAGAACTCCATTATGGAATATTAGAAAAAATCCTTAGTAGGTCTATTCATGGTATTACTGAGAAAACTTTGGAACAAGATATTCAAAATCTTGAACAGAGGTGAGAAAGAACAGGTTTCTCGAACAAGACAGAAAAAAAGTTGATAAATGATGTCATTAATTAAGAACCATGCAAGGGAGAGGAGTAAATAGGGACCTCTCAGCTAAATGGATTTTATCTTTCATCAGTCCCTCCCTTTTTACTTATTCGGCTTGGCATAAAAGGCGACTATTACTTTATTATTCATATTCCATAATTAAGACCTCCAAAAGATTAGGTCCTTGTTCACTTATTTTATACTGGGACCTTACTCACCACAGTATAATTTATCACTTTGACTTGTAAACTTGCTATGGGTTTTTTCGGACATGGAGAGGATTTCGACCATGAGTTTCAAAACAATTAAAGGGGCTTTGATTAGGCTTCGCATTATTAGTCAAATAGCAAATGAAAGCATTTTCATTGAGTAAAGCAGTCAGTTTAGTTATCCTACTCCATTAGGGTATGGTGTATGTATATAAACACCTATCAATTGACCATTGGTTTATTATGTCTATGATTTGTATCAATGTAATTAACGATATGTGGATACATTTTCGTGCTACTTATTCGACTTCAATTATTCTCTCTATCTTCCTGATGTTCTCTATTACAAACTATGATTGATATAAATGAAGATACCTGATAATGCAAAGCACAGAAAGAGAATTGTATTAATCGCATCAAGCACATTAGTCCTCTTTATTATTTTCATCCTGTTTTATACACGATTCATTATTACTCCTCCTCCGCTCACTATTCCAGAAGGGGAAAGAAGAATGGATCAATTTGGTACTCTCCAGATCTATCCTACAGTACAGAATGGAAGAGAGTGGTTCATCAACATGCAGGATCCGTTCGACGATGAAATAGTTTCTTTCAATTCAGATATTGCTCTGGACCAGCATTCAGATAATTCATGGAGAGTAAATAGTTCAAATGTAAGGCTACGTGTAAATACACTTCCAGGACAAGAAGAATGGAAGAATGTAGAAATGACAGGATACGTTAGAATGATATCTTCCACTCTGACCGCAGGTTCTAATGAATTATCTGATCATGAAGAGGGAAGCGAAGACGGAGACTCATCAGATCCTCATCTGACATGGCGTGCAAGAGGAGGGCGACACAATGATATGGTTCCGTGTGAGGGAACAGCTTTAAATGGTGGTTTATACATTGATGGCAAAGTGTCTTGGAAAAAGGAAATATGGCATACTGGAGGGTATACTGATGCACGTGGAGTCTCAGAAATACCTAACTCTCTCGTAAATAGATGGATCGGTTGGAAAACTATAATGTATAATCTCGATAATGATTTATCTGTAAAGATGGAATCATATTTGGACATTAACGCTAACAATAATTGGAATAAGATATCTGAAGTTGAAGATAATGGCAAATGGTATGCTGATACTTCTGACGAAGAGTTTTACAGTGTAGATTGTGGTAAAGAAAAAGACTATGTAATTACTAATTCTGGGCCTATTGCAACTTTTAGAGCAGATAATCTCATTTTCGATTTCAAAAATCTTAGCATAAGGGAAATTATTCCACCATAAAAGCAAGTAGACCTGTGAGAAAATAAGAGGGACATCTAAAATATTACAAAACACACAATCACCCACTGAAGGGTAACAATAGACCCAAAGAAATCGTACAAAGACAGACTAACAATAGACTAAAATACTATAAAAAACACGACGCACCCAACAAAAGGCAAACCATATACAGAAGAGACTCAAAAAGATAGTGAGTCCTGTAAAAAGTGGTGGAATTTAAGAAAGCATTTCAATAATGAAAAATCTTATGTGTGTTCCTCTTTACCTTTACCTTTATTCACCTAATAATTTAATAAGTATCCCTAATGCTTCTCCTTCAGTATTACATTTAATTGGAAAGTCATCAACTATGCTCTGTTCCTTCTTGGCTTGCATTATTTTTTCTTTTCCTTCAAAAGCGTCTATTTCAAAATATTCTACAGGATTATCTTTTATTTTTCCGTCCTCATTGTATCCCACTTCCTCAGGACTTATTGAAGGTGTATATACTGTCAATTTACATGACAGTGAACCGTCATTACTCGTATATTTGACAGGTTGAGTTTTTAATCGTACATCGCCACTATCAACATGGAACAAGCTTTCCGCACCGGTGCCCATTGGATAAGGTCCTTTCATGTCGTTCATCATTTATGAGGATAGACCGTAATAAGTCTTTTATTGGAGTATGAGAGTACTGATTATTCTCCTGGATCATTTAAGACTAGACTTTTCAGACTTTGATAATTGATTAATTGGTATCTTAGAAGGTCCAACAGACTCCTTACTTAGAATATTTATTTCTGCGATCGATTCATAAGGTATCTTACGGACATTCAGAATTGTGTCGGTGTCATTCATTAGCGTTATCTCGACAAAATGACTAGTCTCATTTATTCTAGCCTGTGTAATATGATTTCTATTCAACCATTCTTCTGGGTCATTATGTTCAAGCATATCAGGATAGTCTAAAATATCTGTAATTAGATGTCCTTCTATATTCGGTATTCTGAATATAATGTCAACATTTTGTATCTCTTTATCGTTATAATACACTCTCTTACCATTTGGCATTTAGAAACTTAGGTAAAGTGTTCCATTTTTGTGTTCCTATGCTTCTTGGATTGTCCGTATGTTAACTAAGTCACGCTCCTAGCTAAAGGTTAGAATCTAATCCTTCTTAAATGTCTAGACCGTTTACTTGTAACCCTTACAAATACCGGCGCATTTACAAAAGTAGACACGATAGTGTTACACAATGAACAACACGGAGTCATTACGTACATTAGACGTAATTGAATATGACTTAAATATGCGAGATCTATCAACAGACATTGCGTCGAAATTAAGCACTGAAGATATAGAAGAGGAAGAGGAAATAATTCGCAAGGATTCAAACGCGGAGCTTAACCAAGAACAGTTTGAAGACACTTTCACCAAGTTAATGGAAGATAGACACGCAGAAGACACTGCAACTATACAGGGAGCAATGGATTCTAATAATAATGACAAACCAACGGCTGCCACCGCAGGTACTGGAGGCGCAGCGGCAGCGGCAGCAAGTATGCCCTTTCCTGGAGTCCCACAACAACCCATAGAACCCCCCGCCAGTTGAAGAAGTACCAACTACATTCCCCTCAACTGAAGAACTAGATAACTCAGGTGGTAATACAGGAGGTAGTAACGCAAAGGGAGAAGACGGAGGAGAAAGGAGAAGAGGAAGAAGACTAACCTACTAGAAAACATATGGTTCCTTTACTTATTTCTTTTACCAAACTAGAGTATTATTCTAAATTTGGAAAAACAACCAAAGAACATACTCCAGGCCGGTGAAGACCATGATAACATAACACGGGTTAATACTCATTAAAATTGCAATTGTAGAAAGTAAGTAAGATTTGTTAACTATTCAATTGCAAACCGTATGTATCCCAAGTCTTAATATTGATTTCAAATTCATACTACTCAATAAGCTACTTTAACGCATTTCTTCTGAAAAAGTAAGTCTTCCGTTTGAATTGTTTTCTGGAGTGGGACTCGAACCCTTTATGGTAACTTCGGGGTTCTCAGACAATCTTGGTTCCTTCATTGTTTATCCAGTAATAACTTCATTGTGATTTAAACTTTCATAGTAACAGGTATTTTGTGGCGATTTTAGGTCAGGAGTAAGACCTTTTGTATTAATTCAAGTTCTCTTCAATCGGCGTGATGATCCTTAATCCTCTTTTGAATGTTGGTCCGAATCCGGATGGATTTGAACCATATTTGACATATTTATTCGACTCTTGAGGAGAAATCTCAGTAAAGAACATCCATACGTGATGAAATAATCCTCGAACATAGAGTCAACCTCCTTGGATCTGAAGTAGAAGAGATGGAAGAGGATGAAGAGAGACCAACTGCAACAGATGATAGACCGGTGTTTATGCGCGCCTCTCCTAACTAGCCAACTGGATTGGTGCAGAACTCGTTTTTTTGTTTTGAAGACATGTTTACTAGTACTCATGTCATCTTCTTTTACCAAATCATCTTCTGTTCTCGCGTGTCGTTTAGACGGAACGTCAATGTAGTCACTTAGGTTGATCTTCAACCTCGGCATCCCTTTCTAACACCACACTTCTTTGCCTGATTACCTCTATATCGAGTGAACTAAATATCTCATTCATTATACCCAATATTCTCTGGACTTTGGGTTCAATTATTGAATTATCTCGGAATACATCAATTCGAGTCTAACACTAATATCAGATATCATTCTTTACATAAGAAGAAATTAAATCATGACATTCTCTACTAACGAGTTTTAACGAACAATTCATCCATCTTATTGTACGTCATCAATGCCTGCATACCTTTTGGAGTTGTTTTAAACGTCCTCTCTCCCTCTATATATTCAATAAGATCACACCGAAGTAGATCGACTAGGTATTCTTTTAGGATGTTGTACGAGAGATATGTCTTGAACTGAATCTCAGTTACCCTTAACTTGTTGCCATTGGTCGATTCAAGAACAGATGAAATTACTTCAGATCTGGATCTGTGCCTTAGTTGTCTTGACATCCTTTTTACTCTGTTTTATTAGTGAAGATATCTATACTTATTTATGACTAACCTAGCTACTAGAAGAATCTTGTACAACTAATATCTAAGGACTAACTCCTAGGTTTGAACTAATTCGTCATCACAAAATTAGGATCATTAACGACATCTCTTGCCTCTTGGGTCAAGTCCTCGACGAAAGGCGCACCCACGTCTATCACCCTCTCAAATCCATTAATCACTCCCACTGAGAACGTCTCCCAACCTATGCCGATGACCGCGAGAACTAGCACCAATAACAATAGAAAAGTAGACAATCCCACAGAATCATAATTCTTGAAATACCTCTTAAGGTTTTAGGAATCTTTTCCTGTGAGGTTCATCGAGGATCAACTTCTAATCATAAGATTTCAATCTCAATGAAAGGTTTGGATTGAGACTGGGAATCCGTAATAAATTGTCCTGCATAGTAACATATCAGATGTTACGTGCAAATACATATGTATGTAGGACCTGTAAATCCAGATTTCAATTGATCAAACTAACCCCGTCGCAAGTTCATGTGAGATTCTGTCCATTTTGTGGACATGCAACTGTTGAACCTCATCAATTTATCTTCTGTTAGAACATTGAAATTGGACTGAGTATGGGCGTGCGGAAGAGAGACGATGATCTGTCTAGGACTTGGTTCCTTTCAATATGTCTTAAATTTTGGACCTCGTACATTACTCTAGTTTTTGTGATGCCTTGATCTACTTGTGCACATTGTAATATCTCGGCGATGATATCTTGAAAATCCCTCAAGATCATCATCATTCGTATGTCAAGTAGTATTAAGATCGTAACGTAGTGTACGTAGATCTACAATATACTTAGATGAATGCCATTTCATTATCTCTCTGAGTGAAGGAAATAACGCAGATGTGAATTTTGCGCGCATAACCAAAAGAAGGATAAATATTATAACCCACTATATCACACCATATGCCTTCAACTAAAGGGAATTCCAATGAGGAAAGAAATAAGACTATCATAAGGTCGTTTATAGATGATATTTTCAACGGACGCAATTTATCATCTATTGAAAAATACTTCGGTAAAGATTCTGTTGAGGGTAGTCCTCAGGCAGGAAGAGGAGGTGAAGGGTTCAAACAGTTCTTAACCGACTTTCTTAATGCGTTTCCAGATTGGCGGGCAAAGATAGAACATATAGTTGCAGAAAATGATCTTGTAGTAGTATTTCTTAACGGGACTGGAACACATAAAGGAGAATTTCATGGTATTCCACCAACAAACAAACCAGTAAACATCAGATCTGCAGATCTATATAAAATAGAAAATGAAATAATTACAGGGCATTGGGATGTAGTGGATCAACTTAATTTGTTAAAACAATTGGGGCCTTACTCTCTGAACCCGTAAACGGGGAATTCAAGGATGTAAGAGTGAAATGGATCCGTGATTATGAAGAATCTGAGGTTAGGTAAATTTTTCGCGCAAATTTTGTCTTAGTGCATTGTTGACCAATTGAATCGCATTTTCCCCCGAATCACACACTCTAATTAAGTATTCTAACAAAGTGTGAGGTGTGAACACGAACCAGTATAATT